>NZ_KV811287.1:0-65330 GCF_001813025.1 Pseudomonas sp. HMSC066A08
CGGCGCCGCAGCTCCCCCAGTTCGATATCGAGGTCTGACTGAGCCGAGCCGACCCGCGTTTCAAGGTGAGCGGATCGTGTGCGGAGATCCACCAGCCATCACGCAAGAGTTGAGCAACATCGGCGCACATCGGTAAGCGGTGGCCGAGGCACGATATTCAGTGTGCGCGAAATCATGTTTTTGTCGAATGTTTTCGATGATCGTAACTATCATCTTCATAATCTGATAGTTACGATCATGATCGTGCCCGTTGAACTATGTTGATGAGTAAATTTTTGTCGCTTGGCCTTATTTATAGAGGGTTGGATGGTTGTTGCGAGATGCTGGTTGAGACAGAAGTGTTGACTTTTGTTGACTTAATTACTTCTAGGTCAAAGGAAATTGCGCTGCTGTCGTTGGTATTGATGTTGTGCTCAATGAAAATTTGAGGCAGCAGTTCGAGTGTTTTGCTGTTCAGGATTTCTGCGACTCTTTTCTGGAATCCGTCTTCAGAAAAGTTTTCAGGCATTACGGCTGAAGGAAAAACGGTTCGACTCTCTCCATGGAAAGTATCTCTTTCGGTGGAGATTCTGTATTTGAAATCTATTATATAAAATTCAATTTTAGTTATCATTTTTTTGAGTCTCCAAAAAGTTGTTTTTATGTTTTACTTGCTTCTGGGGCTGATTTTGGATTTTTGAGGGTCTCACTTGAGTGGTTGTACTGCGATGATCTGTGCTCAAGCTTGAAATGCAAGAGGGTTCTGGTAAATTTTTGTAGCTTAAGCGTATCGGTGCCTGTTGGTCCACATTTTTGTACCTACCTCTGCTCGTCTGCATCCAGGCCTGGCTGCAATGCATCGCAAGCAGCAGCATTGCTGTCAGGCTAGCGCTCTGGATTGGCTGAGGGAAATTGAGCCTGTCCTTGTGGTTGACGTCAAAAAAGGCGTAGAGGCGATAGGCCAGTGTACCAGGGCCGCGGGGGGGCGTTCTGATAGTCTTCACCTCTTTGATATGTAAGGGCTCCAGCTTCAAGCTGGGGCCCTTTATACATACACCCGGCTTAAAGCCAGTTGTTGATGGAGTCTGGAATCAACCAGCCGAGAGGGATGAAAAACGGAGAGCCTGGCTTGGCTGGTGCCCAGTATGTCGACTGGTGCCCAAAGCGGGCCCAGATTACATCCTGCTTCACAATAAGCAAATGGCCATCGGGCTGGAAAGCCATGTAGGCATTCTGATTACCATCCGTGTGCGTGTGCCAAATCGCGTTATCGTTAGCGTCATATACGACAAAGTTTCCGTCGTACTGCATTTGAGCTTTAACTCCGCCCTTGCCATCAAGCTCCGCGTTATAGATCGGAGTAGAACCACTGTAAACTACTAGATTGCCATCTGTCTGAAAGCGGAAGCTGTAATTGCCATTCACATATACGGTGCCTCGTGGCATGACTGTGCCCGGAGGAATAATAACTGACTGTGTGGCGCCGGCGGCAGCTGTCCGATACGCACCTGTTTTCCATCGGATATTTGTTAGGTATGCGACAAGGTTACCGTCATCTTGCAGGACATAGTTGGTGTAATCACCAGCATTTTCAGGCAGGTTGCTATCTATCTTGGTTAGATACTTAAAACACCCCTTGCGATCTTCGATACTGATGCCCTCATAGACCTGCATTCGCCATCCGTCATGACGGCAGCCATCGCCAGTCATCTTTCCAACAATCCCTGTGGACTCGTCTGCTCTCCAGATGAACTTGTTGTTTTTATCAAAGATGGCAAGGTCGCCTGTATTGGTAAGCTCTAGGCGGTAGACTCCATTGGGGGACTCGGCAAGTTTACCAACGCTGTTAAGGCCGCGAGGGACAATGTTGCCAGCAAGTGCTGAGCTTGCTGCGAAGATCAAACCTAGAGCTAGCACATTTAATCTAGATTTCATAAATCACCTACCTGTGAAAGAAGAGCGCTCATTAAGGCACAGATCAGTCGTGGTGTAAAAAGGTTGATTCGATCTCAGGTCTGCGGGTTCAAGAGGAGTGTTACCGGATCATGACGGCCTGCTCTAAAGGAGCTATCTTGCGTGCCCTACCAAGTCGAGGCCGAGGTCGAAGCGATCAAGGGCGGCTCCGAGCCGGACCTAGCTACCTAGGTCAAGGCTGTTCAGGCGAGCAAAGAGCGGTATCCGCTCCCATGGTCCTAAGCATTTTGATAATTGTGACCGGTATCTCGTTTTTGCTACGGTCCCTCGCTGATGTGTCGAGTAGATAGGGATGTTGGTATGGACGAGATGTTGCGGCGTAGGCTCCGGGCGGAGTTACTGGAGGTGGGGTTCCTCAACCAGTGTTGCCTTGACCTGATGGAAAGCATGGAGGCTGAGTTCAGCCTCACGGATGACCAGCGCGAGTGCATCGAGCAGCTCAGCCGATTTCTGCAGGAAGGGATCGGCAAGCTGACATCTCTGTCCGAGCGTGTGGCGGCTGGCGATATTGTCGTGCTTTGTTGAGCGTTTTAATTCCCTTTCCGTACGTCAAGGCTGGCGCTGAACCGAACTACAGCGCTTGGATAGCCAGGGTCGAGGAGGTCAAGGCCAGGTATCCGCTGCCCGAAAGTAGCAAGGCCCCGGCTGAATGCTCAGGACGGGGCCAGTCTGCTACAGAAACTCTAGCTGTTCGCGCAGACAGTCGGGGTTTTTCTTCCAAGGGCACTCGCCGACTAATCCCCCGTCAGCCTCACTCAAGACTCACCTGTTCATTAAGCCGTCGATTGGCCGTTCTGTGCAAGCGGGGTCAATAGACCGGGTTGTGGGGTGGGGGAATCCACTCTGCGTAAGTGCGAACCAGCAACTCTTTCAATTCAGGAAGCCGTGCGGCATCTAGCAAGCCGGCGTCAATCAAGGCTTGTAGGTAGCCATCGGCTTTCCAATACTGAGCCACGGCGTCAGTGTGGGTGTCTGCCTGCGTCACTGCTGCAATCTGTGTCTGGGCCAAGAGCACGGCTGTCTGGGGATCGATTGGTTGAGTCATATTCAATTTCACAGTCGGGGTTCACGGTACGTTATAGCTAGACCTGCCCCCCCAGCCGGTTTTCCCCGGAGGGGGCAACCTCTAACGGTAGATGGGTACCCGAAGACTTTCGAACACCCCGGCCACTGGCTGAAGTCTCGAACCGGCGGCTGGCCGGCTTGATGCCGGATCATCCGACCTCAGATTGAGGGTGAGCCACGATCAGGCCAGCCTGGCTCTGGTGTCCCGCTGTTACAAATCTCTTTGCGAGAGTGAAATGCATCTGCAGGGCAGGCGCGTAGCGAGTCGGAGCGTGCTGGGCGTGATGGCACACATTGGTACGGTTTGACACAGCTCTTGACTTGTGCAGAATTCGCCTCATTTTGTCTACGAATAGACTAAATCGGCTGACAAGGAGGGCTTATGTACGACGTGCTCACTGTGGCAGATGCGATCCTCAAAATCGCCAAGTCAAAAGGAGTAAGTCTGACCCCCATGCAGCTAATGAAACTCGTGTACATAGCGCATGGGTGGAGCTTAGGTCTGCGCGGTATTGACCTATTCCGTAACCGTATAGAGGCTTGGCAGTACGGGCCAGTGATGCCTGACCTATATCATGCGACCAAGCAGTTCGGTCGTAATCCAATCCCGCTACACATGGTTGGGGAGGGGCCGCCGCCAGTCAATATGGAGGACGTAGACTTCCTGACAGATGTATTTGATAAATATGGCCATTTGTCTGGACCTCAACTTTCCTATCTGACGCACCAGAGTGGGACGCCATGGGATACGGTGTATCATCCAGAACTCCGCGGAGTTGAGATTCCGGACGACCTCATCAGTAACCATTATAAGGACCTCCTGCGTGGCAGGAGGCCTATGAATGTCGGAGCCTGAGAAGGAGTCTGTCAAGCAAAGTGAGGTTCCAGGCCCGGAGCTCCCGTCGGATGCCCCCTGGTTGAAGCAGGCGAAGGGGGATTCAGATGCCGTTCGTGAGGAGCTAAAATGGAAGGAGCTTGATCCGCGAAGAGGGGCGCACAATGAGGTCTATCGTCTAACGATCAAAGCCTTGAGGTTTGGGGCTTGGATTCTCGGGGCGCTGGTGCTTGTTCGGCTGTGGCACCTTGCCGGCCCCTATCAGTGGGGAGACGCAAAGCTCCGCTGGCTTAGCGTAGAAGACATTAATGCTATTGACAAAATGCTGTTCAGTGGTGCTTTAGGTGGTCTAGTGCTTGGCCATCTAAAGGAAATCATGAAGCCGCTTGATAAGTGATCAGCAGCCCGTCTAGGCCTGAGCCTCAAGCCTGCCTTCCTGGATCGCTGAGGGATCGCCACCCGATACCTGCGTAGCCTTGCCTGGGTCACGGGGAGATATCGGAAAATTTCCGGCATGTCTCGGCCAGGGGGCTGCAATGATTTTGCACCCCCGAAGACATGTGCCGGAAATCTCCCGTCACATCGGCCGATCTCCAACACCTCATTCGCCAGCATGCGAGCTGGCTGCCCCAGAAACGTTTCCGCAACCGAAAACGAGGTCCGCGCTGTTACGGGCTTTCGTGGCATGACTTTCAATTCCAGTGCGGAAATAAACTTCTATTAAGTTATTGAAAATAAACGTTTTTACTGTAGTCAGAGCGGCTCCGGGCTTCGTCGAAGACGCTTCCGCGCTCATCGAAAGGACAGCTGTAGTCCTCCTCGCGAACAGCTACAATGCGCCGCTCATCTCCCCGGATATCGAGGCGCGTGCATGAAATTTCGTCTTCTCCTGTGGATGCTTGGTCGCCTGATGGCCAAGGCCAGCCGCGACAATCCCGCTTTCCAGAAGCAGCTCGAGGGCAAGGACCTGGTGTTCCAGTTGCATACCCTCGACGGCAAGGTGGCGCGCCACTACCTGGTCAGGGACCTGCGTGTGAGCAGCAAGCGCGGTACCCATCCGCAACCGGCATTTTCCCTGGGGTTCAAGGACGGAGCCTACGGTTTCGCCGCGATGACTTCGAAGAACCCGCAGTTGGCCTTCATGCAGGGCATCCAGAACAAGGATATCCAGATACAGGGCAATCCGGCGCTGGTGATCTGGTTCCAGGGCCTGGTGAAGTACCTCAATCCGAAGAAGAAGGCTCCGGAGAAGAAAGCCGCCTGACGGCGGCTTTCGATCTTGCCCGGGCTGCGGATGCAGCCCTTCGGTAGTGCGTTTCGCGGCGGACTACCCGGTCACCCCGGCAAGCGATTGAACTGGGCCGCCAGTTCGCGCAGAGCCGCTTCCGCTTCCAACACCTTTTTCACGGCGTCCCCAGCCTTCTCCGGGGTGATCCCCAGGCGCTCGTACAATGCCGCCGGAATCGCTTGCTGCGGGCCATCGCCGATGCCGCTGTTGCGCAGCAACCGGTTGGTCAGGCAGATCAGGTTGGCGTAGACCGCGTTCGGCCCGGTGTAGCTGGGATCCTGCTGGAAGCGCAGGGCGCAATAGAGGTCGTCAGGCATGTCCCAGACGCGCATCAGCCAGGCGCCGATCTGCTCGCGGGTGATCCCCAGCAGGTGCTGTTCGATGTAGGCATGGCCGAGGTGCGGGTTGACCTCCAAGTGCCGGCAGATCAGCGAGAAATGCGGCGGGAAGACATGCGCCAGGACCAGGTAGCCGAAATTGTGCAGCAGGCCGCCCAGGTAGCTCAGGCCGGACTCCGGGCGCAGCTCGCGCGGCATGGCGCGGGTCAGGCCCTCGATTACCGCGGCGGTGTAGATCGCTTGCTGCCAGTAGGGCGTGGCCTGCTGCGGCTGGTCCTTGGGCAGGCTCAGGCTCTTGCCCAGGGCGAGGCCGAGGGCCAGGTTGATCACCAGGTCGAAACCGAGGACGCGGACGATCGCGTCTTCCACCGAGCGGATCTTGCCCGGCGCGGCGTAGTAGGGCGAGGCCGCCCAACTGACCACCTGGGCGGCGAGCGCCGGATCGGTTTCCACCAGGCCGGTGATGTCGTCGACGCTGGCGTTGGGGTCGACCCGCAGCTTGATGATCTTCTGCGCCGTCTGCGGCAGCGGTGGAATCTCGATGGTCTGCTCCAGGCGCTGCTGGATGCGCCGGGCGGTGAAGGCCTGCACGGCCTGGCTGATTTCCGCACGGTCGTCGTCCGGGCGGTCAAGGTTCAGGTTGATGTTTTCCAGCGGTTCGCCGAAGCGCGCGGCGCTGGCCTTGCCCAGCAGGCCGCGGAAGTCGTTGCTGGCGATCTCCAGGAGGATGCCGGGCTGGCCGGACTCGATCAGCAGGCGCGGCTCCTGCAACAGGCGCTCGTCGTACAGGCAGGGCGAACTGGTCAGGGGTGGCAACGCCGGCAGGCGGTGCAACTCGTGCTTGCCGAGCATTCGTTCCAGGCGCTCGGGCTTGATCGCCAGCAGCTTGCGGCCGGTCAGTTCGGTGAGCCGGGCGAGGTCCAGCAACTGGCTCTGCGGGAACAGCACCAGCAGGGTGCCGACGGCGTCGTCCAGCAGCACCGCCTGGACCCGGCGGGCGGCAGGCAGCTCCGCGCTGTCGCTGACCTCGCGGCAGGCGATGCCTAGCTTGGCGAGCAGCTGGAGGATGACCTGGGGGGCGTGCGGAGCATCGGCGGAGGCCAGGGCGGCTTCTGTCATGACGAGACCATGCGAGCTGGATTTTCCCTCAGTATAACCAGAGCTGCTTCAAGACTGAGACCTACGCCGGTCAGCGAGAGCGAAATAGATCACACTTGACCGTATTGCTGGCCGTGGCGCAACCACCGTTCGAGCAGTGGGCTGACATGCTGCGGCCAGTGCGCCAGGAGGGATTGGGCGGCATCGCGGACCGCCGGCAGCAGGTCTGCGTCGCGCATCAGGTCGGCGACCTTGAATTGCAGCAGGCCGGTCTGGCGGGTGCCGAGCATTTCGCCGGGGCCGCGCAATTCCAGGTCCTTCTCGGCGATGACGAAACCGTCGCTGGTCTCGCGCATGATGCCCAGCCGCTCGCGGCCGATCTGCGACAGCGGTGGGTGGTAGAGCAGCACGCAGTGGCTGGCGGCGCTGCCCCGGCCAACCCGGCCGCGCAACTGGTGCAGTTGGGCCAGGCCAAGGCGTTCGGGGTTCTCGATGATCATCAGGCTGGCGTTGGGCACATCGACGCCGACCTCGATCACCGTGGTCGCCACCAGCAGTTGCAACATGCCTTCCTTGAAGGCTTCCATCACCACGGCCTTGTCCGCCGGCTTCATGCGCCCGTGGATCAGGCCGACGCGCAGTTCGCCCAGCGCCGAGGAAAGCTCTTCGTAGGTGGTCTCGGCGGCCTGGCAGGTAAGCTCCTCGGACTCTTCGATCAGGGTGCACACCCAGTAGGCCTGGCGCCCTTCGCGGCAGGCTGCGCGGACTCGCTCGATCACCTCGATGCGGCGGCTGTCGGCCACCAGCACGGTATTCACCGGGGTACGCCCGGGCGGCAGCTCGTCGAGGATCGAGGTGTCGAGGTCGGCATAGGCGCTCATCGCCAGGGTCCGCGGGATCGGCGTGGCGGTCATGATCAACTGGTGCGGGCAGAGCCTGCCGTCCACGCCCTTCTGGCGCAGGGCCAGGCGCTGTTGCACGCCGAAGCGGTGCTGTTCGTCGATGATCGCCAGCGCAAGGCGCTTGAATTTCACTTCATCCTGGAACAGCGCGTGGGTGCCGACCACCATCGGCGCGCCGTCGCCGATGCGTTCCAGTGCCGCCGCGCGGGCCTTGCCCTTGAGCTTGCCGGCCAGCCAGGCGACTTCGATGTCCAGCGGCTGGAGCCACTTGCTGAAGTTGAGGAAATGCTGCTCGGCGAGGATCTCGGTCGGCGCCATCAGCGCCACCTGGTAGCCGGCCTCTATGGCTTGCAGGGCGGCGAGGGCGGCGACCACGGTCTTGCCGGCGCCGACGTCGCCTTGCACCAGGCGCAGCATCGGCTCGTCCTGGGCCAGGTCGTAGGCGATCTCCGCGCCGACCCGGCGTTGCGCGCCGGTCGGCTGGAAGCCGAGGTTGGCAAGAAAGCGTTTCGGCAAGCGGCTGGCCGCCGGCAGGCGCGGCGCTGCCTGCGAGCGCACGGCTTCGCGCAGACGCTGCAGGGACAACTGGTGGGTCAGCAGTTCTTCGAAGGCCAGGCGCAACTGCGCCCAGTGCCGGCCTTCGGCCAGTTCCTCGATGTCGGCATCCGGTGGCGGCCGGTGCAGGTAGCGGATCGCCTGGTCGAGCGGGCCAAGTTGGTAATCGCGGGCCAGTTCCGCCGGCAGCCAGTCGGGCAGGCTGCTGGGGCCGAGCATGGCCAGGGCCTGTTGGCTCAACTGGCGCAGGCGCTGCTGGGTGAGGCCCTCGGTAGTCGGGTAGATCGGCGTCAGGGTCTGCTCCACCGGAATCGGCTCGTCGCCGTTCAGCGCGCGGTATTCCGGATGGTAGATCTCCAGGCCCGAGGCACCCGGCCGGACTTCGCCGTAGCAGCGCAGGTGGGTGCCGCGCTTGAGACCGTCCTTCTGCGCCTGGCTGAAATGGTAGAAGCGCAGGCTCAGGGTGCCGCTGCCGTCCTGCAGGCGCACCAGCAGGCTGCGGCGGCGCCCCATCACCACGTCGGCGCCGGCCACCACGCCCTCGACCACCGCGTCGGCCCCTGGCCGCAGGGCGCCGATGGCGGTGACGCGGGTACGGTCCTGGTAGCGCAGGGGCAGGTGGAACAGGATGTCCTGCAGGGTTTCCAGGCCTACCCGAGCGAGCTTCTCCGCCAGCGCGGCGCCTACGCCCTTTAGCGCGGTGACCGGGACCCTGGACAGCTCGGTCATGCGATTTGCGGTTGTTCCTGGGGTTGCGGACGGGCCACCGAGCACAGGCGGATCGAGTCGGCCAGCACTTCGATGGCGCGTGGACGCGGGAAGCTGGCGCGCCAGGCGATGGCAACGGTACGGAACGGTACCGGCGCGCTGAACGGGCGCACTTCGATGACGCCCGGCGCGTAGTGGTGGCTGTCCACCGCGGAGAACGGCAGCACCGAGACGCCCAGTCCGGAGGCGACCATGTGGCGGATGGTCTCCAGCGACGAGGACTCCACCGTGGTGTGCTTGTTCTCGTCGCCCTTGCGTACGGTCGGGCAGGCTTCCAGCACCTGGTCGCGGAAGCAGTGGCCTTCGCCGAGCAGGAGCAGGCTCTTGTCGTTGAGCAGCTCGGAATCGATGCTGGCCTTGGCGGTCCAGGGATGGTCGGCCGGCATCAGCACATAGAAGGGCTCGTCGAACAGCGGCTTGGTCAGGACGTCGGCTTCCTGGAACGGCAGGGCGATGATGATCGCGTCGAGTTCGCCGGTACGCAGCTTGTCGCGGAGGATATGGGTGAAGTTCTCCTCGATGTACAGCGGCATCTGCGGCGCGACCCGGTGCAGCTGGGGAATCAGGTGCGGGAACAGGTAGGGTCCGATGGTATAGATGGCGCCGACCTTCAGCGGCGCGGCCAGCTGGTTCTTGCCGGCCTGGGCCAGCTCGCGGATGCCCTGGGCCTGTTCGAGGACCTTCTGCGCCTGGGCGACGATGCCTTCGCCCACTGGCGTCAGGCGCACGGCGCTCTTGCTGCGCTCGAAGATCAGCACCCCCAGCTCGTCCTCGAGCTTCTTCACGCCGACCGAGAGGGTCGGTTGGCTGACGTGGCAACGCTCGGCGGCACGGCCGAAGTGTTGTTCCTGGGCGAGGGTGACGATGTAGCGCAGTTCGGTGAGGGTCATGGCTGCTCATCCGTTAAGATCGGCCAAGCATAGCGGCTGCACCGCCGCGAACCAACCTCCGGGGGCATGATCGGGCGTGCATTGCAGACGATTCGACGCCTACACTGCCCGCCTTGTTGTAGGAAGGAGACGGCTTCATGTCGCAAACAGTGATGATCGCCGGCTGCGGCGATGTCGGCGGGCGCCTCGGCGAGGCGCTGCTGGCCGATGGCTGGCGGGTCCATGGCCTGCGTCGCTCGGTGGACGCCTTGCCGCAGGGGATCCTGCCGGTGGCTGGCGATCTGCAGGCTCCGGAGTGTCCCGCGCAGTGGCCGAGCGAGCCGCTCGACTACCTGGTGTACAGCGCCGCCGCCAGTCAGCACGACGAGGCTGGCTACCGTGCCGCCTACGTCGACGGCCTGCGCCATGTGCTGGGCTGGTTGCAGGCCCACGGCCAGCGGCCCAGGCGCCTGCTGTTCGTCTCCAGCACCGGGGTCTACGCGCAGACCGATGGCGGCTGGATCGACGAGGAGTCGCCGGCGCTTTCCCAGGCCTATTCCGGACGGATCATGCTCGACGCCGAGCAGGTCGCGCTGGACAGCGGGATAGCGGCTACCCGCGTGCGCCTGGCCGGCATCTACGGTCCGGGGCGGGAGTGGCTGCTCAACCAGGTGCGCCAGGGTTACCGGGTGGTCAGCGAGCCGCCGCTGTATGCCAACCGGATCCACGCCGACGATGCGGCCGGGCTGCTGGCCTTCCTGTTGCGCGCCGATGCCGGCGGCCAGGCGCTGGAGGACTGCTACATCGGTGTCGACGACGCGCCCGTGGCGATGCACGAGGTGGTCGACTACCTGCGCCAGCGCCTGGGCGTCAGCCAATGGGCCGACGAACATTCGGTACGCCGCGCCGGCAGCAAGCGTTGCAGCAACCGCCGCGCCCGGGCGCTCGGCTGGGTGCCGCGCTATCCCAGCTACCGCGAGGGCTACGCGGCGGTGCTCGGGGACGCCTGATGGCTGCCAACCGGTTGTTGGCGCGTCCCTGGCTGCCTGGCGTGGAGCTGTTCCATGCGGACTTCTCCGGCCAGGCGTTCGGTCGCCACAGCCATTCGGCCTTCGCCATCGGCTCGATCCTCCATGGCGTCGGCGGCTACCAGTGCCGCGGGCGGCGCCATGCGCTGCCGGCCGGCACCCTGTCGCTGATGAACCCGGAAGAGCCGCATACCGGGCACGCCGAATCCGAGCGGCTGGTCTACCGGATGCTCTATGTCGAGGAAACGCGCCTGCTCGGCCTGCTCGGCCGCAAACAGTTGCCGCGCGGCTTCGGCGAACTGAACCCGGCCGACGACGGCAGCGTGACGGTTGGCCTGGCGCGATTGGCCGAGGATTTCCAGCGCAGCGACGCATTGGGGCTGGAAAGCCGCCTGCTGGCCTTGCTCGAACAGGTCTTCGTGCGCCACGGCGGCTTGCGCCCGGCGGCCGCGGCGCCCCGCGACGGCGGAACCACCGCTCGCCTGCGCGATTACCTGGAAGCGCACGCCACCGAGGCGCTCGGTCTGGACCAGCTGGCGCAGTTGCTGCAGCGCCACCCGCGCCACCTGATCGAGGCTTTCCGGCGTGCCTACGGCGTACCGCCGCATACCTACCAACTGCAATGCCGGGTGCGCCAGGCCAAGCGCCTGTTGCTGGAAGAACGGCCGCTGGCGGAACTCGCCCAGCACCTCGGCTTCTACGACCAGGCGCACTTCTCCACGACCTTCCGGCGTTTCACCGGGGTCACTCCGGGGCAGTTCCGGCGCAGCGCCAAGACCTGAGTTTTTTCCAATACGGCGCCCACTGCGCTGCACAGACTGGAGTCCTTCGCGTTTCGAGGGGCCTTCATGTTCGCCGCGTTCGTTCTTGTCGCCAGTACCCATTTCGCCGCCCTGCTGTCGCCGGGGCCGGATTTCTTCCTGTTGGTGCGCGCCGCCCTGCTGCGCGGCCGGCGCCAGGCCGACGGGGTGGCCGCCGGCATCGCCCTGGCCAACCTAGTGAGCATGCTACTGGTGCTCGGCCTGCTGGCCAGCGTGCCGGACTCGGCGCACAGCGCCTTGCGCTGGCTGCAGGCGCTCGGCGGACTGTACTTCCTCTGGCTGGCGGGCCAGGCGCTGCTTGCGCACAGGCGACTGGAAATGCCGGCGCAGCGCGACGTCCCGTCACGCGGCAGCTATCTGCGCGGGCTGCGCGACGGCCTGCTGGCGAGCAGCCTGAATCCCAAGCTGCCGATCTTCTATGCGGGGCTGTTCGGCGTGCTGGCGCGCTTCAGCCTGCCGGGCTGGGCGCTGGCCCTGTGCCTGGCGTGGATGAGCCTGGCGGTGCTGTGCTGGGACATGGCGCTGGTGCGCCTGCTGGACAGGCAGCGCTGGCGCGGCTGGCTGCAACGGCGGGTAGGCGCGCTGGACCGGCTGTGCGGCGTCCTGCTGCTGGCGCTGGGCGGCTGGCTGGTGCTGGCCGCCCTCTGAGAGGCGTCAGCGCTCCAGCAGCCAGACGCGCTTGCCGGGCACGTAGCTGGGCATCTCGTTGGTGCCGGCGGTGTTGACCGCCTCGAACAGTTGCAGCTCGTCGTCGTCGAGGCTGAACAGCAGTTCGCGGCCGCGGTTGCCTTGTTGCAGCCAGATGCTGTCGTTGTCGCCGCTCATCGCCGCGCAATCGCCGGCCAGGCACAGCGCGTAGCGTTCGGCGCCGGGCAGACCGCTGACCAGGCCATTGGCCTGGAACTCGACCTTGCCGCCCTGGCCCTGGCCTTCGCGGATCTTCCAGCTGCCCTTCAGATAGCTGCCGTACAAGGCCCGCTCGAAACCGCTGCCGGCAGGACTGTTGGCCGCGGGTTGCGGGTCGAGACGGCGGAAACGCTGTTCCGGGCCGTTGGCGCTGGCCTGCTGGATCAGCTCCTTGCCGTCCAGTTCGAGGCTCTCCTGGTTGTCGTCGCCATAGAAGGCGACCTTCCAGTGCTCGTCATCGCTCTTGCTCAGGGTCCCTTCGCCCAGTTCGAAGCCGTTGCTGAAGGTGGCTTCGCCTGCCTTGCTGTCGAGCTTCCACTCCAGGTTCGGGCCATAGGCGAGCAGGGCCTCGCGCAGCTTGCCGTCCTTGCTCGCGGCGTCGATGGCGGCCTGGTTGATCCAGGTGCCGGACGGATCGGCCGTGCCGGCGCAGCCGGCCAGCAGGGTGGCGGCTGCGGCGAGGAAAATCACGCGGCGCATCGTGCTACTCCATGCAGAGCGACGGGGCCTTGGGCCCCGTCGCGAACATCCGGCTTACTCGAGGACGACGATGGCGTCCATTTCCACCTGTGCGCCCTTCGGCAGGGCGGCCACGCCGATGGCGGCGCGCGCCGGGTAGGGCTGGGTGAAGTAGCGGCCCATGATCTCGTTGACCTTGGCGAAGTGCGACAGGTCGGTGAGGAAGATGTTCAGCTTGGCAACGTCGTGCAGGTAGCCGCCGGAAGCCTCGATCACCGCCTTGAGGTTCTCGAACACCTGGACGGTCTGCTCCTCGAAGCCCTCCACCAGTTCCATGGTCTTCGGGTCCAGCGGGATCTGCCCGGACACGTAGACGGTATTGCCGGCCTTGATGGCCTGGGAGTAGGTGCCGATGGCGGCCGGGGCGTTGTCGGTGTGGATAACGGTCTTGGTCATGGGAACTCCTTGCTGAAATCGAGTGGGCGCGGGGGCGCCGGATGACACAGGAAAAAGCGGGTCAGCTGCGCAGGCGGGTGATCCGGATCACTCCCTTGAGGGCGCGCAGCTTCTTGATGACGCGGGCCAGGTGGACGCGATCGTGCACGCTGACGACCAGTTGGACCACGCTGATGCGACCGTCGCGCTCGTCCATGCTGATCTTCTCGATGTTGCCGTCGGCCGCGTTGACGCTGGTGGCGAGCAGGGCGATCAGGCCACGCTGGTGCTCCAGCTCGACGCGCAGTTCGACATTGAATTCGCCGGTGACATCCTTGGCCCAGCTGAGCTGGATGCATTTTTCCGGGTTGTGGCGTACTTCGCTGATGTTCTTGCAGCTTTCCAGGTGCACCACCATGCCCTTGCCGGCGGACAGGTGGCCGACGATCGGGTCGCCGGGAATCGGTGTGCAGCACTTGGCGTAGCTCAGGACCAGGCCTTCGGTGCCGCGGATCGCCAGCGGACCCTCGGCGCTCGGCGCTTCCTCGCCCTCGCTGGATAGCAGGCGACGGGCGACCACGTAGGCCATGCGGTTGCCCAGGCCGATCTCTTCCAGCAGGTCTTCGAAGACTTCCATGCGGTACTCGGCGAGCACGGCCTGGATGCGTTCCTGGGGAATCTTCTCGAGGTGGCTGTCGAAGCCGGTGAGGGTCTTGTTCAGCAGGCGCTCGCCGAGGTTGATCGACTCGGAGCGGCGTTGCAGCTTGAGCGCATGGCGGATATGGGTGCGCGCCTTGCCGGTGACCACGAAGCTCAGCCAGGCCGGGTTCGGCCGGGCGCCCGGGGCGGTGACGATTTCCACCGTCTGGCCGCTCTGCAACGGCTCGGAGAGCGGCGCCAGGCGGCGGTTGATGCGGCAG
The DNA here is from genome assembly GCF_001813025.1 of Pseudomonas sp. HMSC066A08. Taxonomy (NCBI): domain Bacteria; kingdom Pseudomonadati; phylum Pseudomonadota; class Gammaproteobacteria; order Pseudomonadales; family Pseudomonadaceae; genus Pseudomonas; species Pseudomonas sp. HMSC066A08. The sequence continues at coordinate 14,241 of NZ_KV811287.1, forward strand.
GCGATGCAACTGTTGCCGACGTCGGTGTGCACCGCGTAGGCGAAGTCGACCGCGGTGGAACCCTTGGGCAGCTCCATGATGCGGCCCTTGGGCGTGAACACGTAGACCTCGTCCGGGAACAGGTCGATCTTCACGTTCTCGATGAATTCCAGCGAGTTGCCGGCGCGCTGCTGCAGTTCCAGCACGCCCTTCACCCATTGCCGGGCGCGGGCATGGGTGCCCTTGGGCGTTTCGTCGTTGGACTTGTACAGCCAGTGCGCGGCGATCCCGTGGTTGGCCATCTCTTCCATCTCGCGGGTACGGATCTGGATCTCGATGGGTACCCCGTGCATGCCGAACAGGGTGGTATGCAGCGACTGGTAGCCGTTGGCCTTGGGAATCGCGATGTAGTCCTTGAAGCGTCCGGGGAACGGCTTGTACAGGCTGTGCACGGCGCCCAGCACGCGATAGCAGGTATCGACCTTGTCGACGATGATGCGGAAGGCGTAGACGTCCATGATCTCGTTGAACGCCTTACGCTTGCCGCGCATCTTCTGGTAGATGCTGTAGAGGTGCTTCTCGCGGCCGATCACTTGGCCTTCCATGCCTTCGCGGGCGAGGCAGTTGACCAGCGACTCCTGGATCTTGCCGACGATCTCGCGGCGGTTGCCGCGGGCCTTCTTCACCGCCTGGCGGATGCGCTCGGCGCGCATCGGGTGCATGGCCTTGAAACCGAGGTCCTCGAACTCCACGCGCATGGTGTGCATACCCAGGCGGTTGGCGATGGGCGCATAGATTTCCAGGGTTTCCTTGGCGATGCGCCGGCGCTTCTCGCCGGACAGCACCTCGAGGGTGCGCATGTTGTGCAGGCGGTCGGCCAGCTTGACCAGGATCACGCGGATATCGCGGGCCATGGCCATGGCCATCTTCTGGAAGTTCTCGGCCTGGGCCTCGGCCTTGGTCTCGAAGTTCATCTGGGTCAGCTTGCTGACCCCGTCGACCAGTTCCGAAACCGTCTCGCCGAACTGCGCGGTGAGCGCTTCCTTGGCGATGCCGGTGTCCTCGATCACGTCGTGCAGCATCGCGGCCATCAGGCTCTGATGGTCCATGTGCATGTCGGCGAGGATGTTGGAGACCGCCAGCGGATGGGTCACGTACGGCTCGCCGCTGCGGCGGCGTTGCCCGTCGTGGGCCTGCTCGGCGTAGTAGTAGGCACGGCGGACCAGGTTGACCTGGTCCGGCCCGAGGTAGCTCGACAGTCTGTCGGCGAAGGCGTCTATGCCCGGCAAGGGTTCACCCCCTGCCCGTAGGCGGGTTGCGGCGCTCGCAGGCGACGTCGAGCCGAGGCCATGGCTTACAGGGCCTCGGTGTTGGCCTCGTCGTCGAACGCTGCGAACAGCGGTTCGTCCTCGACGATGTCTTCCTGCTGGACGACGTTCTCATCGACCAGGCCGGAAGCGATCTCGCGCAGGGCGACGACGGTCGGCTTGTCGTTTTCCCAGGCCACTTTCGGCTCCTTGCCGCCGGTAGCCAGCTGACGGGCGCGCTTGGTGGCGAGCATGACCAGCTCGAAACGGTTATCGACGTTGTCCAGGCAGTCTTCAACGGTGACGCGGGCCATGGTGTTCCTCGTAACGAAAAGTGAGCCCGACGTTTGCCGGGCGGACTGAATAGTCTAAAAAATCGCCAATCTTTATGGAAGAGCCGATTTAGGCGAGCAGACGACCGAGCAGTTCGGCGTGGCGTTGCTGCTGGGCGTCCTGGCGCAACTGGCGGGCGCGGAAGATCGCCTTGAGGTCGTCCAGGGCGTGGGCGAAATCGTCGTTGATCACCAGGTGATCGTACTCCACGTAGTGGCTCATTTCGCTGACGGCTTCGCGCATGCGCCGCTCGATCACCTCGTCGCTGTCCTGGCCGCGGTTGGTCAGGCGCTGGCGCAGGGCTTCCTGGCTCGGCGGAAGGATGAAGATCGATTGGGCCTCGGGCATCAGCCGGCGCACCTGCTGGGCGCCCTGCCAGTCGATCTCGAGGATCAGGTCGAGGCCTTCGGCGAGGGTTTTCTCGACCCAGCGCTGCGAGGTGCCGTAGAGGTTGCCGAAGACCTCGGCGTGCTCGAGGAACTCGTTGCGCTCGAGCATGGCGAGGAATTCCTCGCGGCTGGTGAAGTGGTAGTTGACCCCGTCCACCTCGCCCGGACGCATGCCGCGGGTGGTATGGGAGACGGACACGCGGACCTCGGGGGCGGCGTCGAGCAGGGCCTTCACCAGGCTGGTCTTGCCGGCGCCGGAGGGAGCGGAAACGATGTACAGGGTGCCGGACATGGGGTGTTCCTGGTGCTTCGTACGGGTTGGAAAGAGATCGGGCGGAGGCGCCCGCCGGTCATTCGATGTTCTGGACCTGCTCGCGCATCTGCTCGATCAGGACCTTGAGGTTGACCGCCGCCTGGGTCGAGCGCGGGTCGAACGCCTTGGAGCCTAGAGTGTTGGCTTCCCGGTTGAGTTCCTGCATCAGGAAGTCCAGGCGCCGACCGGCGGCGCCGCCGGCCTTGAGGACCCGGCGGACCTCGCCGACGTGGGTGGCGAGGCGGTCCAGCTCCTCGGCGACATCGCTCTTCTGCGCCAGCAGGACCAGCTCCTGCTCCAGGCGCTGCGGATCGAGTTCGGCCTTGAGTTCGGCGAAGCGGTCGAGGATCTTCTGCCGCTGGTTGGCCAGCATGGTCGGCACCAGTTCACGCAGGTTGCCGACTTCCACCAGCATCGCGTCGAGCCGTTCGTTGAGCAGCTTCGCCAGTTCCTGGCCTTCGCGCGAGCGGCCGGCCTTGAGTTGCTCCAGGGCCTGGCCGAAGGCTTCCAGGGCGGCGGCGTTGAGCGCCTGCGGGTCGGCCGAGTCGGCTACCAGTACGCCGGGCCAGGCCAGCACGGCGAGCGGATCGAGAGGCGCCGGCTGGCGGATCAGGGCGGCTACGCCTTCGGCGGCGGCGACCAGTTGGCGGGCGCGCTCCTGGTCGACCTGCAGGCTCTTGCCGGCGGTTTCCTCGGCGAAGCGCAGGGTGCATTCCACCTTGCCACGCGACAGGCCCTGGCGCAGCGCCTCGCGCACCGCGCCTTCGAGGTCGCGGAAGGCGTCGGGCAGGCGCAGGTGGGGCTCCAGGTAACGGTGGTTGACCGAGCGCAGCTCCCAGCTCAGGGTGCCGTGGGTACCGGCCTGCTCGACGCGGGCGAAGGCGGTCATGCTGTGCACCATGGGTCTACCTCGATAGTCGTGTGGGGGAGTGCGTTCGGCGCCGGACGCGTGCGGCTGCCGTGATTCGAGCCGGGCATTGTAACCCACGTCCGGCGGGGCCCGCACGCCGACGGTGGTTGAGAGCCCGGGCTGGCCTCTATAATGGCGGCCAATTCCGCTTTCTCAGTACAGGATATCCACGATGAATCGTCCCAGTGGCCGTGCCGCCGACCAGCTGCGCCCGATCCGCATCACCCGCCATTACACCAAGCACGCAGAAGGTTCGGTGCTGGTCGAGTTCGGCGATACCAAGGTGATCTGCACCGTCAGCGCCGAGTCCGGGGTGCCGCGCTTCCTCAAGGGCCAGGGCCAGGGTTGGCTGACCGCCGAGTACGGCATGCTGCCGCGCTCCACCGGCGAGCGTAACCAGCGCGAGGCCAGCCGCGGCAAGCAGGGCGGTCGTACCCTGGAGATCCAGCGCCTGATCGGCCGCTCCCTGCGAGCGGCGCTGGATCTCGGCAAGCTCGGCGAGAACACCCTGTACATCGACTGCGACGTGATCCAGGCCGACGGCGGCACCCGCACCGCCTCGATCACCGGCGCCACCGTGGCGCTGATCGACGCCCTGGCGGTGCTGAAGAAGCGTGGCGCGCTCAAGGGCAACCCGCTGAAGCAGATGGTCGCCGCCGTTTCCGTGGGCATCTACCAGGGCGTGCCGGTCCTCGACCTGGACTACCTGGAGGATTCCGCCGCGGAAACCGACCTGAACGTAGTGATGACCGATGCCGGCGGCTTCATCGAGGTGCAGGGAACCGCCGAAGGCGCGCCGTTCCGTCCCGCCGAGCTGAACGCCATGCTCGAACTGGCCCAGCAGGGCATGCAGGAGCTGTTCGAACTTCAGCGCGCCGCGCTGGCCGAATGAGCAGACGCCCGGCACTGCCTGCCGGGCCCCGGAGTAAGGAGCGCTACATGAACGATGTATCCGAAGAGGTCGCCGCGAACCCCGGCCAAGAAGCCCGGCAATGGGCGATGTTCTGCCATTTCGCGGCATTCATCGGCCTGGTGTTTCCCTTCGGCAGCCTGCTCGGGCCGCTGATCGTCTGGCAACTCAAGCGCGAGAGCGATCCGTTCGTCGACGCCCAGGGCAAGGAAGCGCTGAACTTCCAGATCACCGTGGCGCTGGCGATGTTCGTCAGCTTCCTGCTGATGCTGGTGGTGATCGGCTTCTTCCTGCTCGGCCTGGTCTGCCTGGCGGCGCTGGTGTTGACCATCATCGCCGGCATCAAGGCCAACGAAGGCAAGGCCTATCGCTATCCGTTCTGCCTGCGGCTGATCAAGTAGGCCGTACGGAAAATAGAAAAGCCGGCGCATGCGCCGGCTTTTTCGTGTCTGACAGGGCTCAGATGCTCAGCTGCCAGTCGTAGTCGACGATCAGCGGCGCATGCTGGGAGAAGCGCGGCTGGCGCGGCAGCTTGGCGTTGCGCACGAAGCGGCGCAGGCCGGGGGTCAGCACCTGGTAGTCGAAGCGCCAGCCGAGGTTGAGCATCTCGGCCTGTTCGCTGTCCGGCCACCAGCTGAACTGGTCGCCTTCGCGGCTGACTTCGCGCAGGGCGTCGGCATAGCCGAGGTTGCCGAACACTTCGTCCAGCCAGGCCCGTTCGGGCGCGAGGAAGCCCGGCATCTGCTGGCATTCGCGCCAGTTCTTCACGTCCATCTTCTGATGGGCGACGTACAGCGAGCCGCAGTAGATATATTCGCGGCGCTTGCGACGCTGCTTGCTCAAGTAATGGGTGAAGTCGTCCATGAACTTGAATTTCTGGTTCAAGCTCTCGTCTCCGCTCTGCCCGGAAGGCAGCAGCAGGGTGGCGATACTCACCTTGTCGAAGTCGGCTTGCAGGTAGCGCCCGTAACGATCGGCCGTTTCGAAACCTAAGCCGCTGATCACAGCTTTGGGCTGCAAACGGCTGTAGAGTGCGACACCGCCCTGTTCGGGTAGCTCGGCATCGCAGGCATAAAGGAAGTAGCCGTCCAGTTGGAAGGACGGGTCATCCAGATCGAAGGCGGAGGCTCGGGTGTCCTGCAAGCAGATCACGTCGGCATTCTGTGCTTGCAGCCAACTGAGCAAACCGCGCTCGGCCGCAGCCTGAATACCATTCACGTTCACACTGATGATCCGCATAAATGGCCCCCAAAATCACGTGCGTGTATGATACCCGAGCTCAAACGGTTTAGCTAAATTCATGCGGCTTGGTGTCATTCATGCAGGCGTATCAGCGCGATTTCATTCGTTTCGCCATCGAGCGCGGGGTTCTGCGCTTCGGTGAGTTCACCCTCAAGTCCGGGCGCACCAGCCCCTATTTCTTCAATGCCGGCCTGTTCGACAGCGGCCTGGCGCTGGCCCGCCTGGGACGCTTCTACGCCGAGGCGGTGATCGACAGCGGAATCGACTTCGACGTCCTGTTCGGCCCTGCCTACAAGGGCATTCCCCTGGCCGCCACCACCGCGGTGGCCCTCGCCGAGCAGCACCAGCGCGACCTGCCCTGGTGCTTCAACCGCAAGGAAGCCAAGGACCACGGCGAAGGCGGCACGCTGGTAGGCGCGCCGCTGAGCGGCCGTGTGCTTATCATCGACGACGTGATCACCGCCGGCACCGCGATCCGCGAAGTGATGCAGATCATCGACGCCCAGGGCGCCAGGGCGGCGGGCGTGCTGATCGCGCTGAACCGCCAGGAGCGCGGCAAGGGCGAGCTGTCGGCGATCCAGGAGGTCGAGCGCGACTTCGGCATGCCGGTGGTGAGCATCGTTTCCCTGGAGCAGGTGCTGGAATATCTTGCCGAAGATGCTGAACTGAAGAAGCATCTGCCGGCGGTAGAGGCCTATCGCGCCCAATACGGTATCTGAACCTTTCACAAGGGACTGGCATGCTCGGACAGGATGTAATGCGTTGCCTGATGGCCCTGGGGCTGGTGCTCCAGGGGCTTTCCTTCGGCGCCCAGGCGGCGCCGGGCGGAGCGGTGGAGCTGTACCGCTACGTCAACGACAAGGGCGTGGTGGTGCTCGACCGCCAGGGTGTGCCGCCGCAGTACATCGGCAAGGGCTACCAGGTCCTCAACGACCAGGGCCGGGTGATCCGCACCGTACCGCCGGCGCCGACCGCCGAGGAACTGCGGCAGCGCAAGGCGGCCCAGGCCCAGGCCAGCTCCGATGCGCAGCTGCTGCGCCTGTATTCCAGCCTCGAGGACGTCGATCGCGCTCGCGAACGGCGCCTGGCGGAACTGGACGGGCTGAGCAGCGTGGCGCGCGGCAACCTGCAGTCGCTCAAGCTGCAACAGGCCAACCTGCAAGGCCAGGCGGCCAACCAGGAGCGTGCCGGACGTCCGGTGGCGCAGGCGCTGGTGGATCAGCTGGACGATCTCAAGCAGGAGGAAAAGCGCCTGCAGGGCGAGATCGGGCGTTTCCAGAAGGCCCGCGAAGACGCGGAAAGAACCTATGCCGCCGACCGCGCGCGGCTCTCCCAGCTACTCGGCGTGAGTCCCTGATTCCACTGGCGACTGTCGCTCGAACGCCCTGATCTTCTCGCGCAGCCAGTCCGGCAGGGGCTGGCTCTGTCGCTCGTTCGCATCCGCATAGACGTAGACCAGCTCGCCGACGGTGAGCAACTGCTCGTCGCGCCAGATGCCCAGCTCGAAAACCAGGCTGCTGCGCCCCAGCCGCGCCACGCGGGTGCCGATGTCCAGCCAGTCGTCGAAATGCGCCGGGGCGCGGTATTCCAGGGTGCTCTTCACCGCGAACAGGTCGCCTCCGCCGCGCAGCAGGTCGGCCGGGTAGGACATGCCGAGCTGGCGGTAGTACTCGGTGGTGGCGACGTCGAGATAGGTCAGGTAGTTGCCGTTGAAGACGATGCCTTGCGGATCGACCTCCGCCCAGCGAACCCGCAGGGAATGGAAGAAGGTGTAGTTCTGGCGCTGTGCTGCGCTGCTCATGCCGGTTCCTCGACGCTGCTGCAGACATCGACTCTAGACCGCCATCGCGCGGTGCGAAAGGGCTGGCCGCAGAACCCCCCGTCGCTGGCCCGCATTGCCCTCATCCTCGGGGCGTCGCGGCCTTAGTGTTGTTCGACGAGAACGCACGCCGTGCGCAACGAGAGAGGAACACCATGTCGTCCACGCTCCGTCCCGGACCGGGCAACTCGCGCCTTTGCCGCCCGGGGTTGCTGTTTGCCCTGGGCCTGATGCTGGTGGCCTGCGGAGAATCCACGGAGCCGCCGGCGCGGGCCGCCGATTCCCAGCGTGTCCCTGCGGACCCTGCGTTGGCGCAGGTGTATTCCGCCAGTTGCAAGCTCTGTCACGCCAATCCCGCCTCCGGCGCACCGCTGACCGGCGATACCGCTGCCTGGGCGCCACGCCTGGCGCAGGGCATCGACACCCTGCTGGACCACAGCATCAACGGCTACAAGGGCATGCCGCCCATGGGCATGTGCATGCAGTGCTCGGAAGAACAGTTCCGGGCTTTGATCGATTTCATGTCCGCAGCGCAGGACCGATAGGGGATACCGGCATGCCAAGTCATCTGTCGCGACGCCAGCTCCTGCACCGGGCGGGAGCGCTCGGCGCGTTCGCCGCCATGGTAGGAAACCCCGCGCTGGCGGAGTTGCTCCGCGCACCGCGCCTGATCCCCTGGCGCAACTGGTCCGGCGCGCAAAGCTGCCTGCCCCTGGCGCGGGAGGCGCCGAAAGACCTCGACGAACTGGTCCGGGTCGTCCGCCAGGCACCCGGCAGGATCCGCCCGGTGGGTTCCGGCCATTCCTTCAGCGCGTTGGTCCCGACCGACGGCACCCTGCTCTCGCTCGCCTACTTCAGCGGCTTGCTCAGCCACGACAGCGCGACCCTCCAGGCCGAGTTCGGCGGCGGCACGCCGATGTCGCAGATGGGCGCTCCGCTCAAGGAGATCGGCCAGGCGCTGGTGAACATGGCCGATATCGATTACCAGACCCTGGCCGGCGCCATCGCTACTTCCACCCATGGCACCGGGGTCGGCTTCGGTTCCTATTCCGCCCAGGTCCGCGGTCTGCAACTGGTCACCGCGAGCGGCGAGGTGCTCGAGTGCGACGCCAAGCGCAACGCGGAGGTGTTCGATGCCGCGCGGGTCTCGCTGGGGGCGCTGGGCGTCGTGACCCGGGTGCGCCTGCAGAACCGCGCGGCCTACCGCCTGCGTGAACGGCAGTGGATCGCCCGGACCGAGGAGTTGCTGGAAGACGTGGAGAAGAACACGCGCGAGAACCAGCACTGGGAGATGCTGGTGGTGACCCACTCCGACTACGCCCTGTCGATCGCCCTCAACGAGACCGACGAGCCGAAGACCCCGCCCCTGGACCCGGCGAAGGAAGGCGGCAACGAGTTCGTCGGCCTGATCGAAGGTCTCGACAAGTACCTCAGCGACTTCCCGGAGACCCGCCGCACCCTGCTCAACAGCCTGCGCCACTTCGCCCGCTTCGACGAGCGGGTCGACGATTCCTATGCGGTCTACGCCAACGTGCGCAACGTGCGCTTCAACGAGATGGAGTATTCGGTCCCCGCCGAGCATGGCCCCGCCTGCCTGCGGGAGATCCTCGCGCTGATCCGCGACAAGGACCTGCGCACCTGGTTTCCCATCGAGTACCGCTACGTGAAGGCCGACGATATTCCCCTGAGCATGTTCGAGGGCCGCGACAGTTGTTCCATTTCCGTGCATCAGCACTACAGCATGGACCACCACAACTTCTTCGCCGCGGTGGAACCGATCTTCTGGAAATACGCCGGGCGGCCGCACTGGGGCAAGCTGCATGGCCTCAACGCGCACCAGTTGCAGGGGCTCTATCCGCGCTGGAAGGCGTTCGCCGAGGTGCGCCAGGCGCTGGATCCCCGCGGGCGGTTCCTCAATGCGCACCTCTCTTCCATCCTGGGCGTGACCTGAAAGGAGCGACGCCGTGAATCGACGCAAGTTCATGTTCGCCGGCCTCGGGGCCGGCGCGCTGCTGGCGGGAACTGCCGCCTGGATGCGTCCCGCCGACCGTGGCGGGCCGTACGACGACTATTTCCGCGCGCTGAACCGCGAACTCAAGGCCAATGGCCCGATGTGCCCGGTGCTGCTCATCGACCTCGATCGCCTGGACCACAACATCGATGTGGTGATGCGTTCGGTCCGCCGCGGCGGCAAGCATCTGCGGCTGGTGGAGAAATCGCTGCCTTCGCCCGGCCTGCTGGCGTACATCGCCAGGCGCGCCGGCACCCGGCGGCTGATGTCCTTCCACCAACCGTTCCTCAACCACGACGCGGTCGCTTTTGCGGATGCCGACATCCTCCTCGGCAAGCCGTTGCCGGTGCGTTCGGCGGAACTGTTCTACCGCGAGCACAAGGGTGCGTTCGACCCGGCGCGGCAGCTGCAATGGCTGATCGATACGCCGCAGCGCTTGCGTCAGTACCTGGCGCTGGCCCAGGGGCTGGGTACCCGGATGCGCGTCAACATCGAACTGGACGTCGGCCTGCATCGCGGCGGGGTGGCCGACCAGGCCGCGCTGGGCGAATTGCTGGCGCTGATCGCGGCGCATCCGCAGTACCTGGAGTTCGCTGGCTTCATGGGCTACGACCCCTTCGTCGGAATGGGGGTGCCGGGCATCCTCGGTTCGCCCGAGGAGCTGTTCGCCAAGGTCATGGCGCTCTACCAGGGACATGTCGACTTCGCCCGCCAGCGCTTCGCCGCGCTGTGGACACCACAGCTGACCCTGAATACCGCCGGCAGCCCCAGCTATCGCATGCACGAGAAGGAAACGCTGAGCAGCGAGGTCTCGGTGGGCACCGCCATGCTCAAGCCGAGCCACTACGACCTGGCGTCCCTGGCCGAGCACGTGCCGGCCGTCTACATCGCCACGCCGGTACTCAAGAGCACCGGCGCGGTGCAGATCCCCGCGCTGGACGGCAAGTCCCGGCTGTTTTCCTGGTGGGACCCCAACCAGCGCGGCACCTTCTTCATCTACGGCGGCAACTGGATGGCCGACTTCGCCTCGCCCGAGGGACTGCGCAGCAACGGCATCTACGGGCGCAGCTCGAACCAGGAAATGGTCAACGGCTCGCCTTCGGTGGGCCTGGAGGTGGACGACCAGGTCTTCCTGCGGCCGACCCAGAGCGAGTCGGTGCTGCTGCAATTCGGCGACCTGCTGGCGCTGCGCGGCGGGCGGATCGTCGAGCGCTGGCCGGTTTACGCCTAGGACGCCTGGCGCTTTTCCTCGTCGATGGCGGCAGCCTGCGGATACCGGGCTGCCGCTTCGTTCCGATGCCTCAGAGTTCGAACGGAATGGTCAGCTTGGCCCAGAGCATGTCGCCTTCGGGGCGGTTCTCCACGTCGAACTCCTTGGCCCAGCGGATCTCCGCGCTGGCGTACTTGAGGAAAGTCAGGTGCACGGCCGGGCCGATGGCGAAGACCTGGCCGCGTACGCCGTCGTCGACTTCCTCGCCGAAACCGAACACCCGTACGGTCTCGCCGTTCTGTTTGTCGTCGGTGGTCTGCTTGAGGTAGTAGCCGTTCAGGCCGAGGCGCAGGTTGTCGGTCACCCGGTAGCTGGCCGAATAGTCGAAATGGAAGATCTGCCCCGAGCGATAGTCGGTGTCGTGGTTTTCCATGTTGAAGCTGTAGGTGGCCTTCAGCGACAGCTCGGTGCGTTCGCTGGGCAGCCAGGTGAAGGAGAACAGCGGCTTGTAGGTGTAGAAGTTGTTGCTGGTGTTGGCCAGCCGCTCGGCATCGTACTTGCCGGTGGGCACGGTGATTTCCACGGCGGCGGCCAGGGTCAGGTCCTTGCCCATGTCCCAGAGGATGATCGGCGCGAAGGTGGTGTCGCCCATGCTTTCCCGTTCGTCGCTCAGGCCGAACGCGGCCACCCGTTGGCGGAGATAGGGCTGGGCGATGTAGCCGCCCAGGCGCCCGCCGAAGATCCGCAGCGGGCTCAGGTAGTCCAGGCGAGGGATGATCGCATCCGAGCTGATCTTCACGTCGGACACCTTGCCGCCGAAGGAGCTGATGTTCAGCTTCCTGGCTTCGTAGTGGTTGTAGTAGACGTTGAAGGCGAACATGTGGTCGGGGAGGTTGTCGACGTCCAGTGGCAGGGTGAAGAAACCGTCGGTTCCTGGACCAATGTTGTCCACGCCGCCTTCGCTGGCGTGGGTGCAGCAGCTGAAGGCGAGGGTGACGCAAGCGGCCAGGCGCAGGGGTCTGTGGGGGCGGATCGGGTTCATGGGCGGGCTCTTATTATTGTTGGCGTGGCTCGGGGCACGGCATAGGAATAAGCCCTAACGGCAGGCCGAGGCAGGGCATTGACGGTCAGCGAGGGGGGGATTTGCGGACACTGCGCAATGCTTTGTTACATCTGCGCGGAACGCTATATGATGGGACGCTCATCCCATGTCGCGATCCACCGCCAGAACAAGAACGAAGCCGAGACCGGCTCAGGATTTCGCCCATGCACAATGCCGCCGATGCGCGCTACGAACTCGCCCAGGTATCCACCTTCCTGCTGCAGACGCTGGCCGAGGTGGTCGAAGGCCATGGCGTCGATCCCGCGCGGCTGTGCCGGGGCCTGGGCTTCACCGTCGAAGACCTGCAGGACCCTACCCAGCGCATCTCCTACCGCCAGGCCGTGAGCATGATCCAGCGTGCCCTCCAGGCCCTGCCGGAGCGGGGGCTGGGGCTGTGGGTCGGACACCAGAACGTGCTCGGCACCCTTGGCCTGCTGGGCCATGTGCTGTCGTTGTGCCGGACCCTGCGCGACGCGTTCGACATCGGCGTGCGCTACCAGCACAGCTCGGGCGGGATCGTCACCTCCAGCGTCTACCAGCAGGGCGAAACCTTCTTCGTCGAGGTCGAATGCCACCTGCCCAGCAGCGAGGTGCAGGTGTTCGCCATCGAGGAGTTCTTCGCCAGCCTGCTGGTGTATGGGCGTGCCCTGGTCAGCCCGGCGTTCGAACCGCTGGGCATCGAACTCATCCATGCCGCTCCGCCCTACGCGGGCGAATACCTGCGTCTGCTGGGGCCCCAGGTACGCTTCGGCTGCCTGCACAACCGCATGGCGATCGCCAGCCACTGGCTGGACATGCGCCTGCCCAACCACAACCTGCTGGCGTTGCGCCAGGCGCTTGCCCTGCTGGAGCAGGAAAGCACCCAGGTGCACCGGAAACTCGACCTGGTCCAGGCGGTGGAACGGGCCATCGCCCGCGACCTCAGCCTGGGCAGCCAGATAGAAAGGATTTCCGCCGAACTGAACATGAGCAGCCGCACCCTGCGGCGCCGGCTGGCCGAACACGGGCTGACCTTCGAGGCGTTGCTGGAGCAGGTGCGGCGAGGGCGGGCGATGAGCCTGCTGGGCAACCCCGGGATGTCCATCGAACGTATCACCGAGGAAGTGGGATATCGTGATATCCGCAGTTTCAGACGCGCATTCAAGCGCTGGACGGGAGTGAGCCCGGCGACCTTCCGTAGCGAGGGCACGAGCCCGCTGGACCAGGTCTTCACGCTGGCCGCGCGACGCTAATGGGGGAACCGCCATGGCGCGCCGGAGCGCGCCGTGGCGGGCGATCAGTGACGCTTGCGGTTGCTGATCAGGGTGCCGACGCCGCTGTCGGTGAAGATTTCCAGCAGTACGGCATTCGGCACCCGGCCATCGATGATGTGCGCGCTGGTCACGCCGCCCTGCACCGCTTCCAGGGCGCAGCGGATCTTCGGCAGCATGCCGCCGTAGATGGTGCCGTCGGCGATCAGCTCGTTGACCTGTTCGGTGGACAGCCCGGTCAGCACCTGGCCCTGCTTGTCCATCAGGCCGGCGATGTTGGTCAGCAGCATCAGTTTCTCGGCCTTCAGCGCTTCCGCCACCTTGCCGGCCACCAGGTCGGCGTTGATGTTGTAGGACTCGCCGTTGCTGCCCACGCCGATCGGCGCGATCACCGGAATGAAGTCGCCCTTGACCAGCATGTTCAGCAGCCCGACGTTGACCCCGGTGACTTCGCCCACATGGCCGATGTCGATGATCTCCGGCTTGGTCATCTCCGGGGTCTGGCGGGTCACGGTGAGCTTCTTCGCGCGGATCAGCTCGGCGTCCTTGCCGGTCAGGCCGATGGCGCTGCCGCCGTGGCGGTTGATCAGGTTGACGATGTCCTTGTTCACCTGGCCGCCGAGGACCATCTCCACCACGTCCATGGTCGCCGCGTCGGTGACGCGCATGCCGTCGATGAAGTGGCTCTCGATCGACAGGCGCTTGAGCAGGTCGCCGATCTGCGGGCCGCCGCCATGCACCACCACCGGGTTGATGCCGACCGCTTTCATCAGCACCACGTCGCGGGCGAAGCCGGCCTTCAGCTCCTCGCTCTCCATGGCGTTGCCGCCGTACTTGATCACCAGCGTCTTGCCGACGAAGCGGCGGATGTAGGGCAGGGCCTCGGAAAGGACCTTGGCAACCTGGGCGGCGTCATCGCGACTCAGGGTCATGGGGAGCTCCGACATGTCAGAAGGGCACGGGCAGCGAGGAATCCACTGCCTTCAGTTGGTTACGGAAGACGGTCTTGATGCGCTCCAGCTCTTCCTCGGTGTCCGCTTCGAAGCGCAGGACCAGCACGGGCGTGGTGTTGGAGGCGCGTACCAGGCCCCAGCCTTTGGGGTAGTCGACCCGCACGCCGTCGAGGGTGGTGATGTTGCCTTCGCCCCATTGGGCGTCGCGTTGCAGCGCCTCGATGATGGCGAACTTGCTGTCCTCGGTGACGGTGATGTTGATTTCCGGGGTGGAAATGTCGCTCGGGAAGGCCGAGAACACGTGCTCGCTGTCGCGCTGGTCCTGGCTGAGGATTTCCAGCAGGCGGGCGGCGCTGTAGATGCCATCGTCGAAGCCGAACCAGCGCTCCTTGAAGAACACGTGGCCGCTCATCTCGCCAGCCAGCAGGGCGCCGGTTTCCTTCATCTTCTTCTTGATCAGCGAGTGGCCGGTCTTCCACATCACCGGACGGCCGCCGTAGCCGCTGATCAGGGCGATCAGGCGGCGGGTGCACTTGACGTCGAAGATGATGTCGGCCCCCGGGTTGCGCGAGACCACGTCCTTGGCGAACAGCATCAGCAGACGGTCCGGATAGATGATGGTACCGGTATTGGTGACCACGCCGACGCGATCGCCGTCGCCGTCGAAGGCCAGGCCCAGGTCGGCGTTCTCGGCCTTGACCTTGGCGATCAGGTCCTTCAGGTTCTCCGGCTTGCCCGGGTCCGGATGGTGGTTCGGGAAGTTGCCGTCGACCTCGCAGTACAGCGGGATCACGCTGCAGCCCAGGGCCTCGATCAGCTGCGGGGCGATCACCCCGGCCACGCCGTTGCCGCAGTCGACCACCACCTTCATCGGCTTGGCCATGGCGATGTCGTCGCGGATCTGCTTGAAGTAGCGCGGCAGGATGTCGACCTGCTCTACGCTGCCGACGCCGGATGCCAGGTCGTTTTTCTCGATGCGCTCGCGCAGGGCCTGGATCTGCTCGTTGGCCAGGGTCTCGCCGGCGACCACGATCTTGAAGCCGTTGTAGTCCGGCGGGTTGTGGCTGCCGGTCAGCATCACCCCGGACTTGCCCTCGAGCACGTTGGCCGCGTAGTACAGCACCGGGGTAGGCACCATGCCCACGTCGCTGACCTGGCAACCGCAGTCCACCAGGCCCTGGATCAGCTGCTTGACCAGCTCGGGACCGGACAGGCGGCCATCGCGGCCGACAGCGACGCACGGTTCGCCGCGGGCGAGGCTTTCCGAGCCGATGGCGCGACCGATCCAGTAGGCGGTCTCGGCGGTGAGGGTGTCGCCTACCACGCCGCGGATGTCGTAGGCGCGGAAGATGCTGGCGGGCAGCGTCGGTGCTTTTGCAGTGCTCATGATGGGGGTTTGCTCCAATCCCAGGAGGTCCTGGTCTTCATCGAGAATGTCGATATCCAGAATGTCGGTGTTCTGGAACAACGGATCTGCCAATGCCGGCTCCTCGCGAGGAGGCGCTTTCGCCACCGCCACCGGCGCCACTGGCGCTGCCTTGGCAGGGCTGGGCGCGCCGGTCGGCTCCGGCTTGCGCCGCGGCTGGCGGGCCAATGCCTGGATCAGCGGGGCGAAGCCCGGCAGGCTAGGCACAGGGGGTTTGGCAGTGCGTTGCCCGCCGAGTTCCTGAAGATACTGACCGAGGGTCAGGACATCCTGATGCAGGCGGCGCAACAGCGACGAACGGGTGAGGTAGGCGCCGAGGATGCCGCCGAGCAGGGCCAGCAGCGCCGCGAGTGCCAGCAGCAGCGGCGAGGCCTGGGTCGAGGCGATGCTGCCGGGCGTGTAGTTCAGTTTCCAGTTCGGATTGCCGCTGTCCAACGCTTGCGCACCCTTGCCCGGCGCCGGCGTACCGCGTTGCAGCAGCACCTGGGCCGGTGCGCCGGAGAACTGCTGGACCAGTTGCACCTGGCCGGCATCGCCCGGCAAGGGCGGCAGGGCGCGCAGCAGCCGTTGCAGGTCGACCGCCAGCAGCAGCGTGCCTTGCAGGCTCTGGTCGGCGCCGCGCACCGGCGCGGCGCTGTACAGCAGCCAGCGCTGGCCGACCTTGTAGGCTTCGGCGGCGACGTTCTGGCCACTTTCCACCCGGTGCAGGATATCCAGGGCGGCGAAGCTGACCGGGCCGGGGCTGTCGTTGTCCTGGGCGGCCTGGCCGGGCGCGTTCAGGTGGGCATCGACCACGCCGTCCCAGGCCAGCAGGCTGCGCTGGGCGGCCTCGACACGGGCGGCGTCGCCGCTTTGCAGGGCTTCGAGGGCGAGGGGGCTGGCCGCGGCGGCGCGGGTATCGGCAGCGAGTTGCTGCAAGGCCTGGCGCAAGGCACCGGCCTGGCCTTCGGCCCAGGCCGCGTCCAACTGGCGCTGCTGCGCCTCGCCGGCACCGCCGAAGACGCCGAACCAGAGCAGGGCGCCGGCGGCCGCCACGCCCAGCAGGCTGGCGCCTATGCCGGGCAGCAGGTCCTTGCGGTCAGCGCGTTCGGACGTTGCCTTGAGCGGCTTCTTTTCCGGTTCGAGCAGATCGCCCAACTCGTTTCCATCCTTGGCGGTGCGCTGGAAAAGCTTCATGCCGCGTCTCCTCGGCGTCTCGTCCTGTGTTCGGGGTCAGTGGCTGCCGGAATGGCCGAAGCCGCCGGCGCCGCGCTGGCTTTCGTCGAACTGCTCGACCAGCTCGAAATGCGCCTGCACCACCGGCACCAGTACCAACTGCGCGATGCGCTCGCCGACGGCGATGGTGAACGGCGACTCGCCGCGGTTCCAGCAGGACACCATCAGCTCGCCCTGGTAGTCCGAGTCGATCAGGCCGACCAGGTTGCCCAGCACGATACCGTGCTTGTGGCCCAGGCCGGAGCGCGGCAGGACCAGGGCGGCGAGGCCGGGATCGGCGATGTAGATGGACAGGCCGGTGGGAATCAGCAGGGTCTGGCCCGGGCCGAGGACGCTGTCTTCCTTGAGCATGGCGCGCAGGTCCAGGCCGGCCGAGCCCGGCGTGGCGTACTGCGGGAGCGGGAAGTCGGAGCCCAGGCGGGGGTCGAGGATCTTGGCTTGGAGAGAGTGCATCAGTAACTCATTGCTGGTTGAGGCGGTCGGCGATGAAGGCGATCAACTGGCGAGCGATCTTGCCCTTGCTGGTCTGGGCGAAGGTGCTCGGATGCAGGTCGCGGTCGATCACCGTGATCGCGTTCTCGTCGCTGTTGAAGCCGATCGAGGGGTTGGCCACGTCGTTGGCGACGATCAGGTCGAGGTTCTTGTCCTTCAGCTTGCGTGCAGCATAGTCCAGCAGGTTTTCGGTTTCTGCGGCGAAGCCCACGCTGAAGGGACGGTCCTCGCGCTGTGCGAGGGTGGCGAGAATGTCGGGATTGCGCACCAGCTGCAAGAGCAAGCCCTCGCCGCTGGTAGGGTCTTTCTTCAGTTTGTGCGCGGCGACCACTTCCGGGCGGTAGTCGGCGACCGCCGCGGAGGCGATCAGCAGGTCGCAGGGCATCGCCGCCTCGCAGGCGGCCAGCATGTCGCGGGCGCTGACCACGTCGACGCGCTGCACCCGGTCGGGCGTCGGCAGGTGCACCGGGCCGGTGACCAGGGTCACCCGTGCGCCGGCTTCCACCGCCGCCTCGGCGAGGGCGAAGCCCATCTTTCCGGAACTGTGGTTGGTGATGTAGCGCACCGGGTCGATGTTTTCCTGGGTCGGGCCGGCGGTGATCAGCACATGCACGCCGGTCAGCGCCTGGCGCTGGAAGCAGTCGGCGGCGCGCTGCGCCAGTTCCTCGGCTTCGAGCATGCGCCCGAGGCCGACGTCGCCGCAGGCCTGGCTGCCCGCTGCCGGACCGAACAGGTGGAAGCCGCGCTGGCGCAGCAGCTCGGCGTTGGCCTGGGTCGCGGTGTCGCGCCACATGGCCTGGTTCATCGCCGGTGCCAGGGCGATTTGCGCGTCGGTGGCCAGCACCAGGGTGGTCAGCAGGTCGTTGGCCACGCCCTGGACCAGGCGCGCCATGAGGTCGGCGGTGGCCGGTGCGATCAGCACCAGATCGGCCCAGCGGGCCAGTTCGATGTGGCCCATCGCGGCTTCCGCCGCTGGGTCCAGCAGATCGGTGTGCACCGGATGGCCGGACAACGCCTGGAGGGTCAGGGGGGTGATGAACTCGCGGCCGCCCTGGGTCATCACCACTCGGACTTCAGCGCCCTGGTCGCGCAGGCGGCGGACCAGTTCGGCGCTCTTGTAGGCGGCAATGCCGCCGCCCACGCCGAGGACGATGCGTTTCCGATAGAGCCGCTGCATAGGCTTGCCTTAATAAGGAAATGGATGACATGCGCTTCGGCAAACGCGCCTCCCCAGGTCGTCTGCCGCGCAAAAAGGATGGGCTAAGATAGCACAGCGTCCGCACGGGAACAGCGGGCGGGCTCGATGGGGAAAGCGAATGAGCATCCGCGATTGGCCCGAAGCCGAACGGCCTCGGGAGAAGCTTCTGGAGCAGGGCGCGGCGGCCCTTTCCGATGCCGAGCTGTTGGCGATCTTCCTGCGCACCGGAGTGACCGGTTGCAGTGCGGTCGAGCTGTCGCGGCGGCTGTTGAGCGAGTTCGGCGGGCTGCGTGCCCTGCTCGAGGCGGACCTCGCCTCGTTCTGCGGCCATCTCGGGCTCGGCGTGGCCAAGTATGCGCAATTGCAGGCCGTGCTGGAGATGGGCCGGCGCCACCTGGCCGAGCGCCTGCGTCGCGATTCGATACTGGAGAGCCCGCAGGCGGTGCGCGACTATCTCAAGGCGCGCCTGCGCCACGAGCAGCACGAGGTGTTCGCCTGCCTGTTCCTCGACACGAGGCACCGGGTCCTGGCGTTCGAGGTGCTGTTCCAGGGCAGCATCGACGGCGCCAGCGTCTACCCGCGCCAGGTGGTCAAGCGCACCCTGGCGCACAACGCGGCGGCGCTGATCCTGACCCATAACCACCCTTCCGGCGACGCCCGTCCGAGTCTCGCCGACCGCCAGCTCACCGCGCGCCTCAAGGAAGCCCTGGCGCTCATCGACGTGCGGGTGCTCGACCACTTCATCATCGGCGATGGCGAGCCGCTGTCGCTGGCCGAATACGGTTGGCTGTGAGCGTTCGGCGAAGGGCTCAGCCCAGGCGCCGCTCGATGCCCGCCAGCAGGCGCCGGCGGATCAGCCCGCTGACCGGGCGGATCGCCCACCAGTAGGGGGTGAAGCGCAGGCGGCTGGCGCGATCGGGGCAGAACACCCGGGTTTCTGTGTGCAGCAGGGTAGCGCCGGCGCTGGGTGTGCAACGGAAACCCAGCACCAGCTTGGCCACTCCGGGCTGGTCGTAGCGGCGGAAATGTTCGCCGTCCGCGATGCGCTCCAGCGCGAAGTCGGCGCGCCAGAAGCGACCTACCAGTCCGTAGGCGATGGCCTGGTCGGCGTGGCGCTCCAGGCGGGTGAACTCATGCAGGCCGAAGCGTGGGCGGCCGGCCAGGTCGTTGCGCCGGCCCAGCAGGCCGGCCAGCCTTCCCGGAGCTTCGCGCAGGACGAGGAGGGCGCGCACCAGCGGGTCGTCGAAGCGCAGCAGGTCTTCCACCGCGTCGAGCAGCGCGGCGGCCGGCGCGTCGATCAGCCGCTGGTGGTGTTCGCTGAACTGCCAATGCGGCAGGTAGAGACGGTCGAGATCCATCGCTGCGTTCTCCCGGGCGTGGCCTTCAGCGTTTCACGGCGACCCGCGAGAAATCCTGGCGACCGAACGGATTGACCTGGTAGCCCTGCACCTCCTGGCGGGTCAGGGCGAAGGCGGTCGGGTGGGCCAGGGGCAGCCAGAGCGCCTGTTCGTGGATCAGTTTCTGCGCCTGGTGGTACAGGCCAGTGCGTTGTTCCTGGCTGCTGGCGGCCTTGCCGTCGGCAATCAGCTTATCCAGGCCGGGATCGCAATAGCGTGCGAAGTTGAGCCCCGACTTGACGCTGGCGCAGCTGAATTGCGGGGTGAGGAAGTTATCCGGATCGCCGTTGTCGCCGGCCCAGCCCATGAACAGCAGGTCGTGTTCGCCGTTCTTGGCGCGACGGATCAGTTCGCCCCATTCGATGACGCGGATGTTGGCCTTGATCCCGGCCTCCGCCAGGTCGGCCTGGAGCAGTTGGGCGCCGAGGCTCGGGTTGGGGTTGAGCAGGCTGCCGGAAGGGCGGGTCCAGATGTTCAGCTCGGGAAGCTGCTTGCCGGCCAGCAGCTTGCGCGCCTGTTCGGGGTCGTGCGGGTAGGCGGGAATATCCCTGGCATAGCTCCAGGTGTTCGGCGGATAGATGCCGGTGGCGGCACTGGCGCTGCCTTCGAATACCGCCTGCAGGTAGCTGGTGCGGTCGAAGGCCAGGTTGATCGCCTGGCGCACCTTGGGATCGTCCAGCGGCGGATGCTGGGTATTGAGGGCGACGAAGGCGGTCATGAAGGCGGGCGTCTGCTCGACCTTCAGGCTGGCGTCCTTGCGCGCGCTCTCCACGTCCAGCGGCTTCGGCGACAGGGCGATCTGGCATTCGCCGCGGCGCAACTTCTGCAGGCGCACGTTGGCGTCCGGGGTGATGGCGAAGATCAGCGCGTCGACCGCCGGCTTGCCGGCGAAGTACTCGGGGTTGGCGGCGTAGCGCACCACCGCGTCCTTCTGGAAGCGCTTGAACACGAACGGGCCGCTGCCGATCGGCTCGGCGTTGAGCTTTTCCGGGGTTCCGGCCTTCATCAACTGGTCGGCGTATTCCTCCGAATAGATGGAGGCGAAGCCCATGCTCAGCATCGGCAGGAAGGTCGCGTCGGGGTGGTCGAGAACGAACAGCACCTGGTGGTCGCCGCTTTTCTCCACCCGCTCGATCAGTTCCGGCAGTTGCATCGACTGGGCGTGCGGGAAGCCGTTCTGCGCCACCTTGTGCCAGGGATTGGCCGGATCGAGCATGCGCTGGAAGCTGAACACCACGTCGTCGGCGTCGAGAGTACGGCTCGGCTTGAAGTAGGCGGTACTGTGGAAGTGCACGCCCTGGCGCAGGTCGAAGCGATAGCTCAGGCCGTCGTCGGACACCGACCAGCGCTCGGCCAGCGAGGGCACCACCGCCCCCTTGCCGGCGTCGAACTCGACCAGGCGGTTCATCAGCACATCGGCCGAGGCGTTGGTGGTGGTCAGAGAGTTGTACTGGACCACGTCGAAGCCCTCGGGACTGGCTTCGGTGCACACGCTCAAGGCGGCAGCGGCGGCGGGCTGGGCGAGCAGCAGGGGGGCGAGGAACAGGGAGAAAGCGGCGAGGCGCATGACGGGCTCCATTCGAACGGTTAACATGCCCATCCGCAGCGGTTGGGCGCAGTCATGCAAGGCCGTTGGCGACCTTGAATCGCTACCCTAGACCATGCGGCGGGCAGCGACAACGAGGCAAGGCGACGAACGGCCGCGGTGCGAAGCCCGCAGCGAGGCGGGCCGCGGCTGCGCCATGGGTCTTCGCCCTTGCGGCGCGGGGCGCCTTTCTGATATAAAGCTGCGCTCTTTTCTGGGGCCACGCTCTCCTTCGTCGGGATGCAGCGGGTAAGACCCCGGTGAAACTGAGTATCGAACTTGAGTTAAAGCAGCCAACCCATGCCGGGTTGGGCATGAGGTTATAGAGGGCTGAGGCATGTCTAGAGTCTGTCAAGTAACCGGTAAGGGTCCGGTTACCGGGAATAACATTTCCCACGCACACAACAAAACCCGCCGCCGTTTCCTGCCGAACCTGCAGCACCACCGTTTCTGGGTCGAGTCCGAGAAGCGCTTCGTACGTCTGCGCGTTTCCGCCAAGGGCATGCGTATCATCGACAAGCGTGGCATCGAGGCCGTCCTGGCTGACCTGCGTGCCCGCGGCGAAAAATTCTAAGGAGCTGAATCATGCGTGAATTGATTCGTCTGGTGTCCAGCGCCGGTACCGGCCACTTCTACACCACCGACAAGAACAAGCGTACCAAGCCTGAGAAGATCGAGATCAAGAAGTACGATCCGGTCGTTCGTCAGCACGTGATCTACAAGGAAGCCAAGATCAAGTAATTGATCCGGCACCTTGCGAAAAGCCCGCCACCTGGCGGGCTTTTTCATTTCCGGCGTACGAACCCCGGGCCGCGCACAAAAAAGCCCGCCAGGTGGCGGGCAAGGGTAACAAGCATTCTGGATGAAGCCGGGGCTCAGGCCTTGGCTTCGAAGATCACATAGACCTTGCGACAGGCTTCGAGCACTTCCCAGGTGCCCTGGAAGCCGGCAGGGATCACGAAGCGGTCGCCGGCGCGCACGGTCTTGGCGTTGCCGTGCCGGTCGCGCAGCACCGAGACGCCCTGGATGATCTCGCAGTACTCGTGTTCGGTGTAGTTCACCGTCCACTGGCCCACGGCGCCTTCCCAGATACCGGCGTTGAACTGCCCGCAGGGGCTGCCGTAGTGGTTGCGCACGCTCTGTTTCGGGTCGCCCTTGAGGATTTTCTCCGGCGCCGGGCTGTAGTGCTCCGGGGCGCTGTTGGCCTGGGCGAAGTCGACGATCTGTTCGATGTTCATGCTGACTCTCGGTTCTTGTGGTTCTGGCCAGTTGGGGGCAGGGCGGCGCCAGCCGCCCGCTGGATCAGACGCTGGCGCGGATGGCCTGGGCCAGGCGCTCGACGATCTGGTCGATGTGGGGCTTGTCGATGATCAGCGGCGGCGACATGGCGATGATGTCGCCGGTCACCCGGACCATCAGGTCGTGCTCCCAGAAGCAGCGCTCGAAGACGTCGTAGCCGCGCTTGCCGGGGCCGTCCGCGTGCGGCGCCAGTTGCACGCCGCCGACCAGGCCGACGGCGCGGATGTCGACCACGTTGGGCAGGTCGCGCAGGCTGAACAGCGCGTCCTGCCAGTAGCCTTCCAGTTCGACGGCCCGCTGGAACAGGTCGTCGCGACGGTAGATGTCCAGGGTCGCCAGGGCGGCGGCGCAGGCTACCGGGTGGCCGGAATAGGTATAGCCGTGGAAGAACTCGATGGCGCCCTGCGGGCCTTGCATGAAGGCAGCGTGGATCTTCTCGTCGACGAATACGGCGCCCATCGGGATGCTGCCGTTGGTCAGCCCCTTGGCGCAGGTCAGCAGGTCCGGGACGACGCCCCAGCGCTGCGCGGCGAAGGCTTCGCCGACGCGGCCGAAACCGGTGATCACTTCGTCGAAGATCAGCAGGATGCCATGCTTGCGGGTGATCTCGCGCAGCCGCTGAAGGTAGCCCTTGGGTGGCAGCACCACGCCGGCCGAGCCGGACATCGGCTCGACGATCACCGCGGCGATATTCTCGGCGCCGTGCAGGGTCACCAGGCGTTCCAGCTCCTCGGCCTTTTCCACGCCATGCTCGGGCAGGCCGACGGTGAAGGCGTTGCTGGCGACGTCCAGGGTGTGCGGCAGGTGGTCGACCCCCGGCAGCAGGTTGGCGGAGAAGGCCTTGCGGTTGTTGACCATGCCGCCTACCGACAGGCCGCCGAAGCCGACTCCGTGGTAGCCCAGTTCGCGGCCGATCAGGCGGGTGCGGGTGCCCTGGCCGATGGCGCGCTGGTAGGCAAGGGCGATCTTCAGAGCGGTGTCCGCCGATTCCGAGCCGGAGTTGGTGAAGAATACTTTGTTCAGGCCCGCCGGGGCGATTTCCGCCAGCCGTGCGGCGAGTTCGAACGGCAGCGGGTGACCCATCTGGAACGGCGGGGCGTAGTCGAGGGTGGCGATCTGCCGGGCCACCGCTTCGCTGATCTCGCGCCGGCCGTGGCCGGCATTGCAGCACCAGAGGCCGGCGGTGCCGTCGAGGATGCGGCGCCCGCCCTGGGCGATATAGTGGATGCCTTCGGCGCTTTCCAGCAGGCGCGGCCGCGCCTTGAACTGGCGGTTGGCGGTGAAGGGCATCCAGAAGTTGTCGAGGCTGCTCGACTGCGGCTCGTTATTCATTGTCATAGGGCCACCCAGGTTGCACGCGAGGGATGAAGACGCTAGTCCGAGCGAGTCTATGTTTAAAATAATGAACGTGACAAGGGAGTTAGAGGCGTTCCTGTCAAATATATTGAAAACAGGCGCTGCTCTGGTTTAGGGTGGCGGACACCACGGGCCGCGCGCCCGCCTTGCAGAATCTGACAGCGCGCCTGTCTCCCAGGCGCCCAGAACACCAATAAGAGGACACGTTGTCATGACCACCCTGACCCGCGCCGACTGGGAAGCCCGCGCCAAAGACCTGAAGATCGAAGGCCGTGCCTTCGTCAACGGCGAATACAGCAACGCCGCCTCCGGCGAGACCTTCGATTGCCTCAGCCCGGTGGATGGCCGCTTCCTGGCCAAGGTCGCCAGTTGCGACCTGGCCGATGCCGAGCAGGCGGTCAAGGTCGCCCGCAATGCCTTCGATTCCGGCGCCTGGTCGCGCCTGGCGCCGGCCAAGCGCAAACAGACGATGATCCGCTTCGCCGATCTGCTGCTGGAGAACGCCGAGGAACTGGCCCTGCTGGAAACCCTGGACATGGGCAAGCCGATCAGCGACTCGCTGCACATCGACGTCGCCAGCGCTGCCAACAGCCTGCGCTGGAGCGCCGAGGCGATCGACAAGATCTATGACGAAGTCGCCGCCACTCCCCATGCCGAACTGGGCCTGGTGACCCGCGAGCCGGTCGGCGTGGTCGCCGCCATCGTGCCGTGGAACTTCCCGCTGCTGATGTCCTGCTGGAAACTCGGTCCGGCCCTGGCCACCGGCAACTCGGTGATCCTCAAGCCCTCCGAGAAGTCGCCGCTGACCGCCATCCGCATCGCCCAGCTGGCCGTCGAGGCCGGCATTCCGAAAGGCGTGTTCAACGTGCTGCCGGGCTACGGTCACACCGTGGGCAAGGCGCTGGCACTGCACATGGATGTCGACACTCTGGTGTTCACCGGTTCGACCAAGATCGCCAAGCAACTGATGGTCTATGCCGGCGAGTCGAACATGAAGCGCGTCTGGCTGGAGGCCGGCGGCAAGAGCCCGAACATCGTCTTCGCCGACGCTCCGGACCTGAAGGCCGCCGCCGAGGCCGCTGCTGGCGCCATCGCCTTCAACCAGGGCGAAGTCTGCACCGCCGGTTCGCGCCTGCTGGTGGAGCGCTCCATCAAGGACAAGTTCCTGCCCCTGGTGATCGAGGCCCTCAAGGGTTGGAAGCCGGGCAACCCGCTGGATCCGGAAACCAACGTCGGCGCGCTGGTGGACACCCAGCAGATGAACACCGTGCTGTCCTACATCGAGGCCGGTCACAACGACGGCGCCAAGCTGGTTGCCGGCGGCAAGCGGACTCTTGAAGAAACCGGTGGCACCTACGTCGAGCCGACCATCTTCGACGGCGTGACCAATGCGATGAAGATCGCCCGCGAGGAAATCTTCGGCCCGGTGCTCTCGGTGATCGAGTTCGAGGATGCCGAGGAAGCCGTGCGCATCGCCAACGACACGCCCTACGGGCTGGCGGCGGCGGTCTGGACCAGCAACCTGTCCAAGGCGCACCTGACTGCCAAGGCCCTGCGCGCCGGCAGCGTCTGGGTCAACCAGTACGACGGCGGCGACATGACCGCTCCGTTCGGCGGCTTCAAGCAGTCGGGCAACGGTCGCGACAAGTCGCTGCACGCCTTCGACAAGTACACCGAGCTGAAGGCGACCTGGATCAAGCTCTGATCGCCTAGGTCGGCCCTTCCGGGCCGGCTCTCTCGAGCCACACCCGCGGCCGGGTTTCCTTCTGGAAGCCCGGCCGCTGTGCTTCGTGCGCCGGATATATCCGCTCGCCCCGGCAAGGCTTCCGGGGTGCCAACGGGAGAATCGCAATGCGTTGGGGAAGCTATTTCGCCGTCTGTTCCGCAGTCATCAGCATCGGCCTCGCCCTTGGCCTGACCATGCCGCTGGTCTCGTTGCGCCTGGAGAGCTGGGGTTACGGCAGTTTCGCCATCGGCGTGATGGCCAGCACGCCGGCAGTGGGCGTGCTGCTCGGCGCGATGATCGCCGGGCGCCTCGCCGCGCGCGTCGGCACGCCGCGGCTGATGCAGTTGTGCCTGCTCACCGGGGCAGCCTCCGTCGGCCTGCTGGCGCTGCTGCAGAGCTACCCGGTATGGCTGTTGCTGCGCCTGCTGATCGGCGTGCAGCTCACCGTGGTGTTCATCCTCGGGGAAAGCTGGATCAACCAGTTGGCAGTGGAGAAGTGGCGTGGCCGGCTGGTCGCGCTGTACGGCACCGGCTACGCCCTCAGCCAACTGTCCGGGCCGGTACTGCTGACCTTCATCGGTACCGCCGACGACCGTGGCTTCTGGTTCGGCGTCTGCCTGCTGATTGCTGGCTCGTTGCTGCTGCTGGGCCGCAGCGGTGCGCCCAAGGTCGATCCGCACAGCGCCTCCGGGCGCGGTTTGTGGGCCTTCTGCCGGGGCCTGCCGGCGATCGCCTGGGCGGTGGTGCTGTTCGCTGCCTTCGAGGCGATGATCCTCACCCTGCTGCCGGTCTACGGGTTGCGCCAGGGCTTTCCGCAAGCGGTGGCGCTGGCCATGGTCAGTACCGTGGTGGTGGGCGATGCATTGCTGCAGCTGCCGATCGGCTGGCTCGCCGACCGGGTCTCGCGCAGCGGCCTGTTCGGCGGCTGCGGCCTGGTGCTGCTGCTGAGCAGCCTGGCGATTCCCCTGCTGCTGCAGACGCCGTTGATCTGGCCGCTGCTGGTGCTGTTCGGGGCCAGCGCCGGCGGGTTGTTCACCCTGGCGCTGATCCTGATCGGTGAGCGCTACCGAGACGATGCCCTGGTCCGGGCCAATGCCCATGTCGCGCAGCTATGGGGAATCGGCTGCCTGCTCGGCCCGCTGGCCACCGGCGCCGCCAGCCAGTGGATCAGCGGTCACGCCCTGCCGTTGATGATGGCGCTCGGAGCGGCGGGCTTCGTGGTGCTGGTGCGGCTGCGCGGGGCGACTCCGGCGGACGACGAGGCGACCGGCCTAGAAGCCTCCGAGTGACCCTCAGAGCATCTTTTCCAGTCCGATCAATCCCGCGACCCAGGCGTTCAGGCGTCGCCACAGGCTGCCCGGCTCGTGGCGCAGGACCTGGGTCCGGCCGTCGCGTTCGTCGATCCAGACCAGTCTCGGCCGGCTCCCGCTGCGGTCGATGCGAACCTGGTAGCTGACGCTCGGCGCCATGCCCTCCAGCGCCAGTTGGCGGACCTGCTCGGCCAGCAGCGGACTGTCGACGATGACCCCGACTTCGGTGTTCCACAGGATCGAGCGCGGATCGAAGTTGAACGAACCGATGAATACCTTGCGCCGGTCGAAGACCATCGCCTTGCTGTGCAGGCTGGCGCTGCTCGATCCGTGCAGGCGCCAGGGTGCGCCGCTCAGCGGCTGGTCGGGATTGGCGCGCAGCTCGTAGAGCTTCACGCCATGTTCCAGCAGCGCCATCCGATAGGGTGCGTAGCCGGCATGCACGGCGGGCACGTCGGTGGCTTCCAGGGAATTGGTCAGCAGGCGCACGCGGACGCCGCTGTCGGCCTTGCCGGTGAGGTAGTTGAGACCGTCCTTGGCCGGGACGAAATACGCCGAGACCAGGATCAGTTCCTTCTGCACGCCCTTGAACAGGCCCGCCAGGTGCGGACTGAGCAGCAGGTGCGGGTCGGGTTCGCCGCGGCTCAATACCTTCAGCGGGGCATCCCAGATCGCCTCGGCGCGTGCCCAGGTGAGATTCTCCAGCCAGTTGCCCAGGCGTGGCTGGTCGCCGCGGTCGAACAGGTGGCGGATGTAGCCTGACTCCTTCACCGATTCCTTGCGCAGGTAGCGCTGCAACTTGCGTCGGGCCGAGTCCAGCTCGCCGGGATAGGGCGCGCGCCAGAGGAAGTCTTCGATCGGCCGGCTGATGGCGCTGTTCCAGTACTGGTCGAAGCTGTGCGAGAGCTGGTTGGCGATGGGGCCGACGCCGAGCAGGTCGAGGTCGGTGAAGTTCATCTCCGGCTTGGCGTTGAAATACTCGTCGCCGAGGTTGCGTCCGCCGACTATGGCCGCCGTGCCGTCGGCCAGCCACAGCTTGTTGTGCATGCGCCGGTGCTGCTGGGACAGGTTGAACAGGCGGCCGACGCCTCGCGTGATGCCGGTGGCGCGGCCCAGGTGCAACGGGTTGAACAGGCGCACCTGGATGTTCGGATGGGCGGAGAGCACACCGATCTCGTAGTCCCAGCCATCGCTGGCGGTGTCGTCGATGAGGATGCGTACCCGCACGCCACGGTCGGCTGCCTTGAGCAACTCGTAGGCGAGGGCGCGCGTGGTCAGTCCGTCGTGGACGATGTAGTACTGGATGTCGAGGCTGCGCTGGGCTGCGCGAATCAGCGCCGCGCGGGCGACGAAGGCATCTTCGCTGGCGCCCAGCAGGTGGAAGCCGGACTGGCCGGGGTGGTCGCGTCCCAGGACTTCGGCCTGCCTGGCCAGCCAGGTACCCTCGGCGGGCAGTGCCGACGACGGTTGCGGCGGAGGAGTGCTGGCGCAGCCGGAGAGGGCCAGGAGGGCCAGCAGGAGGAATCGGCGAAGCAAGGATATCTCCCGTGGAAACTCGAACGACCGGCTCATCCCGGTCGTGCGAATTCTAGGAGTTTTCCTCGGAAGAGCGATGCCCCGCCTGATTTTTTCAGAATCCAGCGAGCCTCGGATGGGCTCAGCTACCGAGTTTTTCCTTCAGCCGGTACCAGGCCATGCCCAGCGCCAGCAGTGGCGAGCGCAGCAGCTTGCCGCCGGGGAAGGTGATGTGCGGCACCTTGGCGAACAGGTCGAAGCCGTCGCTCTGCTGGCCGCCGATGGCTTCGGCGAGCAACTGCCCGGCGAGGTGCGTGGCGTTCACCCCGTGTCCGGAATAGGCCTGGGCGAAGTACACGTTGGGCTGCCCTGGCAGGCGGCCGATCTGTGGCAGGCGATTGGCGCCGATGCCGATCATGCCGCCCCATTGGTAGTCGATGCGGACGTTCGCCAGTTGCGGGAATACCTCCAGCATCTTCGGCCGCATGTAGGCGGCGATGTCGCTGGGGTCGCGGCCGGAATAATGGCAGGCGCCACCGAACAGCAGGCGGTTGTCGGCGGAGAGCCGGTAGTAGTCGAGGGCCACGCGCTGGTCGCACACCGCCATGTTCTGCGGCAGCAGTTGGTGGGCCAGTTGCTCGTCCAGCGGTTCGGTGGCGATCACGTAGCTGCCGGCCGGCAGTACCTTGCCGCCGAGCAGCGGGTTGAGGTCGTTCATGTAGGCGTTGCAGCCCAGCACCAGGGTCTTCGCCCGCACCTTGCCGGCGGCGGTATGCACCTGGACTTCCGTGCCGTAGTCGATCCGCGTCACCGGCGAGCGCTCGAACAGGCGGACGCCCAGCGACTGGGCAGCGGCGGCTTCGCCGAGGACCAGGTTGAGCGGATGCAGATGGCCGGAGCCCATGTCCACCAGGCCGCCGACGTAGCGATCGGAGCCGACCACGCTGCGCATCTCCGCGGCCGGCACCAGGCGCATCTCGTGGCGATAGCCGAGGGCCTGGAGTTCCTCCATGTCTTCGCGGAAGCCCTGGTAGTCGCCGGGCTTGTTCGCCAGGTCGCAGTAGCCCCAGCGCAGATCGCAGTCGATGGCGTACTGCTCGACCCGGCGACGGACGATCTCCACCGCCTCCAGTCCCATCAGCTTGAGGGCCTTCACGCCGTCGGCGCCGATAACCGGAAGGAACTGCTCGACGTCATGGCCGACGCCACGGATCAACTGGCCGCCATTGCGTCCACTGGCGCCCCAG
Source organism: Pseudomonas sp. HMSC066A08 (assembly GCF_001813025.1). Lineage (NCBI taxonomy): Bacteria > Pseudomonadati > Pseudomonadota > Gammaproteobacteria > Pseudomonadales > Pseudomonadaceae > Pseudomonas > Pseudomonas sp. HMSC066A08. Next base: position 43,735 of record NZ_KV811287.1, read on the forward strand.
CCGATCCGGTACGCTTCCAGCAGGACCACGGAGAAGCCGCGCTGGGCCAGTTCCAACGCCGTGTTCACTCCCGAGAAGCCGCCGCCGACGACGCACACGTCGGCCTGCTCTTCGCCGGCCAGGGGCGGGCACTCGATGCGTCGGTTGAGCGTGGCGGCGTAGTAGGAGGGGGCGTGTTGGGCGGTATGCACCGGCTGGTGAACGCGGGCGTTCATGTGTGAAATCCTGATTATTATGTGTGGAAAATTTGACGGAGCATAAACGTCAGTCGAGGCGCTCGCCAAGGGCGAAAAAGGAAAAAACTGCGAGGTGTTGCGGGGATCGTGTGCGGAAACGACGGTGTTTCCCGTCTATGCCGGGAGTCCTGGCGGACTCCCGGAAAGTGCCTTGGGTCAATCCGGAACCGGTAGGTCGAGCGATTCCTTGACCTCTTCCATGACGATATAGCTCTTCGACTCGCGTACGTGCGGCAGTTTCAGCAGGATGTCGCCGAGCAGCTTGCGGTAGGACGCCATTTCCGAGATGCGAGCCTTCACCAGGTAGTCGAAGTGGCCGGACACCAGGTGGCACTCCAGCACATGGGGCAGCTTGAGCACCGCCCGGCGAAACTCTTCGAAGGTATCGCCGGACTTGTAGTCCAGGCTGATCTCGACGAACACCAGCAGGCTGGCCTTCAGGTGCTGCGGGTTGAGCCGGGCGTGATAGCCCATGATCAGGCCTTCGCGCTCCAGGCGGCGCACGCGTTCGGTGCAGGGTGTGGTCGAGAGGCCGACGCGTTCGCCCAGCTCGGTGAAGGAAATGCGACCTTCCTCCTGCAGGATGCGGAGGATGTTGCGGTCGATCTTGTCCAGCTCGCGCTTGCTCTGATGCTGGGTACGCATGGATGGAGGCTCCCCGTCTGGCTCGGAAAATCCGGAAATTTTCCGCCAATATAACGTCCAAAGCAGGGAAAAACACTGGCCAGGGAAAACGCCTTGATCTTGCACGAGGCCCCCGCCACCCTTGGCCGGGTCGGCAACGGACAGAGGTAGGACATGCGTTTGCGCAAAAGGACGACGTTGCTGCTGGTATTTGCAGTGCTGTTGCTGCTGGCGTTCGGCTACGGCTGGCATGCCTGGCGCGGCCTGTTGCGCGAGCAGGGTGTCGAGCGCCTGGAGTGGCAAGGTCTGGGCTTGTCCGCCGAAGGCATCGGGCTGCGACGGTTGGCGCTGGAGCGGCGCGGCGCGGATGGCGCCAGACTGCGACTGGACGTGGAACACGCGCTGCTGCGCTGGCCCGGGCTGTCGGGTTGGCGTCCGCGTCTACCCGGCCTGCGCGTGGAGCAAGTGGCGCTCGCCTGGCAACCGGCTGCCGCGAGTTCCGACGACGATTCCGCTGCGCTGGACTGGACGTCCCTGCGCGAGACCCTCGCCTGGCTGCCGGAACAGATCCACCTCGAACGCTTCCATCTCGATCTGCCTTGTCCCGCCGGCCGCTGCGAGCAGGACGGCGGGCTGGACATCGGCCGCCCGCCGGGAGCGCTGTTTCCGCTGGCCGCGCAACTGCGCCTGCAACAGGAGGCACAGCAGGCCCAGCTCGACGCCCAGCTCTTCGAGGAGCCTGCCGGCTGGCGCCTGCGGGCGCGCGCGCAACTCGACCGGCAGGCGCTGCTGACGCTGGATAGCCAGCTCGCGCCATCCGATGGCGACGGCCTCTGGCGGGGGCGCCTGGAGGCGCCCGGCCTGCCGGACACCCGTGGCCTGGTGGTCTGGCTCAATCGCTGGCTGCCGGAAGCGCAGCGCCTGCCCGACGCACCGCAAGCCCTGCGTCTGCAAGCGGACTGGACGATCCGCCTGGCGCCTGGCCGCGACTGGCTGGAGCCGCGCCGGGTGCTCGACGGCGGTGGCTCGGCGGCGCTGCTGGTGCAGGCTCCGCAAGCCTGGCCGCTGCCCGGTCTGGGTAATGTACAGGGCGAACTGCAAGTCCAACTGGATGGGGACGAGGGTGCCTGGCTGCCACGCCAGCTGCGCAGCGACTTGCGCCTCAGCCAGTTGCACGGCGAGTGGCTGCAGGCGCTCCCGGCCGAGCTGCGGCCGAGCGTGCTGGGCTTGCGCAGCGAGCCGCTGGAGCGCGATGCCGATAGCATCACCGCGTTGCGCCTGGCGTTCGCCAGCGAGGGCGCGAGTACGCTGAAGCTGGAGACGCGACTCGACCTGCTGGGCATCTCGCCCTGGGCCGCCAGGCTGGTGGAGGGCCGCTTGCAGGTGGATGCGCCGCGCCTGCAATACCAGGGCTGGAAAGCCGAGCGACTGGTCGCGGAGATTCCCCTGGAGGGCCGGTTGGACGGGCAGCGTGCCAACCTCTCCTTCGGCACGGGCGCGCGATTGCAGGCGGCTTCCCTGGGCGAGCCGTCGACGCTGCACCTTGGCCAGCCCCGCCTCGACCTTGCCGGCACCGCTCTCGAACTGGCCTACCAGCCGCTGGCGCTGCATTTCGCCGGGCCGCTGCAGGCGCAGGTCGGACAACTCCGCCAGGCCAACCTCAAGCCGTTGGCCTGGACCTTCAAGGGGCCGCTCGACACCACCCTCGAGCGCACCAGCCTGAAGGGACGGCTGAGCAACGGCGCGGGGCTGGCGGCGGACATCCAGCTGCAGCGCGACGCGAAGACGCCCCTGGCACTCTCCGCCAGGCTGGCCGAGGTGTTCTTCCGTACCGGCAATCCGCTGGCCGCGACCCTCGCCGACTGGCCGAGGCTGCTCGAACTGGGCAATGGGCGCGCAATCGCCGCGGCCGGCTGGAAGCTCGATGCGGCGGGCGCCTCGTCCCTCGACCTGGACCTGACCCTGAAAGGCCTCGACGGTATCTACGACCGCAGCGAGCTGAAGGGGCTGGGCGGCAGCCTGGCCTTGCGCCTGCGCGGCGGTCAGTTGAGCCTGGACAGCCCCGGCCTGAACCTGGCCGAGGCCAATCCCGGCCTGCCGCTGGGGCCGATGAGTTTCCGCGGGCGCTACGAGGCCCCGCTTTCCGCGCCGGGCAGCGGCCGCCTGAGCTGGCAGACGTTGCAGAGCGGCCTGTTCGGCGGGCAGGCCTCGGTCCCCGCGGGGAGCATCCGCCTGGGTCAGGCCGAGCAGAAGTTCGCCTTGCGTATCCAGGGCATACAACTCGGCGAGATTTTCCGGGTCTATCCGGCGGAGGGCCTGGCCGGCGAAGGCACCCTGGACGGCGAGCTGCCGCTGATGCTGAACCGCTGGAAGCCCAGCGTCTCCGGCGGCCAGGTCAAGGCCCGCGAGCCCGGCTACCTGCGCTTCCGCTCGGCGAAGATCGAGGCGCTGGGGCGCAGCAACCCGGGGATGAAGCTGGTCGCCGATGCCCTCGACGATTTCCACTACGACGTCCTGCAAAGCAGCGTCGATTATCATGAGAATGGCAAGCTGTTGCTCGGCCTGCGCTTGCAGGGCAGCAACCCGGACCTGGAGAAGGGGCGCCCGGTCAACCTCAACGTCAACCTGGAGGAGGATATCCCGGCACTGCTGACCAGCCTGCAACTGAGCGACCGGGTCAGCGAAACCATTCGCCAACGTGTGCAGGAGCGCATGCAGAAACGCAAGGCTTCGGCGCCATGAGCCATACAGGAGAACCCCCGATGCGCCTCTGCGCTCTATTCGCTGTCCTGCTGCTGGGCAGCCTGACGATGGCCTGCACGCCCACCGTGCAGCTGGCGGCTCCCAGCGAGCCGATCAACATCAATCTCAACGTGAAAATCGAGCACGAGATCTACATCAAGGTCGACAAGGCTCTGGACGGCATCATCAACGAGAACAGCGGCCTGTTCTAAAGGAGCGGATCCATGACAACCCGTAGCAAACTCGGTATCGCCCTGCTGGCCCTCGGCATCAGCCTTTCCGCCATGGCGATGGACCTCGGCCAGGCCATGTCGGCCCTTGGCGGCGCCAAGGCCCAGGGCCTGGTCGGCGAGCAGGCGGACGGTTACCTTGGCGTGGTCAGCAACAGCGGCCAGGCGGCGGACATCGCCGCGCAGATCAATGCCGCGCGGCGCGCCGAATACCAGAAGGTGGCCAACAGCAGCGGCGCTTCGCTGGCCGACGTGGAGGCCATGGCCGGCAAGAAGGCGATGGAGAGAACCCCTGCCGGGCAGTATGTCCAGGTCGGCGGCAAGTGGGTGAAGAAATAGCGCAAAGGCTCCGCGAGCGCTCTGGGACGCTGCTCCGGTCGCAAGGGTCGGGCAGTGTCCGCGGAATTTTTCCTGTCGCGAGCGGTTCCATCAGGGACTCCTGCCGTTTTCCATGGCTTCTGCGACAGGCTTTCCCGAAAAAGCGGCTCCCGGCCTGAGTTCGATCATTTAAATATGCGGTATTTTTCCAGTTTTATGGTGGATGCGCCTCGGTAAAACCTGTCGTTGTCCGGTTTTTTACCTGAGTAACCGCCTAAAATTGGTGATTATTTCTGTCTGCCTCTTCCTATACTGCGCGCATCTACACGCTCAAAATAACAAACGTCCGCGGTTCCTCCGCGACGTGGGAGGCGACAATGCGAGTTCTGGTCCTTGGCAGCGGTGTCATCGGTACCGCCAGTGCGTATTACCTGGCCCGTGCCGGGTTCGAGGTGGTGGTGGTCGACCGTCAGGACGGTCCCGCGCTGGAAACCAGCTTCGCCAACGCCGGCCAGGTGTCTCCCGGCTACGCTTCGCCCTGGGCAGCCCCGGGCATCCCCCTGAAGGCCATGAAGTGGCTGCTGGAAAAGCACGCGCCGCTGGCCATCAAGCTCACCTCCGATCCCAGCCAGTACGCCTGGATGCTGCAGATGCTGCGCAACTGCACCGCCGAGCGCTACGCGGTGAACAAGGAGCGCATGGTCCGCCTGTCCGAGTACAGCCGCGATTGCCTCGACGAACTGCGCGCCGAGACCGGCATCGCCTACGAGGGCCGCACCCTCGGCACCACTCAACTGTTCCGCACCCAGGCGCAGTTGGATGCCGCTGGCAAGGATATCGCCGTGCTCGAGCGCTCCGGCGTGCCCTACGAGGTTCTCGACCGCGACGGCATCGCCCGCGTCGAGCCGGCCCTGGCCAAGGTCGCCGACAAGCTGGTCGGCGCCTTGCGCCTGCCCAACGACCAGACCGGCGACTGCCAGCTGTTCACCACCCGCCTGGCGGAAATGGCCAAGGGCCTGGGCGTGGAGTTCCGCTTCGGCCAGAACATCGAGCGCCTGGACTTCGCCGGCGACCGCATCAACGGCGTGCTGGTCAACGGTGAATTGCTCACCGCCGACCACTACGTACTGGCCCTGGGCAGCTACTCGCCGCAACTGCTCAAGCCGTTGGGTATCAAGGCTCCGGTCTATCCGCTGAAGGGCTACTCGCTGACCGTGCCGATCACCAACCCGGAGATGGCGCCGACCTCGACCATCCTCGACGAGACCTACAAGGTGGCGATCACCCGCTTCGACCAGCGCATCCGCGTTGGCGGCATGGCGGAAATCGCCGGCTTCGACCTGTCGCTGAACCCGCGCCGCCGCGAGACCCTGGAAATGATCACCACCGACCTCTATCCCGAGGGCGGCGACATCAGCCAGGCGACCTTCTGGACCGGCCTGCGCCCGGCGACCCCGGATGGCACCCCGATCGTCGGCGCCACCCGCTACCGCAACCTGTTCCTCAATACCGGCCACGGCACCCTGGGTTGGACCATGGCCTGCGGGTCGGGTCGCTACCTGGCCGACCTGATGGCGAAGAAGCGCCCGCAGATCAGCACCGAAGGCCTGGATATTTCCCGCTACAGCAATTCCCCGGAGAACGCCAAGAATGCCCATCCAGCGCCAGCACACTAACGAGCGTATGAGCCAGATCGTCGTCCACAACGGCACCGTCTACCTGGCGGGCCAGGTGGGCGAGGACATGTCCGCGGGCGTCGAGCAGCAGACCCGCGAGACCCTGGCGGCCATCGAGCGTCTGCTGGAAGAGGCCGGCACCGACAAGACCCGGATCCTCTCGGTGACCATCTACCTGAAGGACATCGACGCCGACTTCGAAGGCATGAACCGCGTCTGGGACCAGTGGCTGCCGCGCGGCGTCGCGCCGGCGCGCGCCACCGTCGAAGCCAAGCTCTGCGAGCCGGAGATCCTGGTAGAGATGTCGGTGGTCGCTGCGCTGCCCTGAGTTTGTCTGGCCCGGCCGGAGAGCCGGGCTTTTTTTCGCCTGATGAAAGGTGCGCGATGCCGCACCTCGCTGAAGAGAGACCCGTCGCCATGCGCCCCGCCCGTGCCCTGATCGACCTGCAAGCCCTTCGTCACAACTATCGGCTGGCCCGCGAGGCCACCGGCGCCCGTGCGCTCGCGGTGATCAAGGCGGACGCATACGGCCACGGCGCGGTGCGCTGTGCCGAAGCGCTGGCGGCCGAGGCCGATGGCTTCGCCGTGGCCTGCATCGAGGAAGGCCTGGAGCTGCGCGAGGCCGGTATCCGCCAGCCGATCCTGCTGCTGGAGGGCTTCTTCGAGGCGTCCGAGCTGGAGCTGATCGTCGCCCACGACTTCTGGTGCGTGGTGCATTGCGCCTGGCAATTGGAGGCGATCGAACGCGCCAGCCTGGCCCGCCCGCTGAACGTCTGGCTGAAGATGGATTCGGGCATGCACCGCGTCGGCTTCTTCCCCGAGGACTTCCGCGCCGCCCACGAGCGCCTGCGGGCCAGCGGCAAGGTGGCGAAGATCGTGATGATGAGCCACTTCTCCCGCGCCGACGAACTGGATTGCCCGCGCACCGAGGAACAGCTCGCCGCCTTCGCGGCCGCGAGCCAGGGCCTGGAAGGCGAGATCAGCCTGCGCAATTCGCCAGCCGTGCTCGGCTGGCCGAAGGTGCCCAGCGATTGGGTACGTCCGGGCATCCTGCTCTACGGAGCCACGCCGTTCGAGCGCACACATCCGCTGGCCGACCGCTTGCGCCCGGTGATGACCCTGGAATCGAAGGTGATCAGCGTCCGCGACCTGCCGGCCGGCGAACCGGTCGGCTACGGCGCGCGCTACAGCACGGAGCGTAGGCAGCGCATCGGTGTGGTCGCCATGGGCTACGCCGATGGCTACCCGCGCCACGCCGCCGACGGCACCCTGGTGTTCATCGACGGCAAGCCCGGGCGCCTGGTTGGCCGGGTATCGATGGACATGCTCACCGTCGACCTTACCGACCATCCCCAGGCCGGGCTGGGCAGCCGGGTCGAACTATGGGGCCCGAACGTGCCGGTCGGCGCCCTGGCGGCGCAGTTCGGCAGCATTCCCTACCAGCTGTTGTGCAACCTGAAAAGGGTGCCGCGCGTCTATTCCGGGGCTTGAGAAAAACTTTCCGAATTCTTTGCGCAGGCATGTCGACCGATCTGTTGTAAATACTGAACAGTGTTGCCATGATACGGCCGACTTGGGGTCGCCAGCCGTGTGCGGCCTCGTTTTGCCTTGCCTGCCAGAAGAATAAGGAGGACTCCACCCTTGGACGTCGGTGCTCGTCTGCAAACCATCCGAAAGCTCAAAGGTCTTTCCCAGCGCGAACTCGCCAAACGGGCGGGTGTCACCAACAGCACTATCTCGATGATCGAGAAAAACAGCGTGAGCCCTTCCATCAGTTCGCTGAAGAAGGTGCTGGGCGGTATCCCCATGTCCCTGGTGGAGTTCTTCTCCCTGGACCTGGAGCAGGACAGCCATACCCAGGTTGTCTACAAGGCAGACGAACTGATCGATATTTCCAGCGGCGCGGTGTCCATGCGCCTGGTGGGCAAGGCGCACCCGAGCCGGGCGATCGCCTTCCTCGACGAAACCTACCCGCCGGGCTCCGACACCGGCGAGGAAATGCTCAACCACGAAGGCGAGGAGGCCGGCGTGCTGGTCGACGGGCGCCTGGAACTGACCGTCGGCAGCGAGACCTATGTGCTCGAGCGCGGCGACAGCTACTATTTCGAGAGCAACAAGCCGCACCGTTTTCGCAATCCCTACGATGTGCCGGCACGCTTGATCAGTGCCACCACGCCCGCAAATTTCTGACCTGAAGCACAAGACCCCGCCGGGCCCCAAGGGCGCCGGCCGACAAGGGGCATGCGGGGCTGCGACCTAATGCCGCAAGGCTTTGCGAGGGTGTGCAATTGTTTCTGCCGGGCTTTCTTTGCCGTTATACTTGCGCCCGCCCGCGCGGCCCGCAGTGATCGGTATCGTGCCCGGGTGTGATAAGCCACGATGAGGGTGTAAGGGTGAACCTGATTAAAAAAATGCTGGCGGCCCAAGCTGCCGTGTTGGCCCTGTGGGCTGTAAGCGCTCAGGCTACGACCACTGACGATGCGATCGCCAAGCGCCTCGAGCCGGTAGGCAAGGTCTGCGTACAAGGCAAGGAATGCGAAGGCGTCGGCGCCGTCGCGGCAGCCGCCGGTGGCGGCGGTGCGCGTTCCGGCGAAGACATCGTCGGCAAGACCTGCAACACCTGCCACGGCACTGGCCTGCTGGGCGCGCCGAAGATTGGCGACAAGGCCGAGTGGGGCAAGCGCGCCAAGGAGCAGGGCGGCCTCGATGGCCTGCTGGCCAAGGCGATTTCCGGTATCAACGCCATGCCGCCGAAAGGCACCTGCGCCGATTGCTCGGACGACGAGCTGAAAGCCGCGATCAAGCACATGTCCGGCCTGTAACAACGCCGGAACAGTGTCGCGAAAAGCCGCCTTCTGGCGGCTTTTTCGTATCCACGGTGCGGGTTTTTCCCGCTGGCGGATCGTCCCGCCGGCAAACAGGGTCCAAACTTCCGGCTACCCATTCGCCGGAGGGCATCGTCTTGAGCCGAACCTGTTCCATCGACGCCGCAGTCGATCACTTGCTGCAGACCATCGAGGGCCCGATCCGCATGGGCCTGCCCCTCGGGCTGGGCAAGCCCAACCGGCTGGTCAACGCGCTCTACCAGCGTCTGCGGACCCTGCCGGAGCGCCAGCTGACGCTGTATACCGCGCTTTCCCTGGGGCGTCCCGCTGCCGCCGGCGACCTGCAGCGGCGCTTCCTCGAGCCTTTCGCCGAACGGGTCTTCGCCGACTACCCGGAGCTGGATTACCTGCACGCCCTGCGCCGCGACGAACTGCCGGCGAACATCCGCGTCGAGGAGTTCTACCTGCAGCCCGGCAGCCTGCTGGACAGCGCGCCGGCGCAGCAGCACTACATCAGCTGCAACTACAGCCACGTCGCCCGCGACATCAACGCCAAGGGCGTCAACGCGGTAGCCCAACTGGTGGCGCGGCATCCCGAGCGGCCGGGCAAGCTGAGCCTGGCCTGCAACCCGGATATCACCCTGGACCTCCTGCCGATGCTGGAGAAGCGCCGCGCCGCCGGCGAGACCATCGTCGCCATCGGCGTGGTCCACGATGACCTGCCCTACCTGCCGGGCGACGCCGAGGTCGAGGAGTCGGTATTCGACCTGCTGATCGACGCGCCGGCGGAAAGCAGCCGGCTGTTCTCCACGCCGAACATGCCGGTCAACCTGCAGGACCACTGCATCGGTCTCCACGCCAGCGCGCTGGTGCGCGACGGCGGCACCCTGCAGATCGGCATCGGCTCGATGGGCGACGCGCTGACCGCCGCCCTGCTGCTGCGCCAGCGCGACAACGCCACCTACCGGGCGTTGATCGACGAGCTGGGTGTGCGTGCGCGCTGGGCCGAGGCGGTCGAGCGCGACGGCGGCCTGGAGCCGTTCCGCCGGGGGCTCTACGGTTGCAGCGAGATGTTCGTGCCGGGTCTGCTGGCGTTGGCCGAGGCCGGCGTACTGAGCCGCCGGGTCTACCCCGACGAAGCGCGACAGCGTGCCGCCGAGCGCGGTGAGGCGCCGGTGGAGGGCGGGGTGTGGCTGCACGGCGGCTTTTTCCTCGGTCCGTTGGCGTTCTACCGGCGCCTGCGCGAGATGTCGCTGGAAGAGCGCGCCGGGATCGGCATGACCGGCATCGGCTTCGTCAACAACCTGTACCGCCAGGAAGAGCTGAAGCGCCTGCAGCGGCGCGACGCGCGCTTCATCAACAGCGCCTTCACCGTGACCCTGCTCGGCGCCGGGGTCGCCGACCAGTTGGAGGACGGCCGGGTACTCAGTGGAGTCGGCGGGCAGTACAACTTCGTCGCCCAGGCCCACGAGCTGGAGGGCGCACGTTCGATCCTGATGCTGCGTAGCTGGCGCGAATCCGGCGGGGAAGTCAGTTCGAACATCGTCTGGCAGTACGCCCACACCACCATTCCCCGGCACTTGCGTGACATGGTGGTCACCGAGTATGGGATCGCCGACCTGCGCGGCAAGAACGACGCGGAAGTGATCGCCGCGCTGCTGGCCATCGCCGACTCGCGCTTCCAGCAGGCGCTGGCCGAGCAGGCCCAGGCGGCCGGCAAGCTGCCGAAGGATTTCGTCCTCCCCGAACGCTATCGCAACAATACTCCGGAGCGCCTGCAGGCCTTGCACCAGGCCCACGCAGCGGCGCTGCCGGAGTTTCCCCTGGGCAGCGATTTCGACGAGGTCGAGCAGGACCTGCTGCGGGCGCTGGGTTGGCTCAAGCGCAAGCTGAAGCTGAGCGAGATCCTCGAACTGGGCAAGGCGACCCTGGACGCGCCGGAGCCAGAAGCCTACCCGGCGCATCTGCGGCGCATGGACCTGGACGACCCGCAGGGGCTTCGCGAGGAACTCTACCAGCGCTTGCTGCTGGCTGGCCTGCGAGCCAGCCAGGAAGAGCGGGGCTGAGTGGCGCTCAGTCGAGGAACTCGACCTGGCCGCCGGCCAGCGATTTCACCCGGGCCAGGGACTCGACCCGATAGCCTTCGCTTTCCAGCAGGGCGCGGCCATCCTGGAAGGATTTCTCGATGACGATGCCGAGCCCGGCGATGCTAGCGCCGGCCTGGCCGATCAGGTCGATCAGCGCCTTGGCGGCATGGCCGTTGGCGAGGAAGTCGTCGATCACCAGCACGTGGTCGTGGGCGTTCAGGTGCTTGGCCGAGATGGCGATGGTGCTCTCGGTCTGCTTGGTGAAGGAGAACACCTTGGAGATGTACAGGTTGTCCTTCAGGGTCAGCGACTGGTACTTGCGGGCGAAGATCACCGGGACGCCCAGCTCCAGGCCGGCCATGACCGCCGGGGCGATGCCGGAAGCCTCGATGGTGACGATCTTGGTGATGCCCTGGTCGCGGAAGCGCGTGGCGAACGCGTGACCGACCTGCTGCATCAACTGCGGGTCGATCTGGTGGTTGAGAAAGGCGTCGACCTTGAGTACGTGCTCGGAAAGGACGATGCCTTCCGAGCGGATTTTGTCTTTGAGAATGTCCACGGGTGGCTTCCTGCGAAGCGGCTGTCGCTGATGAAGCGCGGCATTGTACCGCCAGCCGGCGCCGCGCGCGACGTTCTCTCGGACGAGCGAACATGATCGAGTGGTCAGGAATCCGCACCTGCCCGGCGCGGCCCCGTGGCAGGCGGGCCGCGCCGCTGTCGGCTCATTTCAGCAGGTTGTTCACCAGTAGCGTCTCGACGTCCTTGAAGCGTCCGCTGAGCACGGCCTTGGCGGCGTAGAGCGCGGTGTCGGCGACCTGGCCGAACTCGATCTTCGGCGGCATCACCAGCTCCGCAGGGTTGGTATGCACGTCCAGCAGCGCCGGACCGGGCTGGGCGAGGAACTCCTGCACCGCCGCCTCGAGATCCTCGGAGCGCGTCACCTTACGCCCGTGGAAGCCGATCACCTCGGCGAGACGGGCGAAGTCCGGGTTGAGCAGGTCGGTGTAGTTGTCCAGCAGGCCCTCGACCTTCTGTTCCAGCTCGACGAAGTTCAGCGAGGCATTGTTCAGCACCACTACCTTGATCGGCAGTTTTTCCTGGATGGCCGTCAGCAGGTCGCCGAGCAGCATGGCCAGGCCGCCGTCGCCGGAGATCGAGATCACCTGGCGCTCGGGGTAGGCCTTCTTCAGTCCCAGCGCCTGGGGCATGGCGTTGGCCATGGTGCCGTGGACCAGGCTGGTGAGGGTGCGGCGCTTGCCGTTGCTGTGGATGTGACGCAACAGCCAGACCATCGCCGAGCCGCCGTCTGCGGTGAACAGGGCGTCCTCGCTGGCGTGCTGGTCGAGCAGGCTGACCAGGTGCTGCGGATGGATCAGCTCGCCCTTGCCGGCTTGCTCCTCTTTTTCCAGCGTTCGCAGCGAGCGCTCGCGGTGCTCCAGGCACTCGTCGAGGAAGCTGCGCTCCTCGCGGGCTTCGAGCAGCGGCAGGAGCGCCTCGAGGGTGGGGATCACGTCGCCGACCACGCCGAGATCGATGGGGTGGCGGCGGCCCAGGTGGCTGCCGTCGCGGTCGACCTGGATCAGGGTGGCCTTCTGCGGATAGAACTGCGCCCAGGCGAAGTCGGCGCCGAGCAGCAGGAGGGTGTCGCACTCGGTCATCATGTGGAAGCCGGACTCGATCCCGAGCATACCGGTCATGCCCATGTTGAAGGGGTTGTCGTACTCGACGAAGTCCTTGGCCCGCGACGTGTGCGCGATGGGCGCCTTGAGGCGGTCGGCGAGGGCCACCAGCAGGTCGTGGGCGCCCTGGCAGCCGGAGCCGGCGTAGATGCCGATCTTCTTGCCGTGGGCCAGCAGGCGGGCGACGTCCTGCAGTTCGGCGTCGCTGGGTCGCAGCACCGGTTGCGGGAAATGCACCGAGAACGGCAGGTCGTCCTTCACCGTGGCCTGGCTGATGTCGGCCGGCAGGATCACCACCGCCACGCCGCGCCGGTTGAGCGCCGCCTGGCAGGCCAGGGCCACCACCCGGCGCGCCTGTTCCGGGCTGTGCACCTGCTCGCAGAACACCGAGCAACTGGCGTAGACCGCCTTGAAGTCGACCTCCTGGGGAAACTCCATGCCCAGTTGCGGGGTGACGATCTGGCTGGCGATCAGCACCATCGGCGCGCGGTTGCGCTGGGCCTCGTAGACGCCGTTGATGAAGTGCAGGCTGCCCGGTCCGCAGGAGCCGGCGCAGGCGGTCAGGCGTCCGCTGATGTAGGACTCGGCGCCCGCGGCGAAGGCCGCCGCTTCTTCGTGGCGCACGTGGACCCATTGGATCTGGCTGCGATGGATGGCGTCGGTGACATGGTTGAGGGTGTCCCCGACGATGCCATAGCAATGGCGGATGCCGGCGGCTTCCAGGGTTTCCACGACGATCTCGGCGACTTTCTTGCTCGACATGAAGCTGTCCTCGAATGGAATTCGTTAGCTAGCTAATTTTGGTCGCGCGTGGAACGGCAAAAGTTCCTCGCCCGAGGCTAGGCATCGGGCAAGACACTTTTGTGAAAAACGAGACAGTCGAGGCGCGGCAGGCTCAGCGCTTGAGCATGGCGCGGATGTCGGCGAGGGCGGCGTTGCCCTTGGCCGCCTTGACCTCTTGCGGGGCATCTTCCATGCCTTCCCACTCGAGGTCTTCGGGGGGAAGTTCGTCGAGGAAGCGGCTCGGCGAGCAGTCGATGATCTCGCCATACTGCTTGCGCTTGGCGGCGAAGGTCATCGCCAGGTTCTGCCGCGCGCGGGTGATGCCGACGTAGGCCAGGCGGCGCTCCTCTTCCACCGTGTCGGCCTCGATGCTGGAGCGATGGGGCAGGATCTCTTCCTCCATGCCCATGATGAACACGTAGGGGAACTCCAGCCCCTTCGACGCGTGCAGGGTCATCATCTGCACGCCTTCGGCGCCTTCCTCTTCTTCCTGCTGGCGCTCCAGCATGTCGCGCAGGACCAGCTTGGCGATGGCCTGCTCGATGGTCATGTCGCCTTCCTCGTCGCGCTCGAGGGTGTTCTTCAGTGCCTCGATGAGGAACCAGACGTTGCTCATGCGGAATTCGGCGACCTTGTCGCTGGAGGCGTTCTGCCGCAGCCAGTTCTCGTAGTCGATGTCCATCACCATGCTGCGCAGCACGGCGATCGGCTCGTTCTCCGCACACTGTCGGCGGATACCGTCCATCCAGCGCTTGAAGCGTTGCAGGCGTTCGTGGAAACGGCTGTCGAGGTGCTCGGCCAGGCCCATCTCGTCGCAGGCGGCGTACATCGAGATCTTGCGCTGGGTGGCGTAGTTGCCGAGCTTCTCCAGGGTCGCCGAACCGATTTCCCGGCGCGGCACGTTGATCACCCTGAGGAAGGCGTTGTCGTCGTCGGGGTTCACCAGCAGGCGGAAGTAGGACATCAGGTCCTTCACTTCCTGGCGCCCGAAGAAGCTGGTGCCGCCGGAGAGCCGATAGGGAATCTGGTGGTGCTGGAGCTTCAGCTCCATCAGCTTGGCCTGGTGGTTGCCACGGTAGAGGATGGCGAACTCGCTGTACGGCCGCTCGGTGCGCAGGTGCAGGGTGAGGATTTCCATGGCGATGCGCTCGGCCTCGGCGTCCTCGTTGCGGCAGCGGATCACCCGGATCGGATCGCCGTGGCCCATCTCGCTCCACAACTGCTTCTCGAATACGTGCGGGTTGTTGGCGATGAGGACGTTCGCGCACTTGAGGATGCGGCTGGTGGAGCGGTAGTTCTGCTCCAGCATCACCACCTTCAGGGAAGGGAAGTCTTCCTTCAGCTGCATCAGGTTTTCCGGACGCGCGCCGCGCCAGGCGTAGATCGACTGGTCGTCGTCGCCGACCACGGTGAACTGGGCGCGGTCCTTCACCAGCAGCTTGACCAGCAGGTATTGGCTGGCGTTGGTGTCCTGGTACTCGTCCACCAGCATGTAGCGCACCTTGTTCTGCCACTTCTGGAGGACGTCCGGATGTTCCTGGAACAGCTTCACCGGTTGCAGGATCAGGTCGTCGAAGTCCACCGCGTTGTAGGCGCGCAGGGTACGCTGGTAATGCAGGTAGACGATCGCGGCGGTCTGTTCCTTGGGGTTGCGGGCCTTTTCCAGCGCCTCCTCCGGAAGGATCAGGTCGTTCTTCCAGGCGCCTATGTAGTTCTTGATCTCGTCGACGCCGTCGTCCCCGGAATACTCCTTCTGCATGATGTCGGTCAGCAGCGCCTTGATGTCCGACTCGTCGAAGATCGAGAAGCCGGGCTTGTAGCCGAGCCGCTCGTGCTCCTTGCGGATGATGTTCAGGCCGAGGTTGTGGAAGGTCGAGACGGTCAGGCCCTTGCCCTCGCCGCCGCGCAGCAGGGTACCGACGCGCTCCTTCATCTCCCGCGCGGCCTTGTTGGTGAAGGTCACGGCGACGATGTACTGGGCGCGGATACCGCACTGCTGGACGAGATAGGCGATCTTGCGGGTGATCACGCTGGTCTTGCCGGAGCCGGCGCCAGCCAGGACCAGCAGGGGACCGCCGACGTAGTTCACGGCTTCTTGCTGCCGGGGATTGAGTCGGGACATAGGAACAGGCCGGAAGAGAGGGTTGAAGCGGGGGCGTATTCTAACAGGCTGGCTGGCATCCGCGAGAATTAGCGTGCAAGCTGTGACCGATCCCGAGATCGTTCACGCCATTTTGCTGTAGATTCCCTACCGCATTAGGATGATGCCGTTCGTTCTTTACGAAGATTCTTAAAACTTTGGAGGTTGCTTGTCAGCGCCCGCAGAACCCTTGCGCCTGCTCCTTCTGGCGGATACGCCAGACTGGGCGCCACTGCTAGGTGAACGCCTGAGAGCGTTGGGGCCTGCCTTTTCGCTGAGCATCGTCACCACCTGGGAGGGTGCGGCCACCCTGTTCGCCGCCGAGCCCCGCGGGCTGCTCCTGGCCACGCCGGCCTGCCTGCCGCTGGGGACTCCCTGTCCCTGGCCGGTGATCCTGCTGTTGCAGCAGGAGCCGGCGCAGGCGCCGGTCGGGGTGGTCGACTGGCTGGCCGCCGAACAGCTCTCCGAGGACAGCCTGCGCCGCTGCCTGCGCTACGCGCGCGAGCGCCTGGGTTTGCAGGCGACCCTGCAACTGCTCGCCGAGCAGGATCCGCTGACCGGCATCGCCAACCGCCAGGGCTTCCAGACCCTGCTCGCGGCGCGCCTCAGCGAATTCGACGGGCGTGGCCTGGTACTCGGCCATCTCGACCTGGACAACTTCCGTCACGTCAACGATTCCCTCGGCCACCAGGGCGGCGACCGCCTGATCCTGCAGGTGGTCAACCGCCTGCGCGGCTTCATGGAGAACGGCGACAGCCTGGCGCGCCTGGGCAGCGACGAGTTCGCCCTGCTGCTGGACACCCGTCGCGATCCGCAACGCGCCGAGCGGGTCGCCGAACGCATCGTCGAATGCCTCGGCGAGCCCTACTGGATCGATGGCGAGAGCCTGTTGCTGGGTTGCAGCCTGGGACTCGCCCACGCCCGTGCCGACGAAGGCGCCGACCCGCTGATGTGGCATGCGCACATCGCCATGCAGCAGGCCAAGAGCCGCCAGGGTTGCACCTTCCACGTCTTCGACGAGCGCATCAACCGTGGCGTGCGCAGCCTCGCCGACCTCGAAGCCGAACTGCGCCGGGCGCTGCGTCGCGACGAGCTGGAGCTGCACTACCAGCCGCGACTGTGCCTGGACAGCGGGCGCATCGTCGGCCTGGAGGCGCTGGTGCGCTGGCGCCACGGCGAGCGGGGCCTGCTCACGCCCAGCGAGTTCGTCCCGCTGGCCGAGGAAAGCGGGCTGATCGTGCCGCTCGGCTACTGGGTCATCGCCCGCGCCCTGCGCGACATGCAGTGGCTCAACGGGCGCGGCCTGGAGCCGTTGCACATGGCGGTGAACCTGTCGTTCCGCCAGTTCCAGGACAGCCAGTTGCTGCCGACCCTGCAACGGTTGATCGAAGAGCACGGCGTCGACGCGCGCTGGCTCGAGTTCGAACTGACCGAGACCGCCGTGATGCGGCGCAGCGACCAGGTGCTGCAGACCATGCAGGCGCTCGGCCAACTGGGCGTGCGCTTTTCGCTGGACGACTTCGGCACCGGTTTCTCGTCCTTCGTCCACCTCAATAGCCTGCCGATCACCCTGTTGAAGATCGACCGCAGCTTCGTCGGCGGCATGGACCAGCGGGCGGAAAACTTCCAACTGGTGCGGGCGATGATCAACCTGGCGCACAACCTCAACCTGGAAGTGGTTGCCGAAGGCGTGGAGACCCTGCGCCAGCAGGAGCAGTTGCGCGATTTCGGTTGCGACCAGGTGCAGGGCTACTGGATCAGTCCGCCGCTGCCGCTGGCGGAACTGGCGCGTTTCCTGGGCATCGGCGAGCGCTCGGCGCAGCGCGGCCAGTCGCTCGGCAATTGAGCGCCGACGTCTCGCTGGCCGTGGCTTTCGGCAGCAACCGCGCGGTCTTCCACTCGAAGGCCAGGGTCAGGCCGATGGCCGCGCAGGCCAGGCCGCCGGCCAGCCCCCACCAGACGCCCGCGGCGCCCCAGCCGGCCGCGAACGCCAGCAGGCAGGCCAGCGGCACGCCGACCAGCCAGTAGCAGGCCAGGCCGACCAGGAAGGTGGTGCGGGCGTCCTTGAGACCGCGGATCGCGCCCATGGCGACGTTCTGGGTGCCGTCGAACAGCTCGAACCAGGCGGCGATCGCCAGCAGCGAGACGGCCATCGCGGCCACCTCCCGGTTGGCCGGGGCTTCGCGGTCGAGGAACAGGCCGATGATGGCCTCCGGCATCCACCAGAAGAGCCCGGCGAAGAGCAGCATGCACAGCGCGCCGAAGCCGATGCCGACGCGCCCGGCGCGGCGTGCTTCGAGCAGGCGACCGGCGCCGAAATGCTGGCCGATGCGGTAGGTGGTGGCGTACGACAACCCCACCGGCACCATGAACGCCACGTATACCGCCTGGATGGCGATCTGGTGCGCGGCCAGGGCGTGATCGCCGATGATGCCCATGCACAGGGTGGCGACCGTGAACATCCCCGACTCCACCGCGTAGGTGCCACCGATGGGCAGCCCCAGGCGCAGGATCTCCTCGACCATCGCCCGCTGCGGCCGTCCCAATCCGCGCAGCAGCGAGTACTTGGCATAGGCCGGCTGCAGGCGGATATACAGGGCCAGCAGCAGCGGCATGCAGTTCATGACGAGGGCGGTGACCAGGCCGATACCGGCCAGGCCCAGGCGCGGCAGGCCGAACAGGCCTTCTATGAAGGAATAGTTGAGAGCCAGGTTGGCCAGCGCGCCGAGCACGCTGATCGCCATCACCGGGCCGGCGCGGTCGATGGCGCTGGTGAAGCCGCGCAGGACCATGAAGGTCATGTAGCCGGGCAGGGCGAATGTCAGGCTGTGGAGGAACTGCATGGCGCCGTCCACCGTCTGCGGCGCCTGGCCGAAGACCAGCAGCAGCGGCCGCAGGTTCCATAGCAGCAGGCCGGCGGCCAGGGCCAGCGCGGCGCCGACCCAGAGTCCGGAGCGAGCGGCCGCGGCGGCGCCAGCGGCGTCGTCGCAGCCGTGACGGATCGCCACCAGGTTGCCGACCGCTGCCACCACGCCGACACAGAACGTCGAGACGAAGGCGTAGCTGACCGCGCCCAGGCCGCCGGCGGCCAGCGCGTCGGGGCCGAGTTTGCCCATCATCACGGTGTCGGTGAAGACCATGGCGACATAGGCCAACTGGGCGGCGATCAACGGGCCCGCCAGGCGCAGGATGGCTTTGAGTTCGACGAGGGATGGCGAGGACATGGATGAGTAAGGCTCAGGAGGAGATGGTTGCCGCGATGGCCTGTCGGCGCTGAGAATGCGACTATTCTCGGTGCGGTTGGCATGGCTCCACAAAAGGAAAAACAAGATGCCAGGCATGAGTAAAAGTCATGAAAAGGTAATTCCCCAATGACCCGTCGCCTGCCCCCGCTGTATGCCCTGCGCGCCTTCGAGGCTGCCGCCCGGCATGCCTCTTTCACCCGCGCCGGCGAGGAACTGGCGATAACCCAGAGCGCGGTGAGCCGGCACATCCGTACCCTGGAGGAGCACTTCGGTTGTCGTCTGTTCGAGCGCCATGGCCGCCAATTGCAGCTGACCGAGCCGGCACGCCTGCTGCTGCCCGGGCTGCGCGACGGCTTCGATGCGCTGGAACGGGCCTGCACCGCCCTGCACGTGGACGACGCCACCCTGCGCCTGAAGGCGCCTTCCACCCTTACCCTGCGCTGGCTGCTACCGCGCCTGAGCCGCTTCCGCCACCTGAACCCGGATATCGAGGTGCAGCTCACCAGTGCCTGGATGGATGTGGACTCGGTGGATTTCCAGCGCGAGCCCTTCGACTGCGCGGTATTGCTGGGCAGCGGCCAGTTCAGCCCGGAATGGGAAACGGCAGCGCTGTTCGCCGAATGGCTGGTGCCGGTCTGCGATCCCGACGAGGCCGTGGAGCCCTGGACCCTCGAACGCCTGCGTGACAGCGAGTTGCTGCATCCCACGCCGGATCGTCGCGACTGGCGACGCTGGCTGCAACGGACCGGGCTGGGGGACGAGGTGTCGCTCAAGGGCGGCCAGGTGTTCGACACGCTGGAACTGGGCATCGTCGCCGCCGCGCGAGGCTATGGCGTGTCCATCGGCGACCTGGTGATGGTCGCCGAGGATGTCGCCCAGGGCCGCATCGGCCTGCCCTGGCCGGTGGCGGTGGCCAGCGGCGAAAGCTATCACCTGGTCTGGCCTCGCGCCCGCAGGGGACAGGAACGCTTCCAGCGATTGCGCGACTTCCTCCTCGCGGAGGTGGCGGCGATGCGTCTGCCCGTCGTCGAGCGGCTGGCGTGACGCCGCCGGACAACTCCTGGCGCTGACGCGACGTTACAGGTCGCTGCCGTCGCTGGGCCGGGCGCAGGGTTTGCGCTAGGGTCGTTGGTCGTTGCCTGTCGGGAGCGGCAGGGGACGGAGCTTCCTTCCAACCGCCCAAAGGAACCCGCCATGACCTTCGCCAAAGGAATACTCGCCGCGCTGGCGCTCGCCGCCGCAGTCGGCCAGGCCAGCGCCACCGAACTCGAGCACTGGCCGGCCCCCGCCGCCAGGCAACTGAATGCGCTGATCGAGGCCAACGCGAACAAGGGCGCCTACGCCGTGTTCGACATGGACAACACCAGCTATCGCTACGACCTGGAAGAATCGCTGCTGCCCTATCTGGAAATGAAGGGCGTGCTGACCCGCGACAGGCTCGACCCTTCGCTGAAACTGATCCCGTTCAAGGACCGGGCCGGGCACAAGGAGAGCCTGTTCAGCTACTACTACCGGCTTTGCGAGATCGACGACATGGTCTGCTATCCCTGGGTCGCCCAGGTGTTCTCAGGCTTCACCCTCAGGGAGCTGAAGGGCTATGTCGACGAACTGATGGCCTACGGCAAGCCGATCCCCGCCACCTATTACGACGGCGACAAGCTCGCCACGCTCGACGTCGAGCCGCCGCGCGTGTTCAGCGGCCAGCGCGAGCTGTACAACAAGCTGATGGAAAACGGCATCGAGGTCTACGTGATCAGCGCGGCCCACGAGGAACTGGTGCGGATGGTCGCGGCGGACCCCAGGTATGGTTACAACGCCAAGCCGGAGAACGTCATCGGCGTCACCACCCTGCTGAAGAACCGCAAGACCGGCGAGCTGACCACCGCGCGCAAGCAGATCGCCGAGGGCAAGTACGATCCCAAGGCCAACCTCGACCTGGAGGTGACCCCCTACCTGTGGACCCCGGCGACCTGGATGGCCGGCAAGCAGGCTGCGATCCTCACCTACATCGACCGCTGGAAGCGACCGGTCCTGGTCGCCGGGGATACCCCGGACAGCGACGGCTACATGCTGTTCAACGGCACCGCGGAACACGGCGTGCACCTGTGGATCAACCGCAAGGCCAAGTACATGGATCAGCTCAATGGCATGATCCAGGAGCACTCCGCCGCCCAGGCCAAGGCCGGCCTGCCGGTGACGGCGGACAAGGACTGGGTGATCGTTACCCCGGAACAGATCCAGTAGGTGGGAAAGGCAGAGGCCGGCGTAAGCCGGCCTCCTCCATTCAGCGCACCACGTGCAGGAAGTGCAGGTGTTTCTCGTACTGGTCGAGGATGTCGCCGATCACCCCCTCGCGGCTCCAGCCCATCACGTCGTAGTCCTGGCCGCCTTCCAGCAGGTGGACTTCGGCTCGGAAGTACTTGCGCGCTTCGCTGTTGTCCTCGCCATCGCGCATCACGAAGCTCGGCGTGGCGAAGGCGCGTGGGCGGACCTCGTAGACGAAGTCGGCCTCGCCGCCGTGGCTGACCTCCAGGCGCACCCGGCAGTCCTCGCCGTCCTGCACCTGGACCTCGTAGCCCTGCTTGCGCAGTTCGCCGGCGACCTCCTCGCAGGCCGGCCGCGCCACCTCGGCGATGAAGCGCTTGACGTGGCTGCGCCGGGGGAACATGGCGATGGTGCGCAGGCGTCGTTGCCAGCCGTCGCTGTCGATGCCGCCGGCGTTACGCCCGCTGGGGCGCGAGACGGTCAACGCCTGGTAGCGGATGTCGCGTTTGGTGGCGTCCAGGTGCAGCGCCTTGAACAGGCCCCAGGTCGAGGTCATGAGGATGATCAGGAACGGCAGGGCGCTGGCGATGGTGGCGGTCTGCAGGGCCTTGAGACCGTCGGCGAGAAGCAGGGCGATGGCCACCACGCCCATCAGCACCGACCAGAAGATCCGTTGCCAGACCGGCGAGCGGTCCTTGCCGCCGGAGGCGATCATGTCCACCACCAGCGCGCCGGAGTCGGCCGAG
>NZ_KV811287.1:65430-67392 GCF_001813025.1 Pseudomonas sp. HMSC066A08
CGGCCGAGGTGACGAAGAACACCACCACCATCAGTACCGCGAACAGAGAGATCAGGCCGCTCAGGGGAAGCTGGTCGAAGAGGGCGAACAGCGCCAAAGAGCTGTCCTGCCTGACCACCTCGGCCAGGTCGGTGAGGCCCTGGTGCAGGATCATGTGGATCGCGGTGTCGCCGAAAATGGTCATCCACAGCAGGGTGAAGCCGGCCGGGACGAACAGCACGCCGCAGACGAACTCGCGGATGGTGCGGCCGCGCGAGATGCGCGCGATGAACATGCCGACGAAGGGCGACCAGGAAACCCACCAGCCCCAGTACAGCAGGGTCCAGCCGCCGATCCAGTCGGTGGGCTCGTAGGCGTAGAGGTTGAAGGTCTTGTTGACGATGTCCGAGAGGTAGGCGCCGGTGTTCTGCACGTAGGTCTGCAAGAGGAACACGGTCGGGCCGAAAACCAGTACGAACAGCATCAGCAATACCGCCAGGACCAGGTTCAGCTCGGAGAGGATGCGGATGCCGCGGTCCAGGCCGCTGGCCACCGAGAGCGTGGCGAGGCCACAGGAGACGACGATCAGGATGATCTGCACGGTCTGGTTGACCGGCCAGCCGAACAGGTGGTGCAGGCCGCCATTGATTTGCAGCACGCCGTAGCCGAGCGAGGTCGCCACGCCGAACACCGTGCCGATGATCGCGAAGATATCCACCGCGTGGCCGATGGGGCCGTGGATACGCTCGCCGATCAGCGGGTAGAGCGCCGAGCGCAGGGCCAGTGGCAGTCCGTGACGGTAGCTGAAGAAAGCCAGGATCAGCGCGACGATGGCGTAGATCGCCCAGGCATGCAGGCCCCAGTGGAAGAAGGTCAGCTTCATCGCTTCCTTCGCCGCCTGCACGGTATTGGGTTCGCCCACCGGCGGGGCGATGAAGTGCATCACCGGCTCGGCGACACCGAAGAACATCAGGCCGATGCCCATGCCGGTGGAGAACAGCATGGCGAACCAGGTGGTGTTGCGGTAGTCGGGGCGGCTGTGATCGGGGCCGAGTTTGATGTCGCCGTAGCGGCTCACGGCGAGGAACACCACGCTGACCAGGATCAGCGCCACGGCGAGGACATAGAACCAGCTGGCGTTACCGACGATCCATTGCTGGACCTGTTCGAACAGCGATTGCGCCTGTTCCTGGAGCAGGACGGTGAACAGCACCAGGGCCAGGATCAGTAAGGCCGAAGTAAAGAATACCGGCGGGTTCAGGGTGCTGCGCGGTGTGTTGGGCGTCTCCATTGAGCACGCTCTCCTTGCGGTCGAGTTGCCACCAAAAAGGCGGAAGACGGAGCACCCTAGCACAGCCTGATAGGTATTATTTTATCTGGGAAATTTCCTAATAGTTTTTCTGAATCAACCTTGAAGTCATTGGAATTTATCGCACGAATAGTGCGGCCTCTTGAGAAGCGTCGATGAGAAAAGGGCTGACCCTGGACCTGCGGTTGTGAGAGACGAGTGACCGAGAGCGGGCTGTAATGCCTGTAGTGATGGGGCTTCTGGCTCGCTGACGGGCCTATCCTCCAAAGACTTCGTTTGGCAAGGGCCCGCTCACTTCGCTTTCATCGGATGGATCGGTTCAGCGGAAAGCAGAAGGCCGGCAAAAGCCGGCCTTCCATCTTGCCTGTGGTGCCTGCTGTCAGCGCACCACGTGCAGGAAGTGCATGTGCCGCTCGTACTGGTCGAGGATGTCGCCGATCACGCCGTCGCGGCTCCAGCCCATGATGTCGTAGTCCTGGCCGCCTTCCTGGAGATGGACCTCGGCGCGGAAGTACTTGCGCGACTCGCTGCTGTCCTCGGTGTCGCGCATCACGAAGCTCGGCGTGGTGAAGGCGCGCGGACGCACCTCGTAGACGAAATCGACCTCGCCGCCGTGGCTGACTTCAAGCCGAACCCGGCCGTCCTCGCCGTCCTGCACCTGGACCTCGTAGCCC
>NZ_KV811287.1:67492-68537 GCF_001813025.1 Pseudomonas sp. HMSC066A08
CACCTGGACCTCGTAGCCCTGCTTGCGCAGTTCGGCGGCGACGTCCTCGCAAGCCGGTCGCGCCACATCGGTGATGAAGCGGTTGACGTGGCTGCGCCTTGGGAACATGGCGATGTTGCGCAGGCGGCGCTGCCAACCGTCGCCCTCGCTTGCGCCGCTGCGCGTGGTGGGGCGGGAGAAGGTCAGCGCCTGGTAGCGGATGCCGCGCTTGGTGGCATCCAGGTGCAGCGCCTTGAACAGGCCCCAGATCGACGCCAGGAGCACGATGGAGAACGGCAGCGCGCTGGCGATGGTCGCGGTTTGCAGCGCCTTGAGGCCATCGGCGAGGAGCAGGGCGATGGCCACCACGCCCATCAGCACCGACCAGAATATCCGCTGCCAGAGCGGCGAGTGGTCCTTGCCGCTGGAGGCCAGCATGTCCACCACCAGCGCGCCGGAGTCGGCCGAGGTGACGAAGAACACCACCACCATCAGCACCGCCACCAGCGAGATCACGCTGCCCAGCGGGAAGTGCTCGAGGAAGGCGAACAGCGCCACCGAACTGTCCTGGTTGACCACTTCGGCCAACTGGGTGAAGCCCTCCTGCAGGACCATGTGGATGGCGGTATCGCCGAACACCGTCATCCACAGCAGGGTGAAGCCGGCCGGGACGAACAGCACGCCGCAGACGAACTCGCGGATGGTGCGGCCGCGCGAGATGCGGGCGATGAACAGGCCGACGAAGGGCGACCAGGACAGCCACCAGCCCCAGTACAGCAGGGTCCAGCCGCCGATCCAGTCGGTGGGCTCGTAGGCGTACAGGTTGAAGGTCTTGTTGACGATGTCGGACAGGTAGGCCCCGGTGTTCTGCACGTAGGTCTGCAGGAGGAACACGGTCGGCCCGAGGACCAGCACGAAGAGCAGCAGGATCACCGCCAGGCTCAGATTCAGTTCGGACAGGATGCGGATGCCGCGGTCCAGTCCGCTGGCCACCGAGAGCGTGGCGAGGCCGCAGGTGGCGGCGATCAGGACGATCTGCACGGTCTGGTTGACCGGCCAGCCGAAC
>NZ_KV811287.1:68637-93532 GCF_001813025.1 Pseudomonas sp. HMSC066A08
TTGACCGGCCAGCCGAACAGGTGGTGCAGGCCGCTGTTGATCTGCAGCACGCCGTAGCCGAGCGAAGTCGCCACGCCGAACACGGTGCCGATGATCGCGAAGATATCCACCGCGTGGCCGATGGGGCCGTAGATACGTTCGCCGATCAACGGATACAGCGCCGAGCGCAGGGTCAGCGGCAGGCCGTGGCGATAGCTGAAGAAGGCCAGGATCAGCGCGACGATGGCGTAGATCGCCCAGGCATGCAGGCCCCAGTGGAAGAAGGTCAGCTTCATCGCTTCCTTCGCCGCCTGCACGGTGTTCGGCTCGCCCACCGGCGGGGTGGTGAAGTGCATCACCGGTTCGGCAACGCCGAAGAACATCAGGCCGATGCCCATGCCGGCGGAGAACAGCATGGCGAACCAGGTGGTGTTGCGGTAGTCGGGACGACTGTGGTCGGGGCCGAGCTTGATGTCGCCGTAGCGGCTGACGGCGAGGAACACCACGCTGATCAGGATCAGCGCCACGGCCAGCACGTAGAACCAGCTGGCGTTGGTGATGATCCATTGCTGGACGTGGTTGAACAGCGATTGCGCTTCTTCCTGGAGGAGCACGGTAAACAGCACCAGGGCCAGGATCAGGGCGGCGGAGGTATAGAAGACCGGAGGATTCAGGGTGCTCCGGGGGGTGGTGGGTGTCTCCATGTAAGCTAGCTCTCCTTGTGATCGGATTGCCCGCCGAAGGCGGAAGACGAAACAGCCTAACACATCGTGATAGCCAATTTGATTCGATTATATATGTGCGATAGTTTTTTTGAATTAAATAGATCCGTGATTTAACGGTTTTACCGAGTGTCCATCGGCCACGAACCATGGCGGAGCCGAGCAGCTCCAGCGGTTCTTCTCCCGGAGCGGGAAGACAGGAGTCTTCGGTTTCCTGAGCACTTTGCTGTTGCGGGTTTTGATGCAGTAGCTGGTGTAGTGGCGAAGCTCGCGCAGTTCCCGCTCGGAGAGGTCGTCCGGACAGAGCAGCAGGACATCGCCGAAAGAGAATAGCTGCCAGGCGTTCACTTCGACTCTGGAGGATTGTCCCAGGCGGGTTTTCCAGAGGGGGCCGTGCAGATCCGCGAGTCGGATATCGTCGCTCAGCACGTAGCGTGTGCTTTCGTGAGCACGGATATTGAGTTTCCCGGCGGCTGAGTAGGTGATCCTGCCCATGCTTCCCGGAGAGATCAGCATTGTCGCGCAGGACATCAGGATGAGGGCCGTCACGGCATAGGTTATCCGTCGATAGAGGTCGCCGGGTACACGGTAGAAGATGACGACCGGGACCAGGGTCAGCACCATAGTCAGCAGGGAAAGGCGGGCGAGACCGGGTATGGCCTCCGGCGTATCGTCACCAAGGTAGGACTGGAGGGTGAGGGTCGCAGGAAAAACACCCGCTGATACGGTCATGAACAGCAGGAGCCAGAGAAAGCCCATGAAGAACCACTTCTCGCCGGCTTTCACCTGGGCGCCGTTCACACTCAGGACATCCCTAATTAACTTTCTGAAATCCCACAAGGCATACATGAGCAGGCAGCTCAGCAGTACGGCCAAGGCGACGAGCAGAACCGCGACCCTGCCGCCGATTCCATCGGCATGGAAATAGAGGATGAAAACGAATGTTCCGAAACCCACGAGTACCGGAAACAGTAGCCAGAGCACGGCCTCCCGCTGCTTTCCGGGAGGCTTGTTGAACAGTGACACCGTCATTCCGAACAGCCAGGTCGTGGCGCTTAGCACGAACAGGTAAGCAGCCAATAGTAGAACCACCAGTAACAACCAGACGACCAGCGCCGACTTGGCGTCAATGGAGTCCATGAATAGGTCGGGCCGACCTATTGCCTCGGCATAGGCATACAGGCTGAAAAAGCCGAGACCGGCTCCGGCGAGACTGAGGAGGGTCCCTATCTGTGCCCAATAGGTCAGAAGGCGCTTGAAGTTCTTTCTGGCGACTGCGGAGAAAGTGCGCTCCGGTGATGCTGACATGTTTCGACGTCCTTATGGTTGGCGGTCCGTATTGAAAGAAAAGGAGATGCGGGGGCAGCTGTGCGTCATGCTCCGTTGCGGTACTGCAACGCTTCGGCCAGGTGCTGATGCTCGATGGCTGGCCGGGCATCGAGGTCGGCCAGGGTACGCGCGACCTTGAGGACCCGATGCAAGGCGCGCAAGGAAAGTTCCAGGCGCTCTCCGGCATTCTCCAGCCAGCGACGGTCCGCTTCGGCGAGCGCACAATTGCGGTGCATCGCCTGGAGATCGAGATGGGCATTGGCGCAGCCCTGGCGGGCCAGTTGCCGTTGCCGTGCGGCGCCAACCCGTTCGCTGACCTCGGCGGTAGCGGTTTCGCCGTGTCCTGGCTGCAGGCTGGTGCTTTCGCGGAGCACGCTGACGTGCAGGTCGATGCGATCGAGCAGCGGTCCGGACAGCTTGCCCCGGTAACGCTGGACCTGTTCCGGGGTGCAGCGGCAGCGGCCGCTGGGATCGCCGAGGTAGCCGCAGGGACAGGGATTCATCGCCGCCACCAGTTGGAAGCGTGCGGGGAAACGTACCCGGCCGTTGGCCCGGGCAATGACGATCTCGCCGCTTTCCAGCGGCTCGCGCAGGACTTCCAGGACCTTGCGCTCGAATTCCGGCAGTTCGTCGAGGAACAGCACGCCCTGGTGCGCCAGGGTGATCTCGCCCGGCTGCGGGCGGCTGCCGCCGCCGACCAGGGACGGCGCCGAGGCGGAATGGTGCGGCTGGCGGAACGGTCGCTGCGGCCAGTGCCTGAGGGGGACGTGGCTGGCTACCGAATGGATCGCCGCGACCTCCAGGGCCTCGTCCTCGTCGAGCGCCGGCAGCAGGCCGGGCAGGCGGCTGGCCAGGAGGGTCTTGCCGGTGCCCGGCGGGCCGCTGAGCAACAGGTTGTGCGCGCCGGCGGCGGCCACCAGCAGGGCGCGCTTGGCGGCGGCCTGGCCCTGGACCTCGGCCAGGTCTGGATAAGGGAAGGGCGCGCGGAGCAGGCCGTGGGCCTGGTAGGGCAGCAGCGGGGCCTGGCCGGAGAGGTGTCCGGCGATCTCCAGCAGGTGGTCCACGGCGAACACCGTCAGCCCGCTGGCCAGGCTGGCCTCTTCGGCATTTTCCTTCGGTACCACCAGAACGCGCCTTGCGTCGCGCGCCGCCAGTGCGGCCGGCAATACGCCTCGCACTGGCCGGATCGCCCCGGACAGGGCCAGTTCGCCGAGGCACTCCAGGCCGTCGAGGGCGGTGCCGGGCAACTGGCCGCTGGCGGCGAGGATGCCGAGTGCGATGGCCAGGTCGAAGCGACCGCCGTCCTTGGGCAGGTCGGCAGGGGCGAGGTTGAGGGTGATGCGCCGCGCTGGGAAGTCGAAACCGGCATTGAGCAGGGCGCTGCGCACGCGGTCCTTGCTCTCGCGCACCGCGGTTTCCGGCAGGCCGACCAGGGTCAGCGAAGGCAGGCCGTTGGCCAGGTGCGCCTCGACGCTGACGCTGGGGGCTTCGACGCCGACCTGGGCTCGGCTGTGGACAATCGCCAGGGACATGGATCGCTCCTTGATCTCACGCCGCTCGCAGGCGGGAGGATCAGTCGGCGGGCGGCGTCAGCTTGCTTTCGAGTTCCGCCACCTTGGCCTCCAGGGCTTCCAGCCGTGCGCGAGTGCGGGCGAGGACCAGCATCTGGCTGTCGAATTCCTCGCGGCTGACCAGGTCGAGCTTGCTGAAGGCGCTCTGCATCAGGGCGCGGAACTGCGACTCCAGCTCGGCCTTGGGCAACGGCGATTCGCCGGCGAACAGGCGGCTGGCTTGTTGGCTGAGGGCTTCGAAGACGGCTTTGGGCGGCAGCATGGCGAGGGTTCCGGTAACGAGTGGGCGGCAGTCTAGCACGATGTTGTCGGTGCTCGCGGGAGGGGCATTGCACACTTTTTGCGCAATTGTCGGAGCGCGTCTGCGCCTATTTGGTGCGCCGCCCCGAGGCCGGCGTTCCGCACTATCCCCGGGGTGGCGGCTAAGAGCTTGAAATCCGGCGGATTTGCCGGAGCTGGCAAGCTTTCTGCTTTGGCCGGGGTGAGGCGTGCACTGAAGCAGTACCGGTGCGGCAGATGAGGCGGTTGCGGGAGGCCGGCAGGTTGCGGCATCGAACGGCCGCAGCAGGGCCAGGTCGGGGCGGAGGGTCCCGATCATGCTTCCCAGAGGGACCGGCGCGTTACAAAGCCAGACACTGCGCTTAGACTGTCCTCGGGTTCGTTTTCCTGGGGCGAGTCCACCAAACACGGGAGAGAGTTTCATGAAGCTAGTCACTGCCATCATCAAGCCGTTCAAGTTGGACGACGTCCGCGAGTCGTTGTCCGAGATCGGTGTGCAGGGCATCACGGTGACCGAGGTCAAGGGTTTTGGCCGGCAAAAGGGCCACACCGAGCTGTATCGCGGCGCGGAGTACGTCGTCGACTTCCTGCCCAAGGTGAAGATCGACGTGGCGATCGCCGACGACCAGCTGGACCGCGTCATCGAGGCGATCACCAAGGCGGCCAATACCGGCAAGATCGGTGACGGCAAGATCTTCGTGGTGAACCTGGAACAGGCCATCCGCATCCGTACC
Organism: Pseudomonas sp. HMSC066A08; assembly: GCF_001813025.1. Classification (NCBI taxonomy): domain Bacteria; kingdom Pseudomonadati; phylum Pseudomonadota; class Gammaproteobacteria; order Pseudomonadales; family Pseudomonadaceae; genus Pseudomonas; species Pseudomonas sp. HMSC066A08. The sequence continues at coordinate 73,252 of NZ_KV811287.1, forward strand.
GGCGAAACCGATACCGACGCGATCTAAGCCCAACCGAACCCCCAAAAGCCCCAGGAGAATACCAACATGACTCTGCGTAAGATCGCAGGGCTAGGAGCCCTATTGTCCCTCGCTTTGCCGGGCGTCGCCCTGGCCGCCGAGGAGCCCGTCCTGAACAGTGGCGACACCGCCTGGATGCTGATCTCCACTGCGCTCGTCCTGCTCATGACCATCCCCGGCCTGGCGTTGTTCTACGGCGGCATGGTGCGAGCGAAGAACGTGCTGTCGATCATGATGCAGTGCTTCGCCATCACCGGCCTGATCACCATTCTCTGGGTGGTCTATGGCTACAGCCTGGCGTTCGATACCGCCGGGATGGAGAAGGGCGTCCTCAACTTCAATTCCTTCGTCGGCGGGCTGGACAAGGCTTTCCTCAGCGGTCTCACCGCCGACGGCCTGACATCCGCCACCGCGCTGTTCCCGGAAAGCGTGTTCATCACCTTCCAGATGACCTTCGCGATCATCACCCCGGCGCTGATCGTCGGCGCCTTCGCCGAGCGCATGAAGTTCTCGGCGATGCTGATCTTCATGGCGGTCTGGTTCACCGTGGTCTACGCGCCGATCGCGCACATGGTCTGGAGCGGCGACGGCGCGCTGATGTGGGACTGGGGCGTGCTGGACTTCGCCGGCGGCACCGTGGTGCACATCAACGCCGGTATCGCCGGCCTGGTCGCCTGCCTGGTGCTGGGCAAGCGCAAGGGCTACCCGACCACGCCGATGGCGCCGCACAACCTCGGCTACACCCTGGTCGGCGCGGCCATGCTGTGGATCGGCTGGTTCGGCTTCAACGCCGGTTCCGCCGCCGCCGCCAACGGCACTGCGGGGATGGCCATGCTGGTGACCCAGATCGCCACCGCCGCCGCGGCCCTGGCCTGGATGTTCGCCGAGTGGATCACCCACGGCAAGCCGAGCGCCCTGGGCATCGCGTCCGGCGTGGTCGCCGGTCTGGTGGCGATCACCCCGGCCGCCGGCACCGCAGGCCCGATGGGCGCGCTGGTGATCGGCCTGGCATCCGGGGTGATCTGCTTCTTCGCCGCCACCAGTCTCAAGCGCGCGCTGAAATACGACGATTCCCTCGACGCCTTCGGCGTACATGCGGTCGGCGGTATCGTCGGTGCGCTGCTCACCGGGATCTTCGCGGCGCCGTCGCTGGGCGGCTTCGGCAGCGTGGAGGACATCGGCGCGCAGTTCTTCGTGCAGTTCAAGGGCGTGGCCTTCACCGTGGTCTACACCGCCGTGGTGACCTTCGTGATCCTCAAGGTGCTGGACCTGGTCATGGGCCTGCGGGTCACCGAGGAAGAGGAAGCGGTCGGCCTCGACCTGGCGCTGCACAACGAGCGCGGCTACAACCTGTAATACCTGCCGGCGCCCGGCTTTCCGCCGGGCGTCGGCTTGCCTCCCGCGCTCGCCTTCTCCGAACGCCATGCCCTTGCGCGTCGAAAGTCCTGGGCGCTTCCCGCGACTGCCACGACTTTTCCGCAACCGGTCTTTCAGCGACTGTCGGCGGACTGCGCAACCCTCAGCTTTCACAGGTCTGTCTCTTACGCTCTTTGCTTTTTCAAATGCCGCGCTAGAATGCGCGGCGCGACGGATCGGAGCCGATTTGGAACAGCAGCATGTGGCAGCAGACCCTGGTCACCTTGCGCCCGCGTCCGCGGGGCTTTCACCTCGTCACCGAGGAGATACTCGACGCCTTGCCGGAGCTTCGGCGATGCCGGGTCGGCCTGCTGCACCTGCTTTTGCAACATACGTCGGCTTCACTGACCCTGAATGAAAATGCCGATCCTGCCGTACGCCGGGATTTCGAGCGTTTTTTCGAGCGGCTGGCGCCATGCGGCGAAGTCGGCTATGAACACAACGACGAAGGTCCGGACGACCTTCCGGCGCATTTCAAGGCCAGCCTGCTGGGCTGCCAACTGACCCTGCCGATACAGTCGGGAGGGTTGGCGCTGGGCACCTGGCAGGGGATCTATCTCGGTGAACACCGGGACAGGGGCGGGGCACGCCGCGTGCTCGCCACCTGGCAGGGCGAGTCAGTATGAATTTTTTCCGGCGGCGCTCATCAAAATGCGCGGCTGGGCTATAACTAACCTGCTTTTGCAGCACCGAGAGGTTGACCATGAGCGAAGAAGAACTGGAACAGGACGAGCTGGACGGCGCTGACGAGGACGACGGCGAAGAGCTGGCCGCGGCCGACGACGGCGAAGCGGACAGCAGCGACGGCGACGAGGCCCCCGCCCCCGGCAAGAAGGCGAAAGCCGCCGTGGTGGAAGAGGAGCTACCCTCGGTCGAAGCCAAGCAGAAAGAGCGTGACGCCCTCGCCAAGGCGATGGAGGAATTCCTTTCCCGCGGTGGAAAGGTGCAGGAGATCGAACCCAACGTGGTGGCCGATCCGCCGAAGAAGCCGGACAGCAAGTACGGCAGCCGCCCCATCTGATTTCGCGTCATCCCAAGGCCCGCCACCCGTGAGGGAATGGCGGGCCTTGTGCTATGGCGCCCTCGCCTCCTCGGGCTCTCTCGCACACCCGCATGCAGTTCCGGACGTTTTCCAAGTCAGGCATGGAAGGCGACGGGCCAACCCCATTTCCTCCTCGGCTACAACCGCGTCGGCTACAGCGTCCAGCCGATGGGGGCGTGGTGGCCGGCGGCTCGGGTGTGCTGCCGCGCCTGGCGGGCAGCACCGCGACCGGCGTATCGATCCGGGTTACCGACGAGGCCGGCGTGCCGCTACGGATGGGACTCTCGTTGCCGGTGACCGCGTACGACAAGAACACCGCGGGGCGTACTGGATCCCGGTGAAAGCCTCCTATGTGCAGACCGCCGAGAGAATCACGCCCGGTTCGGTATTGGCCGCGATGGTGATCCTGCCCGACTACCGGTGAGGCAGGGGAGGGCAAGAGCGCGCCTCACCCGAACGCCTCGAAGAACGCCAGGGCCCGCGGGTCGCTGGCGTAGGCGATGTTGATACGCAGCCAGTCGCTCTCCTCGCCTTCCGGGCTGAAGCCGCTGCCCGGCGACAGCAGCACGCCCAGGCGTGTCGCCACGGCCTGCAATTCGGCGAACGGGTAGTTGCCGGTACGGGCCCAGACGAACATCCCGCCGACCGGTTCGGCGAACACCTCCCAGCCATTGTCCCCAAGTACCCGCAGGGTCGCCGCCATCTGCCGGGTCAGGCGCTGGCGCAGGCGTTGCACCAGCTTGCGGTAACTGCCGTTGGCGAGCATGGTCGAGACCACGCATTCGGCGAAACGCTGGCTGCCGATGCTGGTGTACATCTTGACATCCGCCAGGCGCCGGATCAGCTCGGGGCCGGCGATCAGGTAGCCGACCCGTAGCGAGCAACTGAGGGTTTTCGAAAAGCTCGCCAGGTAGACTACCCGGCGCAGCGAATCGAGGGTTGCCAGGCGGGTGCTGGGGCCGTTCTGGAAGTCGGCGTAGATGTCATCCTCGACGATGTGGAAATCATGCTGCTCGGCCAGTTGCAGCACGCGGTGGGCCACCGATGGGCTGAGGCTGGTGCCGGTGGGGTTGTGGTACATGCTGTTGGTGAAAAGGAACTTCGGCTTGTGCGCGAGGAGGATCGTCTCCAGCACGGCGGTGTCCGGGCCGTGGCGGGTGCGCGGCACGCCGAGCATCTTCACCCCGTGGAATTTCAGCAGGTTGAACAGGTTGTAGTAGCCGGGGTTCTCCACCACCACCACGTCGCCCGGCTTGAGCAGCGTGCGCACCAACAGGTCGAGGGCATGGCTGGCGCCGGTGGTGGTGAGGATCTGCTCCGGGTCGACATGGATATCGATCAGCCGCAGGCGTTTCTGGATGTGCTGGCGCAGCGCCGGCAGGCCCAGCGGAGTGCTGTAGTCGAACAGCCCGGCGAGTTCGCTGCGGGTGACCTGGCGGATCGCGTAGCTGAGTTCCTCGACTTCCCGCCAGCTGTCCGGAATCCAGCCGCAGCCGAGCTTGAGTTTCGTCGAGCTGCCGCTGAACTGGCTCCATGCGCTTTCCGCGCCTTCGTGCCACTCGCTGTCGAGGTCGGTAGCGGCGGCGGGCGCCTCGGCGACGAAGAACCCCGAGCCGTGCCGCGATTCCAGCATCCCCAGGGCGACCAGGCGGTCGTAGGCCTCGATCACGCTGGACTGGCTGAGCTGGTTTTCCCTGGCCAACTGGCGTATCGACGGAATCCGCGTGCCGGCGCGGACGCGATTGTCGCGGATCCAGCCGCTGATCCCTGCGACGATCTGCTGCACCAGCGGCTCGCTGGCATTGCGGTCGATCCGGAGGTGCATGCCTGTCTCACTGTTCGGTCTTTTTAGGCGAACAGTTAATCACAAATCCGAACAGCTGTTACTTGTTCCGCAGCGCCGCCGCGCCGGATAGTCGACGCCTCTTCTCGCGGGCTATCCAGTGCCCACCGCTCTGCCGCGGCAGGCCCTTGAACGGAGAAACGCATGAGCAATACCCGTCGCCACGCCGCATGCCTGGCTTTCGGCCTGTGTCTGATCACCTTGGCGGTGAACCTCCAGGCGCCGCTGTACACCGCCTACGCGGAGCTTTCCGGCTACGGCGCGGCGGCCACCGCCACCGCTTTCTCCGGCTATGTGCTCGGCGTACTGCCGGTGCTGCTGGTACTCGGCGGGTTGGCCGATCGGATCGGGCGCAAGCTGCCGATCGTCGTCGCGCTGCTGCTGTCGATGGTGGCCACCCTGGTGATGGCGCTCTGGCCGCGCCTGGAGGCGCTCGGCGTGGCGCGTCTGTTGCTCGGCGTCGGCACGGCCCTGGCATCGGCCACCGGGACGGCCTACATGAGCGAACTGATGGCGGACGGGGATTCCCGCGCCTCGGCCATCTGGGTGACCGCCAGCACCTCGCTCGGCTTCGGCCTCGGCGCGGCACTGACCAGTCTGTTCCTGCTGTTCCGGGAAAGCCTGGTGCCTGGCAGCTTCTGGGTCCAGCTGGGACTGGCCTGCGTGGCCCTGGCGGCGGTGGCGGGCCTGCCGGACGAGGCGCCGCGCGGGCGCGATACACCGATGCTGCGGCTGCCGTTCTTCCCCGCCGGCAGCCTGCCGTACGGCTTCTCGATCCTGCTGGCATGGGCCACTGTGGGCCTGGTCATCGCGGTCCTGCCTTCGCTGCTGGCGGCCCACGGGCTGGCGCGCTGGTCGGGCTTCTCGACCTTCACCGTGATCAGCTGCGGCCTGCTGTTCCAGCCGCTGGCGCGGCGGATGGGACCGGCCTCGGCGACCTGCCTGGGGCTGGTGATCCTGCCACCCAGCTATGCCCTGCTGGCCTGGGGCGCCATCCACGGCTCGCTGGCTGCGGTGCTGTTCGGTGCGCTGGGCGCGAGCAGTTCCTGCTACGGCTTCACCTACCTGGGCGGGCTGTCGGCGGTGAATCTCCTGGCCGGTGCGGAAAAGCCGCGGGCCAGCGCGGGCTACTTCCTGTTGGCCTACCTCGGCTTCAGCCTGCCGGTGATCTTCACCGGGCTGATCGCGGATCGCTTCGGAGCGTCGACGGCGTTGCTGCTTTTCGGCGTGTCGCTGACGTTGGCTGCTGTTACGGTGGCGTTTTCCATCTTGCGCGGGGTAGGGCGCTTCAAGGCCAGCGCTTCGCGTGCCTAGGGCGCTACCCGCGACCGGGGGCCCGGTCCGTCATTGCAGGCGGGCGAGCAGGGCCGGCAGCTCGGCGAGGCTGCGGATCTCCGCGCTCGGCTCTTCCTCCCCGGCCCAGGGCTTGCCGTTTGGGTTGAACCAGATGGCACGCATGCCGGCGCGGCGCGCTCCGGCGATGTCGTCGCTGGGGTGGTCGCCGATGTGTACCGCTGCCGAGGCCTCGACGCCGGCGCGCTTCAGGGCTTCGCGGAATGGCGTCGGGTCGGGCTTGCCGACGCCCAGTTCCTCGGCGCAGAGGGCGAACCGGAAGTAGTCGGCCAGGCCCAGGCGGCGCACGTCGGCGTTGCCGTTGGTGAGCACGCCGAGGGTGAAGCGGTCGGCGAGGATCTCCAAGGTCGGGTGGACCTCGGGAAACAGGGTGACCCGGTGGCGCGCTTCGAGGAATACCTGGAAACCGGCCTCGGCCAGGCTTTCCGCCTCCGCCTGTGGATAACCGGCGTCGAGCAGGGCATGGAACAGGATGCGGCGGCGCAGCTCGCTGAGGCGGTGGCGCAGCATCGGCTCGCGATCCAGCAGGCGGGTGCGGATCGCCCACAGGTGCTCGATGGGCACCGGACCCAGGCGCGCCGCGTTGCTCGCCAGCCATTCGCGGAGCAGGGCCTCGGCGTTGTTCATCACCGGGGCGACATCCCACAAGGTGTCGTCGAGGTCGAAGGTGATCAGTCGCAGGCTGCTCATGGGTCGTTGCCTCCATCGGCGTTGCCCTTGCGCTTGGCGCGGGGATGGGCGCGGTCGTAGACCGAGGCCAGGTGCTGGAAGTCCAGGTGGGTATAGATCTGGGTCGTGGCGATGTCGGCGTGGCCGAGCAGTTCCTGCACGGCGCGCAGGTCGCCGGACGACTCCAGCAGATGGCTGGCGAAGGAGTGCCGCAGCATGTGCGGGTGCAGGTGCTGGCCCAGCTCGCGGACGCCAGCCTGGCGCACTCGCAGTTGGATCGCCCTTGGCGTCAGGCGCTTGCCGCCGCGGCCGATGAACACCGCACCGTCTTCCGGACCGGCCTGGGCGCGCAGCGGCAGCCAGGCTTCGAGTGCCTGGCGCGCGGCCTTGCCGACCGGCAGCTCGCGGACCTTGTTGCCCTTGCCGCGCACTCGCACCAGGCCTTCCTTGAGGTCCAGCCATTCGAGATCGAGGCCGACCAGTTCCGAGAGGCGCAGCCCGGAGGAATAGAACAGCTCCAGCAGGGCCTGGTCGCGGCGGGCGATGAAGTCGTCCTCCACGGCTCCGTCGAGCAATTGCAGGGCGCGGTCGGCGTCGAGGGTCCTGGGCAGCTTGCGCGGACTCTTCGGCGCGCTCAGGCCGTTGGCAGGGTCGTGCCGGCAGCGCCCTTCGCGTAGCAGGTACTGGTAGAAGCCGCGCGTCGCCGAGAGCAGCCGTGCCAGGCTGCGGCTGGACTGGCCCTGCTGGTGCAGGCGGGCGACGAAGGTGCGCAGGGTGCGGGTGTCGAGGGCGCTCCAGTCGGAAAGCCCGGCCTTTTCGGCGAGGGCCAGGATCTTCAGCAGGTCGCGCCGGTAGCCATCGAGGGTGTGCGCGGAGACCTGGCGCTCGCTGCGCAGATGTTCGAGGAAGGCATCCAGGTCGGCGCGCATCTCGGACCGCCCGCCGCGCTCAGCGGACCGAGCGCAGCGGCGAGGAGAAGCGCGGCAGCACGCGGGCCAGGACCTCGGCGACATAGCCGAGGAACAGGGTACCGAGGGAACTCTTGTAATGCTGCGGATCGGGACTGCCGATGGCGAGCACGCCGTGCAGGCCCTGGAAACTCAGGGATACCACCGCTGCGGAGCCGATCTCGTCGCGGTCGCTCTCGCCGAAGAGGAACGCCAGTTCGTGCGGACGCAGCACGCCGCAGACGGTCTTGCCGCCGGAGAGCAGGCCGCCGATGGCCTGGTGCGCCTCCGCGCTGCTCACCGAGCGGCCCACCGAGACGCTACTGTCGCTGAACAGGATCAGGCTCACGTAGGGCACCTGGAACTCGTGGCGCAGGCTGTCCTCGACGGTACTGACCACGTCTTCCAGGCTGGTGGCGTCGAGTAGGTCGAGGACCAGGCGACGGGTCTTGTCGAACAGGCGGTCGTTCTCGCGGGCCACGTCCATCAGTTGCGAGAGCCGGTGGCGCATCTCGATGTTGCGCTCGCGCAGCAGGCGTACCTGGCGCTCCACCAGCGACACGGCGTCGCCGGGCTGGTGCGGGATGCGCAGCTCGGGGATCAGCTCGTCGTGCTCGACGAAGAACTCCGGGTGCTGGCTCAGATAGGCGGCCACCTGCTCGGCGTCCAGCGCTGCTGTCGGTTCCTGGCTTTTCTCGGTCATAAGCGTCTCGGTTCTCGCGGGCGACGGCCCTTACAGGCGGACCTGGCCTTCATACACGCGGACGGCGGGCCCGGTCATCATAACGGGCTGGCCGGGACCTGCCCACTCGATGTGCAGGCGGCCGCCGGGGAGGTCGATCTGCACCGGCGATTGCAGCCAGCCCTGGCGAATCCCGGCAACCGCCGCCGCGCAGGCGCCGGTGCCGCAGGCCTGGGTCTCGCCGACGCCGCGCTCCCAGACGCGCAGGCGTGCATGGTGCGGATCGAGCACCTGGAGGAAGCCGATGTTGGCCTTCTTCGGGAAGCGCGGATGAACTTCCAGTTGTGGACCGAGGCTGTGTACCGGTGCGCTGTCGACGTTGTCGACGCGCAGCACGCCATGGGGATTGCCCATGGATACCGCGGCCAGTTCGACGCGCTGGCCATTCACCTCTATCCCATAGGACAAGGCTTCGCGCTCGGCCTGGAACGGTATCTCGGCCGGGGCCAGGCGCGGCGGACCCATGTCCACCGTGACCTGGCCGTCCGGGCGGATATTCAGCTCGATGATGCCGCCCTTGGTTTCTACGCGGATGCTCTTCTTCACCGTCAGGCGCTTGTCCTGAACGAAGCGGGCGAAGCAGCGTGCGCCGTTGCCGCACTGCTCGACCTCGGAGCCGTCGGCGTTGAAGATCCGGTAGCGGAAGTCGACGTCGGGGCTGCTCGGGGCCTCGACGATCAGCAACTGGTCGAAGCCGACTCCGGTGTTGCGGTCGCCCCAGAGCTTGACGTGCTTGGGCTGCACATGGGCGTGCTGGCTGACCAGGTCGAGGACCATGAAGTCGTTGCCCAGGCCATGCATCTTGGTGAAGCGCAAAAGCATGGTCTGGGCCTCACTGCGGCAGCAGGCTTTCGCCGGCGTAGAGCTCTTGGACGGTCTCGCGGCGACGGACCTCGTGGGTCTGCTCGCCATCCACCAGCACCTCGGCGGCGCGGCCGCGGGTGTTGTAGTTCGAGCTCATGACGAAGCCGTAGGCGCCGGCCGAGCGCATCGCCAGGAGGTCGCCTTCGGCGAGCGCCAGGTCGCGATCCTTGGCGAGGAAGTCGCCGGTCTCGCAGATCGGCCCGACCAGGTCGTAGCGGCGCGGCGCGGCGTCGCGCGGGCGTACCGCCTGCACGTCCATCCAGGCCTGGTAGAGAGCCGGGCGGATCAGGTCGTTCATCGCCGCGTCGACGATGGCGAAATCCTTGTGCTCGGTGTGCTTGAGATACTCGACACGGGTCAGCAGCACGCCGGCGTTGGCGACGATGGACCGGCCCGGCTCGAACACCAGGGTCAGGTCGCGGCCGTGCAGGCGCTCGCGGATGGCGCGGATGTAGTCGCCGGCCAGCGGCGGCTGTTCGTCGCGGTAGCGCACCCCGAGGCCACCGCCGAGGTCCAGGTGGCGAATGCCGATGCCTTTGCCGGCCAGGCGGTCGACCAGCCCGAGCAGGCGCTCGAGGGCGTCGAGGAAGGGCTCCAGCTGGGTCAACTGCGAGCCGATGTGGCAGTCGACGCCGATCACCTCCAGGTGGTCAAGCTCGGCGGCGCGGGCGTAGACCGCCTCGGCCTCGTCGATGGCGATGCCGAACTTGTTCTCTTTCAGGCCGGTGGAGATATAGGGGTGGGTCTGGGCGTCCACGTCCGGGTTGACCCGCAGTGATACCGGCGCTTTCACGCCGAGTTCCGCAGCCACCCGTTGCAGGCGCTCCAGCTCTTCGCCGGACTCGACATTGAAGCAGTGCACGCCGACCTCCAGGGCGCGGCGCATGTCGTCGCGGGTCTTGCCGACGCCGGAGAACACTACCTTGGCCGGATCGCCGCCGGCGGCCAGGACACGCTCCAGCTCACCGCGGGAAACGATGTCGAAACCGGCGCCGAGGCGCGCCAGCACATTCAGCACCCCGAGGTTGGAGTTGGCCTTGACCGCGAAGCAGACCAGGTGCGGCATGCCGGCGAGGGCATCGGCATAGGCGCGGTACTGCGCCTCGATGTGCGCGCGGGAATAGACGTAGGTGGGCGTGCCGAAACGCTCGGCGATGCGGGAAAGCGCCACCCCTTCCGCGAACAGCTCACCGTCGCGGTAACTGAATGTGTCCATGGGCGCTCTCTCAGAAACCGTAGCGGTCTTTGCTGTGTTCTTTCTTGGCTTTTTCGTCGTCCGGCAGGTACAGCGGGCCTTTCTGGCCGCAGGCGGCGATGGAGCCGGCGAGGAGGGCGAGCGCGACGAAGGACAGGAACAGCCGCTTCATGACGGAATCCTTGTAGAAAACGTGAATTGTTCCGGAGTATACCGACCCCCCGGCGCCTTGCCTATGCGAGCCGGATCAGGTGTGCCGGGGCTTGCAGGGGAATGGCCTGAGGCAGAGGGGATGCCGGCGTTTTCCGCGAGCGTCGCGGCAAAACAGCGCGGACTACGGCAATACCAGCGTAGAATTGTCGGAATAGGGCAAGACGAAGGTAGTCGCCCGCCTTTTTTCCCGTTAGCTAATGCCGAGGCAATGCATGAGTACGATGAATGAAGCGCGTTTCCACGACCTGGTCGATGCGCTCCAGCAGCAGGTTGAAGACGCCTTCGATGACAGCGACCTGGACCTCGACCTGGAGAACGCCGGCGGCGTGCTCACCGTACGCTTCGAGAACGGCTCGCAACTGATCCTCAGCCGTCAGGCGCCGTTGCGCCAGCTGTGGGTGGCGGCGAAGTCGGGCGGCTTCCACTTCGATTACGACGAGGCCAGCGGCCTCTGGCGCCACGATGGCAGCCAGGAACCGCTGGGCGCGCTGCTCAACCGGGCGACCCTGGAGCAGGGGGGCGAGGATGTCGAGTTCCCCGGCCTCTGAGGCTTCGCCGCCGGCGGTGGCCTCGCCTTGCCGGCGCCTGTGCTGCCTCGACGATGCGGACGTTTGCGTCGGCTGCGGACGTTCCCTGGCGGAAATCCGCGAGTGGGGCAAGGCCGACGATTCCCGCCGCTTGCAGATCAGGTCACAGGCCGCTCGACGCCAGTCGCTGGCGGGCCGTCTCTCCTGATAGGGGGGATGTTGCTAATTCCTGCGACTGTGTTAGTGTCCGGGAAAACCCCGCCTTCGGGCGGGGTTTTTGCTTTTTTGCGATTCCTGCTTTTCATCGATCAACCGAACCGGACCAAGGAGCACGCCTGCGATCATGAGCACGCCGCCGATCACCATCACTCGTCTGGACCTGCAGCGCCTGGAGCGCCTGCTGGATGGCCTGGACGAATTCGGACCCGCCGCCGAGGCGCTGGAGGCCGAACTGTCGCGCGCCCAGGTGGTGGGGCATGACGAGATTCCGCCGGGCGTCGTGACCATGAACTCCACCGTGCGCTGCCGCGAGGAAAGCAGCGGCAAGGAATACACCCTGACCCTGGTCTATCCCGAAGACGTGGCCGGCGAAGGCAAGGTCTCGATCCTCGCGCCGGTGGGCACCGCGCTGCTGGGCCTGACCATCGGCCAGACCATCGACTGGCCGGCGCCGAGCGGCAAGACGCTGAAGCTGACCCTGCTGGAAATCGAATACCAGCCGGAAGCCGCCGGCGACTACGCGCGCTGATCGGTTTTCGCCCGTCGCCATTCGGCGACGGGCTTCGCGACTCTCAGTCGCCCCCACCGCCCCCGCATCCTCCACCCCCGCAACCGCTGCCGCCGTCCCCACCGCTATCGCCGCCGCAGCCGTGGCGCGAATCCTGTCCGTCCGAACCGAAGGTACTGCCGCTATCGCCGGCGCAGCCGCTGCTGCAACCGATATGGCTGGCGCAATATACCGCTGCGCCGCCGTCTTGCCGCTGCGCGCAGTTCAGGGCGTAACGGAAGCCATCGGCGATCGCCAGTTCCGTGTCGAGGGCGAACAGCAGCGGTAGGCGCGTGGGATTCAGTGGGTCGATGCCCTCGCGGCGGCAGGCCAGCTTCCAGGCGCGCTGGATGCCCTCCTGGGCCTGTCGGGGGCTGCGCATCGCCTGGGCCGGCGTATGGTGGAGGAAGCGCCCGAGTCCCTTGCGGCAGACGTGCTGGTAGAGCCGGGTATGCAGGATCAGTTCGTGCCAGGCGACATCCACAACCTGGGACGGCATCGCGACCATCCGCTTGCCGGCGGCGCGGCATAGCAGCAGGTATTCGCGCAGGCCGCCGAGCACCCGTTGGACCTCTTCCTCGCCGAGCTGCGGATAGCGCTCGCGGACCGCCTGGGCGACCCGCGGCGGCAGGCGGAATTGCTGGATGAAGCGGTAGCGCCGGCGATCCAGGCCGCGGCGGTAGAGATAGCCGCCCACGAATGCGGCGCCAGCGAGCAGGGTAATACCGAGGAGTGCCATCCGTACGTCCTTGTCGAGCCCCGCGCGGCGCGGCGCTGGGTCATTGTTCCAGCAGCGCCTGGTTCAGCGCCGTTTCCAGGACGCTTTTATAACGCAGATAGTGCAGCGTTTGCGGCTGTTCGTCGGCGAACAGCCGCGACAGGTCGAGGTCGGTCAGGTAGCAGGGGTAGGGGGCGCTTTCCGCGCGATGCGCCAGGATATGGCGGGCGACCGCCTTGAACAGGCCCGCGCCGTATTCCAGTTCGGAAAACTCCTGGTGATCGCAGTACAGGGTGACCTGCACGCGCTTGCGTTCGCCGCGCTCGAGTAGCGCCTGTAGCTCGTACAGTGCGGGCCCGGCCAGGGCCTCCGGCGCTTCGCGAGACTCGACGTGCAATCTGCCGTCGTTGGAGAGCAACTCGTAGTAGCGGATATCCAGCGAGGCCGGCACCTGTTCCGCCAGCGACAGGGCGTTGCGCCGGTACAGCAGCGATTGCAGGAAGCGCTGCAGCGGTGCGAGCAGGCTGCGTTCGTCACGCAATGCCTGGCGCTGGCGCCAGAGGGCGTTGCGTTCGTCGAGCAGGCTGATCTCGGCGCTGTCGAAGTCACGCCGGTAGAACACCTGGATACAATCCGGCCGCCCCATGGACAGGACCAGCCCGAGGTCCTCGCCTTCCAGGGCGTGGCGATCCAGCTTCAGGACGCTGTAGCCATCGCGCTCGCGGCCCAGATGCTGGATCAGGCTCGGCAGGTCGGGCAGGCTCTCGTGGCTGACCGCTTCCGGCGACATTTCCAGCAGGTGGTACTGCTGGCGGATCTGCAGCAGGTAGCGGCTCGGCTGGCCGCCGAGCAGTTGCCCGTAGGTCTCGCGAAACAGCTCTTCGACCCGCACGGCGATGAAGGCGGCCCGGTTGCGACAGAAGCAGCGCACCATCAGTCCGGGCGGCTGCGGCGGGCTTCCGGGCTTTTCGCGGACGGCGTCGAGGAACTCGGCAAGGCACTCGGGTAGCGCCTGGGGGCCTGCGTAATGGCGCACCGTCAGTTCGTTCCAGCTGTTGAGGCTGAGCTGGTCGATGGTCAGCACCAGGTTGTCGCGCACCCCGGCATAACCGAGCACGTCGGTACGCCCGGTAGCCATGTGCAGGTTCATCTGGCTGTGGTGGCGCAGTGGGTCGACACCGACGTTGACCAGCAGCAGGACGCTCTTGAGCCGACGCGGTTGCAGCAGGTCGGCGTCGTCCACGGTCGCCAGGGGGACAGGAAGGAACTGCCGCAGGCTGCCCAGGAGATTGTCCAGTTCGGCATCGCCGAGGTCGCTCTGGCCGGGATGCAGGGACAGCCGGGTGGCGCTGTCGATGACGCCGTTGCGATGGCACCAGGCGAGCAGCTCGACCAGCCTGAGGCTGCGTTTCAGCGGCGCGTAGTCAGGCCACTGGTGAGCGCCCAGGGCACCGGGGAAGATCGCCCACTGCGCCTGCTCGCGGTCGTCGTCGGCGGGAAGCTGGACCAGGGTCAGGACGTCTTCGCCGAGATCCGGGGCGATCCCCGGGTTGATGTTCTCCACCTTGCCTGCCTTGCGCTCGAAGGCGGCATACAGGCGGCGGCCGAGCAGGCCCAGATCGCGGCTGTCGATGCCGCTGTCCGCGCCTTGCTGGCGGGCGATCTGGAAGAGCAGGCGGTAGCTGTAGGTCAGTTCGTTGACCACCGTGCGACGCTCTTCCATCACCTGGCGCATCTTCCACTGGCTGCGGCTGTCGAGCAGGGCCAAGCGGCGAGGCTCCCATTGCCATTCCGCGACGAGCCGCTCCATCGACAGGTGCTGCCAGCCCTTCTGCGCCTGGCGCTGGCGACCGCCGAGCTTGCGCCCGACCTTGAGGTACAGGCAGCGCCGCACGAGTTCCAGGCGTTCCGGCGCCTGCTGTTCCCGCAGGTAGCGCTCGAGATGGCGATAGACCAGGACGTAGGGGTCCAGTTCGTCGAGATCGAGCTGGCCGGCGAATACCTGCTCCTTGAAGCGCAGGGCGACGCAGCGGACCCGCGGGTGCTCGCTGGCGTAGGCCTCGGTGAGCAGCAGCTTGAGCAGCGACTTGTAGGGCGAATCGATGGCCTTGGACAACTGCCAGAGCCCGGCACCGATGAACTCCCGGGCGGGGATGTGCGCCAGGTGGCCGAGGTCGAGCACCTCTTCGGCGCGGATGAAGCGTTTGCCGAGCAGGGTCCGGCAGTATTCGTCGTAGCTCCGTTCATGGGCCGGCGGCACCAGCCACCACAGAGGGGTGCGTCCGCCGAGCCAGATCGCGCTACGGTAGAACTCGTCGAGCAGCAGGAAGTGCTGGGTATTGCCGTCGCCGCCGGGCTCCTTCCGGTCTTCGCGTTCGTCCTGGCCGAAGCGGGCGACGTCGATCAGGAAACAGTGCACCTCGCTGCCCTGGCTGCGTGCCCAGTCCTCGATCAACGCGCATTTGCGGCGCAGCTCCTGGCGTGCGCCGGGCTCCAGTTCTGGGGCATGGCAGACCCAGAGGTCGAGATCGCTCTGTTCCTCCTGGGCCAGGCTCCCCAGGCTGCCCATCAGGAACAGGCCGTGGATCGGCTGCTGTGCGGGTTCCTGCCTGCGTGGCTTGTAGACAAACGAACGGGCCAGGCGCTGGGCTTCGCCGAGTACTTCGTCGTCCGCCTCGAAACCGCTCAGGCCCGCCGGCGTGCTGGCCGACAGGTAGCCCGGCAGCAGCGGATGGTTGATGTGGAACAGCAGCGGTAGCAGGCGCAGGACCCGCTCCTGGCGGCTGGACAACGCCTGCCGGGCGCGTTGCAGGCGACCGGCGTTGACCGACAGGAAGCGTTGGCGCAACTGGCCGAGGACCTTGCGGTCGATGCCATCGTCGAGATCGAGGCTGAGTGCGGGGTGTCGGTTCATGGGCGTCCGGGCACAGGCAAGGCCAGGCGCCGTGCCTGGCTCCGGTCATGCCATTGTATCGCCCGGAAGCGCGGCGGCTTGAGCGCCGCGCTGCGAACCGGGGCAACCGTCGCGGCCTGTCGGGAGCAGGTCGCGATGGCCGATTCCGTCAACCCTTGAGGATGGTCAGCAGGCCCTGTGCCTGCTCCGCGGCATCCAGCCCGAGACTGGTCAGGTAGCCGCCGTCGGGCTGGTCGATCAGCCCCTTGTCGTGCAGGCGTCGGGCGGCGGCGACGGCCTTGCCGTCGGCGGTGTGATGGACCTTGAGTCCTTCCTGGGTGTTGTTCAGGTTGAAGAGCGCCAGCAGTTCCAGTTCGTCGATCAGCTCGGGAGTGAAGGCCATGTCGGCTCCTTGCGGTGTTGAGCACCGGTGAGTGTAGTTGGACTAGGGCGTAGCGTCGGCGGCCTGGCTCCAGCCGTCGAGGATCTTCTGGTACTCGCCGCTGGCGAGGATGCGCTGCATGCCGAGGTCGAAGCGTTCGAGCAGGTGCTCGGCCTGCGGGTGGCGGCGCGAGAACGACAGGTACAGCTCCGGGCGGTGGACCGTGGCCACCGGCTGGAACTGGCCTTCCAGTTCGGGATGTTCGCTGAACAACTGGCGAGCCGTATTGCGGTAGGCCAGGGCGTAGTCGACGCGGCCGCGCTGGAGCATGAGGAAACCGTAGTAGTCCTTGCGCACCGGGATGCGCACCAGGTCGTGGCGTCGATCGAAGCCGTCGCCGTATTCATAGCCGAGGGTCACCGCGACTTTCCGTCCGCTCAGCGCCTGCTCCGCATCCACCGGCCGCGCTTCGTCGCGTCGCGCCCAGAGCTGGATCTCCGCGCGGAACAACGGATGCCGGGGCAGACGGTAGTCGGCGAGGATGTGCGGGTTCGGCGAGGTGTTGAAGCAGCCGGCGATCAAGCCTTTCAGGGCCAGCTTCATGCAGCGGGAGTAGGGGTAGGGATTGAGCTGGACCGGCGTGTCCGCAGCTCTGAAGGCGGCCCGCACGATGTCCGCGCTCATGCCCTGGATGCGGCCGTCCTTGTAGGCGGTATAGGGATACCAGTCGTCTTCGGCGCCGAGCACCAGGGGTTCTGTCGGGACGGCTGCCGCCGGGCCGGAAAGGGCCAGCAGCAGGCAGATGGGCAGGAAGTGGAACCAGGATCGCATCCGGTATCGCTCCGCGAAAGCAGGTGGCACGGAGAGTGGGCGCCACCTTTCTACCAGAGCGGCAGGCGTTTGGCGAAACAAAACCGTATGGATACGAGGGGCACTCGCCGGCACCAGTCGGTCCGGCTCCGCTCATTCGTCGTCCGGCAACGTCGGCAGGGCACGCAGCGCATGCTCGTAGCCGGCGCTGTCGAAAGCGCGGTCGGCGGCGAGCATGGCGTTGATCTCGTGGGCCAGCACGTAGGCCATCATGCCCAGCGCCTCGTCGCGCTCGTAGCCGACCAGGGTCAGCTTGTTGAACACGGCGCGCGCCGCCGGCGGATTCTCGCTTTCGATCTGGTTCTCGATGGCCTGGATCAGTTTTTCCTCGGCGAAGCCGTCTTCCTGGTTGTCGTCCTGTTCGCTCATCGGGCGCTCCTCGTTCTGGCGCAAAGTACCGCTTGTGCGGCGGCGGGAAGTTGTCCACCCTGCTTGGCCAACGGATGGCCGCGAAGGTAGCGATACCCGACATGATCACCTATTACATCCTTTCCGGCGACCGCCTGGAGCGACGCCAGCACGACGATGCCCAGCGGGGGTTGCCGCCGGGCACCCTGTGGATCGACCTGCATCACCCGACCCCCGAAGAGGAGCGCCTGCTCGAATCCCACCTGCAGGTGAACATCCCGACCCGCGAGGAGATGGCCGAGATCGAGGATTCGTCGCGCTTCTACGAGGACGGCAACGTCCTCTACATGACCACTTCGGTGGTCGGCGGGATCACCGAGCACCGGCCGAGCACAGAGGAAGTGACCTTCGTCCTCAGCGAGAAATGGCTGATTACCGTGCGCTACGCCGACCTGCGTTCGTTCCGCGAGTTCGAGAACCGCTGCATCCGCCAGCTCGACGCCAACCGCAGCAGCACCCAGTTGTTCGCCCTGATGATGGACAGCCTGGTGGACCGCATCGCCGACGTGTTGGAGGCCGTACAGGGGCAACTGAGCAGCATGTCGCGGGAGATCTTCGCCGAGTCCACCGCCCAGACCCGCAAGCCGAAGACCGACCTGCAGCAGATCATCAAGCACCTCGGGCGCAGCAGCTCGCTGCTGTCCAAGCTCAACGACAGCCTGCTCAGCATCAATCGGATGAACAGCTATTTCCGCCAGGGTTGCAACGGCTGGCTTTCCGAGCCGGCCAAGGTGCTGGCGAAGACCGTGGAGCGCGACGTGCGCTCGCTGGACGAGTACCTGGCGAAGATGTCCACCGAGATCAACTTCCTCCTCGACGCGACCCTTGGCCTGATCAACATCGAGCAGAACAGCATCATCAAGGTGTTCTCCATCGCCGCCGTACTGTTCCTGCCGCCGACCCTGGTGGGCACGGTCTACGGCATGAACTTCAAGGACATGCCCGAGCTGGACTGGTCCATCGGCTATCCGATGGCGCTGGGGATGATGGTGGTATCGGCGATCCTTCCGTACCTCTGGTTCAAGTTCAAGAACTGGCTCTGAGGCACTCGGCAGGTGTGCAACTTTTTGCTGGATAACTTCGGGAAAAGCTGTGGATACAATGCCAGGGCCAAGGCCTGGCGGGGTCTTCGGTGAAGTGAGCAAGTTCTTGCATAGCACTGTGCAACAACTTGCTCACTTTTTCGGGGTAAACCCGGGGAAAAACGTTCGTGCGGGCCGGTAAATTCTTCAAGGGTTTGATTTAAAAGGTAAATGTTTTATTGGCACGAAGCTTGTTGGGGAGCTGCCGCACCAGGACATGTCGTCCCGGCTACCACTGACAAGGAATGCATCCATGGCAACACCCGCCTATATGTCCATCACCGGCACCAAGCAGGGCCTGATCACCGCCGGCGCCTTCACCGAGGACTCGGTCGGCAACACCTACCAGGAAGGCCACGAGGACCAGGTGATGGTCCAGGGCTTCAACCACGAAGTGATCATCCCGCGCGACCCGCAGTCCGGCCAGCCGACCGGCCAGCGC
Source organism: Pseudomonas sp. HMSC066A08 (assembly GCF_001813025.1). NCBI lineage: Bacteria > Pseudomonadati > Pseudomonadota > Gammaproteobacteria > Pseudomonadales > Pseudomonadaceae > Pseudomonas > Pseudomonas sp. HMSC066A08. The sequence goes on from NZ_KV811287.1 coordinate 91,663, forward strand.
GTGCACAAGCCGGTGGTCGTCACCAAGGTCTTCGACAAGGCCTCGCCGCTGCTGCTGGCCGCCCTGACCTCCGGCGAGCGCCTGACCAAGGTCGAGATCCAGTGGTACCGCACCTCCGCCGCCGGCACCCAGGAGCACTACTACACCACCGTCCTGGAAGACGCGATCATCGTCGACATCAAGGACTACATGCCCAACTGCCAGGATCCGGGCAACGCCCACTTCACCCACCTGGAAGACGTGCACTTCACCTACCGCAAGATCACCTGGACCCACGAAGTCTCCGGCACCTCCGGCTCCGACGACTGGCGTTCCCCGGTCGCCGGCTGAGCCGCGATCCTCGCACACGGCCAGCCTCGCTGGCCGGCGTGCCTTCCATGACCCGTTGCGTCGTGGCCAGGAAAGCCGGCGCCGGGTCGATGCCGCTTTTGTTGTAGGCAGCTTCCGATCGAGCCTTGACGCCCTTGTCTCGCCCGCGCCAGGCAGGACAATCGAATCGGTCGCTTGCGCCAGTGAGGGACAACGGATGTTCGCAGCCGCCAACCAGACCCACTTCAGCCTCGCCCTCGACGGCCTCGCCCTCGACCTGCAGGTGCTCTCCTTCAGCGGCCGCGAAGCCATCAGCCAGCCGTTCATCTTCGAGCTGGAACTGGTCGGCGAACGCCCCGTGCCGGACCTCGAAAGCCTGCTGCACAAACCCGCCTTCCTTGCCCTCGGGCCCGCCGGCAACGGTATCCACGGCCTGGTGCGCAGTGCCGGACAGGGCGACTCGGGCAAGCGCCTGACCCGCTACCGCGTCACCCTCGTCCCGCGGTTGGCCTACCTCGCCCTGCGCACCAACCAGCGCATCTTCCAGCACCTCACGGTGCCGCAGATCGTCGGCCGGGTGCTGGAGGAACACGGCATCCTCGCCGACGCCTACCGCTTCCAGCTCGGCACCCGCTACCCCGAACGCGAGTACTGCGTGCAGTACGACGAGAGCGACCTGGCTTTCGTCCAGCGCATCTGTGCCGAAGAGGGCATCCATTTTCATTTCCAGCACAGCGCCGAGGTGCACCTGCTGGTGTTCGGCGACGACCAGACGGTATTCCCGCGCCTCGCCCCGGTGGCCTACCAGCAGGACTCCGGCCTGGTCGCCGACCGTCCGGTGGTCAAGCGCTTCGGCGTGCGCCTGGAAACCCGCACCAGCCGCGTCACCCGCCGCGACTACGACTTCGAGAAACCGCGCCTGACGCTGGAAAGCGCCGCCCGCGGCGAAGCCCGGCCGGACCTCGAGGACTACGACTACCCCGGCCGCTTCGTCGACCGCGAGCGCGGCAAGCACCTGGCCAGGCGTGCCCTCGAACGGCAGCGCAGCGACTACCGCCTGGCCGAGGGCCGCAGCGACCAACCGTTGCTGCTCAGCGGCCACTTCCTGCCGCTGGCCGCCCATCCCCAGGCGGGCTGGAACGACCTCTGGCTGCTCACCGAAGTCTTCCACGAAGGCCGCCAGCCGCAGGTACTGGAGGAAAGCATCACCTCCGCCAACGCCAACGACGACTTCCAACAGGGCTACCGCAACCGTTTTCGCGCAACCCCCTGGGAGGTGTTCTTCCGCCCGCCGCAGACACCGCCGAAGCCGCGTATCCGTGGGACGCAGAGCGCGGTGGTGACCGGCCCGAAGGGCGAGGAAATCCACTGCGACCGCTACGGTCGGGTGAAGGTGCAATTCCACTGGGACCGCGAGGGCCAGGCCGACGAGCAGACCAGTTGCTGGCTGCGCGTCGCCTCCGGCTGGGCGGGAAAAGGCTACGGCGCCATCGCCATCCCGCGGGTCGGCATGGAGGTGCTGGTGACCTTCCTCGAAGGCGATCCCGACCAGCCGCTGGTC
>NZ_KV811287.1:93632-110484 GCF_001813025.1 Pseudomonas sp. HMSC066A08
AGGCGATCCCGACCAGCCGCTGGTCAGCGGCTGCCTGTTCCACAAGGAACACCCGGTGCCCTACGAACTGCCGGCGCACAAGACCCGCAGCGTCTTCAAGAGCCTCAGCAGCCCTGGCGGCGGTGGCTACAACGAGCTGCGCATCGAGGACCGCAAGGGCCAGGAGCAGATCTTCGTCCACGCCCAGCACGACTGGGACGAGAACATCGAGCACGACCAGAAGATCCGCGTCGGCCACGAGCGCCACGATACGGTCGAGGGCAACGCCTACACCGAACTCAAGGCCGAGGAACACCGCACCACCCACGCCGAGCGCAAGGTGGAAGTCCGCGCCAGCGACCACCTCACGGTAGCCAACGACCAGCACCTGAAGATCGCCAGCGGCCAGTTCGTCGAGGCCGGCCAGGAGATCCACCTGAGCAGCGGCCTGAAGGTGGTGCTGGAGGCCGGCGCCGAACTGACCCTCAAGGGCGGCGGCAGCTTCCTCAAGCTCGACGCCGGCGGCGTGACCCTCTCCGGGGCCAACGTCCGGGTCAACTCCGGCGGCAGCCCGGGCAGCGGCAGCGGCGCGGCGCCGCTGTTGCCGGGGCCGCTGCGGCAGGCCGATGCGGACAAGCCGGGCGACCTGCTGATCCGCGCGCAGCGCCAGGCCTTGCTGCAGAAGAAACCGATCTGCGCCATCTGCGAAGCGGCCAGGGCGAAAACCGATGCGCACTGAACCGATGTTGCTCGCCTTGCCCGCCGACCTGCCCTGGACGCTGAATGCCTACCTGCTGCTCGATGGCGTCAGCGTCACGGAACTGCCGCGCAAGCTCTACCAATGGAGCGATACTCCGACCTTCGAGCCGCTGTACCACGACAGCCGCTGGCAGGAACTGCTGGACCTGTCGCCCTGCCTGGTCGCCCTCGACGGCAGCCAGGACCCTATCCTGCAGGCGTTCCTCGACAACGCCGCACAGGAATGGGGCTACCTGCTCTTCGCCCGGGTCAGCTTGCCGACCTTGTCGCAGCACCTGCGGGGCCTTCTGTGCGTCCAACCTCCCCATGGCGAGCCGGTGCTGCTGCGCCTGGCCGACCCGGCAGTGATGCATAGCCTGCTGGAACATGAACGCATGGAACTGTTCGGTCCTATCGAGCAGGTATGTGCTCCAGATGCCTTGGAAACCCGCTGGTGGCAACACCGGCGAAGCGGTTCGGCGATCGCTCGCGACCGCACGCAGCCCTACCGTCTGAGCGAGGCCGAATTCGATGCACTTGGCGAAGTCAGCTTCCGCCAGACCCTCATGGATATGGATCGCCACATGAGTCTGTATTTCCCTGGCTATCGCCCGGCCCTGCGCGGCCGAGAGCGCTTCCAGCACCTGCGTATGCTGGCCGAGCAGGCCTACCGTCGCGGGATGTGCTCGGCGCGGGAAATCCTGCTCTACGCCAATATCTTCGGCTACCTGGGCGAGGATGCGCTGGACGCGCATGCGGACATCGCCTTGCTGCTCGATGGTCCCTCTAGCCAATCCCCGGCGCAGCGGGTGGCCGCTGCGGCCGAGCTGGCGGAGCATCGCGCCGCCGAGACAGAAAGGATGCATTCATGACTGCGCAGGCCACACCCCGGCGAGACAGCGCCAACCTGGCGGCAAACGAAGCCTCGTCCAGCGATAGTCGTTCGCCGAGCGGCACCTGTCCGTTGATGAACGCCAAGGTGCAGCTGTTGCCGCTGCGCTACGGTTTGACCGAAGGCGTCGATCCGAGCGCCGAGCTGGCGATGCCTTTCGCCCTGAAAAGCCGGCCGCTGGGGCTGCGGCTGGTGCGCAATGGCTATCTCTACGTGATCGACGGCGGAACCGGAAAGCTGCATGAATACCGCATCGACAAGGGCGCCATCGAGAAGCTGCTGTGGCAGGACGCCGAGGTTCGCGCCGACGTACGCAGTCGTGCGGTCGGCGAGCCCCAACTGGTCTTTCCCCGTACCAGCATCCTGTACGTGGCCTACTCGGAACTGCAATGGACCGCGCGCAAGTGCATGCAGGTGCTCGCCAGTCCGAAGGACCGCGAGCACTTCATGCAGGCCGTCGATCTGCGCCGCGCCGACCCGCAGCAGGGGGGGCCGCATCTACTGACCCGACGGCAGGCGGAAACCTGGCTGGCCGAAGTGGTGCAGAACAAGGTGCATCGCGACGAGCAGGGCCAGCAGCGTTTCCCGCCCCACCAGCAGCGCCCGGCCAGTCCACCCGCCGCCCATCCGGACGAACGACGCGACTACGTCTGGGAGGATCCGCCGCTGTTCCGCGATACCCAGCTTGGCGAGTTGACTGCGCAGGTACTCCCGCAGTACGAGCATGATGCCCTGTTCCTGGCGCTGCGCGACGACATCGGCGTGATGCGCGACCTAGCCGCCTATCAGGACGAAGTGGTCGGCTGGCTCGAGGAATGGCTGCAGGGCGGCGCCCAGGCCGGGGCCAACGAGCGCGACTACGTGATCGCCTGCTACATCGAGTCGTTGACCCAGATCCGCGCCGCGGAACTGCCCAAGCTGGCCGACGAGGGTGCCCAGCCGCTGTTCGACGATCTCGACCGGCTGCCACCTCCCGAGCGGGAGCGATCGCGCCAGGCCTTGCTGGACTACCTCAACGGCGAGCCGTTGCCGAAGCCGATGGACCCCGCCATGCCGGAGCCGCTGCACAGACCTGTGGAGCGACACTTCACCAAGCGGAAAATGGCGGCTGCCGATCCTGCCTTCGTCGAACGCAACCTGGACGCCCTGATCCGCCTGAAGAAGAGCCACGGCGAAAAGGTCGACGACGCGCTGCATGGCGCCAAGTTCGGCCAGCGTGGAATCGACGACCTGATCGACCGTCCCGCCATGGATGCCTTCCTCGCCGCCAACAGGCCCAACCTGGCGCGTTGGAACGCCCTGCTCGAGCAGATCAGCGCAGACCGCACGCAGATGCTTACCGAGCAGCGATTCCATCGCGCCGCCTGGTACTACGATTTCCAGCAGGCCGAGCAATTGGGACTGGCCTTCGCCACCCAGTACGCCTGCCTGAAGGATATCTGCCGCAGCGACGAGGCCAGCGAGGCCGTGCTCGCCTTCCTGGAGGAAAACCCGCAATACGATCGCCCGTTGTTCCAGACTCTGCCGTTGAACATCCAGGCCGAACTGATCGCGCAATACGCGCAGCTCGGGCCGTCCGGCCATCTCTGGCTCTCCAAGCTGAAAGAGTGGGCGCAGCAGCGCGACTCGCTGGAGCTGGGCAAGCTGCCCGCTCTCGACGGCTTGCCGGAGGCTACCCGAGCGCTTGCCGACAGCGCCCAGGCCACGCTCAACCCGGCGTTGACCCTGGGCATCAGCCGGACCATGGAGGGCTTCTTCAAGAGCGTAGGCCAGCAGCAGGCGCCGGATCTCGACGCGCTGTTCCGCAAGCTGCCCAAGGCCCTTCCCGGTCGCCTGCTCGACGCTGCGGTCCGCGAAGGGGTGACCTTCACCATTGCCAGCGAAGCGGAAAAGGCCATCCTCCAGGCCGACCTGAAGGAAGTGCTCGAACAGCGCGCGGAACTGCGCCGGCTGGTCCGCCAGCGCAAGCAGGTGAAGAGCCATGCCGGACACAAGTCGACGGACGCCCGCGCCCTGCTCGCCGACATCCAGCGTGTCCGCCTCCAGCTCAACGCCCTGGAGCCGCGCCTGGCCGCCGCCCTCAGCCCGATCGCCGAGCTTCCGGACAACAGCATCCGTCTCGCCGGTGCGACACCAGGCCGCGCCGGAATCACCTTGATCCTGCCGTCTGCACAGTTACAGGAAGTTGCCAGTGGTATCCGTAACCTGCGCAATGGCTATAACAGCGCAGCCGTGTTCAATAAGGTGGGCGATGGAATTGGTCTGGCGGTGTTTGTGGCGCAATTTGTCAATATGGTGCAGGTATGGCGGGGGGTTATCGCGACTTCGCCGGATAAGCGTGAGCTAATGCCGCTGGCTGGTTCTATTTTCACCACAATATCTGCGGGCGTAGCGGCAGCTCAGGCCATTGCCGATACAGCTCTTCAGGCCAGAAGTGCTCAGTTGGCACAGGGGCTGCAAAACCACGCTGTGGAAGTTGTTCATGTACAAATGGGAAGACTGCACTTACGCCTAGGGTTTGTGGGATATGCGGCAGGTTTTTTTGCAGCAGCTGTTGCTACTCAAACCCACTATGGCGAATGGCTTGGTGCTATACGCAGCGGAAATGCTCAAGCTCAGCAAGGTGCCACTTTAGCTATGGTTGGCTCCAGCGGAATGCTGGCCAGCAGCGCCTACGGGGTATGGCATACGGGGTATGCTTTAAAAGGTGTGCTCAGGGCTGCAACACCTGCCGCCGAGCGTACAGCCTGGGCATTAGCTGGCACGCGACTGTCGAGCATATTTGCTCGATTCAATATCGCCGGCGCCATTTTCACCGCTCTCGAACTGGTAGGAACCTATTGGTATAACCGCAGTAATACCACGCCCCATGACGATTGGTTGCTCAGCACACCCTGGAGCCGTGACATCGGAGGGCGTCTGAATCAGTCCCTGGAAATCTATCAGCAACGACTTCTGGGGATCGTCCAGACGCCAAGAGGTGAGGTCAAGCACGCGAGTCATGGCAGTTGGTGGCGAGACCTGCTCTCCTCGCCTGCCAGCGCGGAGATCAGCCTAGTCTTGCCTGGTATCAGTCTGGGAGCACTGCAGCAGACTTTGGCCGGGCGTCCTGAAGTACGCTTGAGCCTGGCGGCCTACCGCATTCGTAGCGTGAAATACGAAAGAGGTTCGCCCATGGTGCGTTGGTTCCCCGTCACCGAAGTTGTCGGCGACAGTCTACAGGTCGCGTCCGTCGAACCGTTGGTGTTGCTGGTGCCGCGGCTAGCGCCGCTGGAAGGTGTGACCGGGGGCTCGGTCACGGAGGATCTATTACTGACTGTACAGATCGAACGACTGAACCCGCAGGGTCAATATCATGCCGATCGGCACATGGTTCGCCTGTCGCCACACAGCGAAGGAGACTATCCTGCTTCGCCACAACGTATCCAGGGGCAGGAAGCATCCTGGATGCTAATTGACCCCCGTTTGCTGCCGGATTTTGCCGATGCTCCAGAACGATAAGCCCATGGATGTGCCGCCGTTGCGACTGATGGAGAGCCACCGAGCAGGTGATGTGGTTCCCTTTTCCAGTGGGCTGGTCAGTTATCTCGCGCCTTTACCTCTACCTACAGCCCAGCCCGCACAGGACTATTCTCATGCCGTGGGGGAAATGAATGATACTTATCTTGACTTCGGGACGGGGCTGCCCAATGCATTTGCCTGGCAGGTCAGATTAGGGGGGCCATTTACTATCTGGATAATATCTGTTTTTTTAATTCCAACTCTAATAATGGTCGGCACGCCTTTGTTAGGTGGTGATATAGGCACGGCTAAGCAGTTGGCTGTAGGGATGTTTAATATAGGAATAACATATGGCTCGGGGTGTGCGCTGTTTGGCTTTCTTATCTTGTTAAGCGCATGGTGGTTCAATCATATTAAGTATAAAAAGATAATCCCTACTCGCTTCAATCGTCAGCGCCGCGAAGTTTGCTTCGTCCCAGAAAGCCACTCCGCCCCCATCTTCGTCCCCTGGGAGTCCCTATCGGCCTGGGTGATCCAGGCCCAGGGTGCCACTCAGTACGGCATCCAGCGCCAATATGGCATGGGTGTGGGCTTCCATCATGCCGCCAGCGGCGAGGACTTCTCCCTGGAGTTCCCTTGTGCCGGCCTGCCTCTGGCCATCGCCAACTGGGAGGCCATCCGAGCCTATATGGAGCATGAGCTGCACAGCCTCAAGGAGATCCAGGACCCACTCGACCTGCAAGGCCCGGACGACCCGCCTCACGAGGGGCTGCACACCTTCCGCAATGCCCGCGCTCGTGCTCATCGTCGCTACCGGGAGGGTGAAGTAGGGCGTTGGTATATGGTCGGTTGGTATCTCTACCACGCAATGGACTTATGGACGCTGCCATTCCATCTAGTCGAATGGGAAATCCGCCGGGTCAAGCGCATGCAACGCCAGGAGTTGCCCGAGGCCATGCGTGCCTGGTCACAGCCCCTGCCATCCGAACAGTGGGTCAGGCCCAGCGAGGAGCTGCAACGTCAGAGTCAATGGGTGAGGGCCTTGCGACAGCGTGATCCGCAACGCTCGATCATCGAGATATTTACCGAGGTACGGCGAGAGGCTTCGGCGACTGGCGTGCGCTGAGCGCCCGTCGTTTCCGAAAGCATAGCTGGCGGAGCGTCGTCGGCTGTGGATGTGGGGATACGGAGCGCCTCGGCTGCGCTCCGTGTGTCGCCCGACCCGCTGGGTGCGAGGTCGGATTGTCGCAAGCCTCAGCGTTCGGCGAGCAACTGGCGGCCGCGGGCGACGGCGGCGCGGACCTGGTTCGGGGCGGTGCCGCCGATATGGTCGCGGGCGTTGACCGAGCCTTCCAGGGTCAGTACGTCGAAGACGTCGGCGTCGATCTGGTCGCTGAAGCGGCGCAGCTCGTCGAGGCTCATCTCGGCGAGGTCCTTGCCGCTGTCCACGCCGTATTTCACCGCGTGGCCGACGATCTCGTGGCAGTCGCGGAACGGCAGGCCCTTGCGCACCAGGTAGTCGGCCAGGTCGGTGGCGGTGGAGAAGCCGCGGCGGGCCGCCTCGCGCATGATCTCGCGCTTGGGCTTGATGGCCGGGACCATGTCGGCGAAGGCGCGCAGGGAGTCGCGCAGGGTGTCGGCGGCGTCGAACAGCGGTTCCTTGTCTTCCTGGTTGTCCTTGTTGTAGGCCAGCGGCTGGCCTTTCATCAGGGTCAGCAGGCCGGTGAGGGCGCCGAATACCCGGCCGGACTTGCCGCGTACCAACTCCGGCACGTCGGGGTTCTTCTTCTGCGGCATGATCGAGGAGCCGGTGCAGAAGCGGTCGGGCAGGTCGATGAACTGGAACTGTGCGCTGGTCCACAGCACCAGTTCTTCCGAGAAGCGCGACAGGTGCATCATCGCCAGGCTGGCGGCGGCGCAGAATTCGATGGCGAAGTCGCGGTCGGAGACGCCGTCCAGGGAGTTGCCGCCAACCGCGTCGAAGCCCAGCAACTGGCAGGTGATCTCGCGCTGGATCGGGTAGGTGGTGCCGGCCAGGGCAGCCGAGCCGAGCGGCATGCGGTTGACCCGCTTGCGGCAGTCCACCAGGCGCTCGTAGTCGCGGCCGAGCATCTCGAACCAGGCCAGCAGGTGGTGGCCGAAGGTCACCGGCTGGGCGGTCTGCAGATGGGTGAAACCGGGCATGATGGTGCCGGCTTCCGCTTCGGCCAGGCCCAGCAGGCCCTCCTGCAGGCGGGTGATCTCGCCGAGGATGGTGTCGATCTCGTCGCGTAGCCAGAGGCGGATGTCGGTGGCCACCTGGTCGTTGCGCGAGCGGCCGGTGTGGAGCTTCTTGCCAGTGACGCCGATGCGGTCGGTCAGGCGTGCCTCGATGTTCATGTGCACGTCTTCCAGGTCGACGCGCCAGTCGAAGCTGCCGGTCTCGATTTCCGCCTGGATCTGCTGCAGGCCTTCGACGATGGCGTCGCGCTCGGCGTCGCTCAGCACGCCGACCTTGGCCAGCATCGTAGCGTGGGCGATGGAGCCCATGATGTCGTGGCGGTAGAGACGCTTGTCGAAGTCGACGGAGGCGGTGAAACGGGCGACGAAGGCGTCGACGGGCTCGCTGAAGCGGCCGCCCCAGGACTGGTTGGTCTTCTCTACGCTCATGGTATCTCTCGCTGCAACAAGAAACGGACAGGCCGCGCGGCCTGCGTGACGGGCAAAGTGCGACGATGATAGCAGGCCGGGAGGAAAAACCGGCGGCTCGTCGACGAAGCCGGAACGAGCGCTGTTTCGCGGTTTTTTGCGGCAGATGGCATTTCGGTGCTTTATTTCGCCCGTACGCCCGCGGCTGTCTTGCGGGCGCCACGGGCCTTGCGGAAACTCTGTCGATGCCTATCCGATTCAAGCCCGGCCGCTCGCCCCGGCCGGCCGTCCAAGACGACTTCTTCATTCCCGAGCTCTGCGAAGCCGAAGCCCTGTTCACCCTGGTGCTGCTGGCGGAGCTGCTGGTGCTCGTGCTGGTGCTGGCGGAGCCGATGACGCCGAGCTTCAACTGGGTGCGCCTGGCCCTGGCGTCGCTGTTCGTGCAGTGGATCGTACTGCTCTCGGCGGCGCTGTTCTGCCGCCTGCGGCCATTGCTCGCGCGCCTGCCGGTGGCGCTGGCGGGGAGTGCCTGCTGCCTGTTGGTGGTGGCCCTCACTCTGGGCTGCACGGCGGTCGCCGAGCACTATCAGCTGGGCGGAGAACTGACGCGTGCCGGCGAGGTCAATCTGTATCTGCGGCACGCGCTGATCGCGCTGATCATGTCCGCCCTGGTGCTGCGCTACTTTTACCTGCAGAGCCAGTGGCGCCGGCAGCAGCAGGCCGAGTTGCAGGCGCGCCTGGAATCGCTGCAGGCGCGGATTCGCCCGCACTTCCTGTTCAACAGCCTGAACAGCATCGCCAGCCTGATCGAGCTGGACCCGCTGAAGGCCGAGCATGCGGTGCTTGACCTGTCCGACCTGTTCCGGGCCAGCCTGGCGAAGCCCGGCACTTTAGTTTCCTGGGAGGAGGAACTGGCGCTGGCAAGGCGCTATCTTTCCATTGAGCAGTATCGTCTTGGCGATCGCCTGCAACTGGACTGGCAGGTGCACGGGGTGCCGGCCAACCTGCCGATCCCCCAACTGACCTTGCAGCCGCTGCTGGAAAATGCGCTTATCTATGGCATCCAGCCGCGGGTCGAAGGTGGCCTGGTGCAGGTCGAGGCGGTTTATCGTGAAGGAGTGTTCCAGCTATGTGTGAGCAACCCCTACGACGAGGCGCTCGAGTCGCCCCCGTCGAAAGGCACGCGACAGGCGTTACACAATATCGATGCACGACTTGGGGCACTTTTCGGGCCTAAAGCGAGTCTCAGCGTCGAGCGCCGTGACGGACGGCACTACACCTGTCTACGCTATCCATGTGCGCGACTCATGCAGGAAGCCTGAGCTTATGAATGTCCTGATTGTCGATGACGAACCTCTGGCGCGAGAGCGCCTGGCCCGATTGGTAGGGCAACTGGACGGCTATCGCGTCCTCGAGCCCTCGGCCAGCAATGGCGAAGAAGCGCTGACGCTGATCGACAGCCTCAAGCCCGATATCGTCCTGCTGGATATCCGCATGCCCGGTCTGGACGGCCTCCAGGTCGCGGCCAGACTCTGCGAGCGGGAAGCGCCGCCGGCTGTGATCTTCTGCACGGCCCATGACGAATTCGCCCTGGAAGCCTTCCAGGTCAGCGCCGTGGGCTACCTGGTCAAGCCGGTGCGCAGCGAAGACCTGGCCGAGGCGTTGAAGAAAGCCTCGCGACCGAACCGCGTGCAACTGGCCGCGCTGACCAAGCCCCCGGCCTCCGGCGGCAGCGGTCCGCGCAGCCACATCAGTGCGCGGACCCGCAAGGGGATCGAGCTGATCCCGCTGGAAGAGGTGATCTTCTTCATTGCCGACCACAAGTACGTGACCTTGCGCCATGCGCAGGGCGAGGTGCTGCTGGACGAGCCGTTGAAGGCGCTGGAAGACGAGTTCGGCGAGCGCTTCGTGCGCATCCACCGCAACGCGCTGGTTGCCCGCGAACGGATCGAACGCCTGCAGCGTACGCCGCTGGGGCATTTCCAGCTCTACCTGAAAGGCCTCGACGGCGATGCGCTGACCGTCAGCCGGCGGCACGTGGCCGGGGTCAGGCGTCTGATGCATCAGCTCTGACGGCGGTCGGCGGTTCGCCAGCGACCCGGGTGCGGCTATCGGGCCCAGCGTCCGCGCACTCGGGTTCGAACTGTTATCATGGGCGTATCCCTGTGCACGGAATATCCCATGTCGTCCCGCGAAATCCGCATCGCCACCCGCCAGAGCGCCCTCGCCTTGTGGCAGGCCGAATACGTCAAGGCGCGCCTGGAACAGGCGCATCCCGGCCTGACCGTCACCCTGCTGCCGATGACCAGTCGCGGCGACAAGCTGCTCGACGCACCGCTGGCGAAGATCGGCGGCAAGGGCCTGTTCGTCAAGGAACTGGAAACCGCCCTGCTCGAAGGCGTCGCCGACATCGCGGTGCATTCGATGAAGGACGTGCCGATGGACTTTCCCGAGGGGCTCGGCCTCTACACCATCTGCGAGCGCGAAGACCCGCGTGACGCTTTCGTCTCGAACACCTATGCCAGCCTCGAGCAACTGCCCGCCGGCAGCGTGGTCGGCACCTCCAGCCTGCGCCGCCAGGCGCAGCTGCTGGCGCGCCGGCCGGACCTGCAGATCCGTTTCCTGCGGGGCAACGTCAATACCCGCCTGGCGAAGCTGGATGCCGGCGAATACGACGCGATCATCCTCGCCGCCGCAGGCCTGATCCGCCTCGGCTTCGAGTCGCGCATCCGCTCCTCGATCAGTGTCGACGACAGCCTGCCCGCCGGGGGACAAGGCGCCGTCGGCATCGAGTGCCGTACTGCCGACAGCGACCTGCATGCCTTGCTGGAACCCTTGCACCATACCGACACGGCTCTGCGGGTCACTGCCGAGCGCGCGCTGAACAAGCGACTCAACGGCGGTTGCCAGGTGCCGATCGCCTGCTACGCCATCCGCGAGGGCGACCAGCTGTGGCTGCGCGGCCTGGTCGGCCAGCCTGATGGCACCCAGTTGTTGCGCGCCGAGGGGCGGGCGCCACTGGCGGAAGCCGAGGCGCTGGGCGTGCGGGTGGCCGAGGACCTGCTGGAACAGGGCGCCGAAGCGATTCTCGAAGCCGTCTACGGCGAGGCCGGTCATCCGTGAGCGGCTGGCGGCTCCTGCTGACGCGCCCCGACGAGGAGTGCGCGGCGCTGGCCGCCAGCCTCGGCGAGGCGGGCGTCCATAGCAGCAGCCTGCCGCTGTTGGCGATCGATCCGCTGGAAGAAACCCCGGAGCAGCGTACGCTGATGCTCGACCTGGACCGCTACTGCGCGGTGGTGGTGGTCAGCAAGCCGGCGGCGCGCCTGGGTCTGGAGCGGCTCGACCGCTACTGGCCGCAGCCGCCGCAGCAGACCTGGTGCAGCGTCGGCGCGGCGACCGCGGCGATCCTCGAGGCCTACGGCCTCGACGTAACCTACCCTGAACAGGGCGACGACAGCGAAGCGTTGCTGGCGCTGCCGGCGTTCCAGGATTCCCTGCGCGTGCACGATCCGAAAGTACTGATCATGCGCGGCGAAGGTGGCCGAGAATTCCTCGCCGAGCGCCTGCGCGGCCAAGGCGTGCAGGTGGACTACCTGCCACTCTACCGGCGCCGGGCTCCGGACTATCCGGCCGGAGAACTGCTGGCAAGGGTGCGGGCGGAACGCCTGAACGGCCTGGTGGTCAGCAGTGGACAGGGTTTGCAAAATCTGTATCAGTTGGCGGCAGCCGATTGGCCCGAGATAGGCCGGTTGCCGCTGTTCGTACCCAGCCCGCGGGTCGCCGAGATGGCGCGCGAACTGGGTGCGCAACGGGTGATTGATTGCCGGGGCGCGAGCGCGCCGGCCTTGCTGGCGGCCCTGACGAGCGCCGCCTAGAACTTTCTTGACCAAAGGATGGACCTGTGAGCGAAGCAGTCACTCCCCAAGACGACGCAAGAACTTCCACTTCCACCCCTTCTCCCGCGCCCAAACGCTCCGGTGCCGGCACCGGCCTGGCGCTGCTCGCCCTGCTGGTCGGCGTGGCGGGCCTGGGAGCGGGCGGCTGGAGCTTCTGGCAGGTCCAGCAGTTGCAGGGCAAGGAGCGCGACCAACTGGCACGGCTGGACGACGCCCGTGGCAAGACCGAAGCACTGGCCCAGAGCAACCAGCAACTGGCGGCGCGCCTGGATGCTCTGCCCAACGCGGGCGAGCTGGAAGCGCGGCGGCGCCTGATGGTGGAACTGCAGGATGATCAGCAGCACCTCGGCGAACAGTTGAAGAAGGTCCTCGGCCAGAGCCGCCAGCAATGGCGACTGGCCGAGGCCGAACACCTGCTGCGTCTGGCCAGCTTGCGCCTGTACGCCCTGCAGGACGTGGGCAGCGCCACCGAACTGGTGCAGGGCGCCGACGATATCCTGCGCGCGCAGAACGATCCCGGCGCCTACGCCGCCCGCGCCAAGCTGGCGGCCAGCCTGGAGGCGCTGCGCGCCTTGCCGGAGCCTGACCGCACCGGGCTGTTCGTACAACTGGCGGCGCTGCGCGAGCAGGTCAACCAGTTGCAGCCGCTCACCCCGACCTTCAAGGAAGGCGAAAGCGCTGCCAGCAACGTCGCCTGGGGCGACGGCAACAGCACCTGGGAGCTTTGGTGGGAGAAGATCTCGCGCTACATCCGTATCGACTTCAATGCCGGCGAGGACATTCGTCCGCTGCTGGCCGGCGAGCAATTGGCGCAGGTGCGCCTGACCATCGGCCTGGCCCTGGAGCAGGCCCAGTGGGCGGCGCTGAATGGCAAGCAGGAAGTCTACCAGCAGGCGCTGAAGCAGGCCCAGGACGTGCTGGACGGCTATTTCAACGTAGAGCTGGCCGACAGCCGCGCGTTGAAGTTGCGTATCGATGAGTTGGCGAAGCAGCCGGTCACCGTGCAGGTCCCTGACCTCGCACCGGCCCTGAGCGCCTTGCAGGCCTATGTGTCGCGCCGCGAGGCGGCCGGCAACCTGGTGCCCGAGGCGCAGGCGGCTCCGGCCACGGAGGGCCGTCCATGAGACGTATCTACCTCCTGGTCCTGGCGGTGGTGCTGGTCGCCACGCTGGTTGGGCTGGCGATCTCCGAGCAGGCCGGCTATGTGCTGATCGCCTACAAGAGCTTCCGTTACGAATCCAGCCTGTGGTCGTTCCTCGCCCTGCTGGCGGTGGTCTGGCTGCTGGTGGTGCTGGTGCGCCTGGTCCTGCGCCTGCTCGGCAGTTCGGGGCGGGTGGTCAACCCCTGGTCGCGCTACAACCGCCGGCGTCGCGTGCAGATGGCCGAGCACAGCGGCCTGCGCGATCTCGGCGAAGGCAACTGGCCGCAGGCACTGCGTCATTTGCGGCGGGCGGCGGAGATGGGCGAGCGGCCGCTGATGCATTACCTCGGCGCGGCGCGGGCCGCCAACGAACTCGAACGCTACGACGAGGCCGACGACCTGCTGAACCGGGCCCGCGAGCGCGAGCCGGATGCCCAGTTGCTGGTCGGCCTGACCCGTGCGCAACTGCTGATCAATCGCGGCGACTACCCGCAGGCACGTAATACCCTCGAAGAGCTGCACGGGCTCCAGCCGCAGCACCGCACGGTATTGCGGCTGATGCAGCAGCTGTACGTCACCCAGCACGACTGGCAGGCCCTTTGCGTCCTGCTGCCGGAGCTGCGCAAGGAGCGTGTGCTGAAGGATTCCGAACTGCGCGACCTCGAACGCCGTGCCTGGGTGGCTTCCTTGCAGGAAGCCGGCGAGCGTGGACTGAACGAGGGCGAGACGGCGTTGCAGCCGCTGACCCAGCGCTGGCAGAACGTGCCTTCGGCGCTGCGTGCAGACCCGGCGATCGTCGCGGGCTATGCCGCCCAACTGCTTCGTCTGGGCGCCGAGGAAGAGGCCGAAGAAGTCCTCCGCCATGCGCTCAAGCAAGGCTTCGACGCGACCCTGGTGCAACTCTACGGGCAGGTGCGCGGGCGCGATCCGGGCAAGCAATTGCAGGCCGCGGAAGGTTGGCTCAAGGAACATCCGAACGATCCCGGCCTGCTGCTGACCCTGGGGCGCCTGTGCCTGATCAACAAGCTCTGGGGCAAGGCCCGGGAATACCTGGAGGCCAGCCTGAGCTTCCAGCGCAGTGCCGAGACCTGCGCCGAGCTGGGACGCCTGCTGGCGCAGCTCGGCGAGGTCGAGCGCAGCAACCAGTTGTTCCAGGAGGGCCTGGTCCTGCTCGATCGGCGTACTCCGGGGCTGCCAGTGGTGGTGGCGGGCATTTGAGCATGGGGAACGCCGGGTGGCGTTCCCCATTCGGCTCCATCGGCAGGACTGTGGCGGCTTGTCGCGGGTGCCCGGCATGATTCGGGATGCCTTGCCGCAGAGCTGCCTTGCGGCTTGAAACGGCCGGAGGCTTTCCACTACCGTAGGCGGCCTTTCCCCTGTGTACCTGTGGATCCGCCATGCCCCTGGCCAGCCCCCGTCAGCTTTTCCTTCTCGCGTTCCTGGCCTGCGTCGCCATCATGGGCGGGGCGCTGTACCTGGAACATGTGGTTGGCCTGGAGGCCTGCCCGCTGTGCGTCGTGCAGCGGATCTTCTTCATCCTGATCGGCTTGACCTGCCTCGCTGGCGCGATCCAGGGGCCCGGCCTGCGTGGGCGGCGTATCTGCTCCGTGCTGGTGTTCCTGCTCGCTCTCGGCGGCGGGGCCACGGCCGCCCGCCAGGTATGGTTGCAGACCGTTCCGCTGGACCAACTGCCGGCCTGCCTGCCCAGCCTCGACTACATGATGCAGGCGCTTCCCTTCCAGGAAGTGATCCGCCTGGTCCTGCATGGCACCGCGGATTGTGCCCAGGTGAGCTGGACGCTGTTCACACTGAGCATTCCGGAATGGAGCCTGCTGGCGTTCGTGGCCTATCTCGGTTTCTCCATCGTGCAGTTCCTCCGACGTGCCTGATGCGGACTGTCCCGTGGCTTTTCGTCAGCTCTCGAGCGTCGGCCGTATCGATTTGGCGAAAACCAGAGCGGATGCGGGATACCGATCAAACATCCGTATGAATTTTTCTGTACGGGCGTCTTGATGGGGTCATCCCGGGGGCATAATCTGGCTTTCCGTAGCGCCGGAGTTCGCCCCTTGCACAGGCGTTCTCCCACAGAGCGCAGAGAGTGCGTCAGCAATGCGTCTCGGAGCGGACGATGATTCTCCGGGACGTCCGAAGAGGGAAGCGAGGACAACATGCTCGAAAGCTGCCGTAATGCCCAAGAGCGGTGGGGGGGTGTGCACCAGTTGATCGATCGCTGGCTGCATGAGCGCCAGCAACTGGTGCAGGCCTTCGATGCCCTGAGCGGTATTCAGGCACCGGCGCCCAACGCCGAAGAACTCCAGCATTTTTGCCAATTGCTGCTGGACTACGTATCTGCCGGACACTTCGAGGTCTACGAGCAACTGACGGCGGAAGGCAAGGCCTTCGGCGATCAGCGTGGCCTGGAGCTGGCCAAGCAGATCTTCCCCCGGCTGGAAGCCATCACCGAATCCGCGCTGAACTTCAACGACCGCTGCGACAACGGCGATTGCCGTGAAGGAGCCTGCCTCATCGCGGAGCTGAAGGTCCTGCGGCAACAGTTGCACGAACGCTTCGAGCTGGAGGACTGCCTCATCGAAGTCCTGCACAACGCCCACAGCCAGAGCGGCGCAGAGGGTTCGGCAGTACCGGTCTGATTCACTGGCGAGTCGTTACGAAACGGCGCGTCTCCATGCGGGAGAGCGCCGTTTTTGCATTTCAGCGGACGCCCAGCAGGTCGATCTCGAAGACCAGCGGAGCGTCGGGCGGGATAAGGTCGCCAGCGCCTTCGTGGCCATAGGCTTGCGCCGAAGGAATCACCACTCGCCAGCGCGCGCCGACAGGCATCGCTCGCAACGCTGTGCGCCATCCCTCTATCACACTGTCCAGGGCGAACCACTCGGCGCTTTCGCTCTGGTCGAACACCTGACCGTCGGCGAGCAGGCCGCGGTAACGGACCTGTACCTGGGTTGCCGCGCCGATGCCGTTACCTTGGCCACGACGTAATTCGCTGACGAGGACGCCGCCGGTCAATTCGCGGACGCCGAAGCGGGCTTTTTCGTTGGCCAGGAAGCGCGCCTCGGCGGGTGTGGTCCGCGGTGTTTCCGTCGTGGCGTTCTCGTGTTGCAGCAGAAGTTGTTCGATGCGTTCGGGGGGGATTTCAAGTGCCTCGCCGCGATAGGCCTGGCGCAGTCCGAGAAGTAGTCCGGATAGCTCTAGGCCGGGCATTTCCCGCTGTAGGCGCGTACCCAGGCGGGCGCCTACGGCATAGGCCAGTTCGTCCTTGGGGGGCGTGGCGAAAAGCGGCAGCGGCAGTAGAAAAAGACCGATGAAAAGGCGGCGCGGCATGCGGTTTCTCCAGACGAATCGGCGGGCAATCCTGGCGCACGTCGCTTGTAGCACATCGAACCCGTTGGCGAGAGGGGGTGCGCGGGTCTAGTATGGGCGCAACCACGTCCGCCTGGAGGCACGTCATGTCGGCCAACAAGAAGCCCGTCACCACCCCCTTGCACCTGTTGCAGCAACTTTCCCACAGCCTTGTCGAGCACCTGGAAGGTGCGTGCAAACAAGCGCTGGTCGATTCGGAAAAGCTCCTGGCCAAACTTGAAAAGCAACGTGGCAAAGCCCAGGAAAAACTGCACAAGGCTCGCACCAAGCTGCAGGATGCTGCCAAGGCCGGCAAGACCAAGGCACAGGCCAAGGCGCGCGAGACCATCAGCGACCTGGAAGAAGCGTTGGATACCCTGAAGGCCCGGCAGGCGGACACCCGTACCTACATCGTCGGCCTCAAGCGTGACGTACAGGAAAGCCTCAAGCTGGCGCAGGGTGTCGGCAAGGTGAAGGAAGCCGCTGGCAAGGCTCTGGAGAGCCGCAAGGCGAAACCCGCGGCCAAACCTGCTGCGAAGGCGGTAGCCAAGCCTGCGGTGAAAACCGTAGCGGCGAAGCCTGCGGCCAAGCCGGCAGCGAAGCCTGCTGCGAAACCGGCGGCCAAGCCTGCGGCGAAAACCGTGGCAGCGAAGCCCGCAGCCAAGCCGGCGGCGAAGCCTGCTGCGAAACCGGCGGCCAAGCCTGCGGCGAAACCCG
>NZ_KV811288.1:0-380 GCF_001813025.1 Pseudomonas sp. HMSC066A08
CAGCGCGACCATAGTGGCCGTTAGCGGGTTCCACGTTTCCACGTCGCCGATAGTGTTGGCCAGCTCGATAGACGTACCGAAAATGTCGCCCGGCCGGATTTGGGACGTACCCAGCCCGGCCGCCGACGCGCCCGCCGTTCGGAAGCTGTCCACCACCTTGTCGGCCCAATCTGCCGAGAACAGCAGCAGCGCGTAGAAGAAGCCAATCACCAAAATGAAACGGATCAGCTCGCCGACAATCTCGCCGAAATCGGCCTGTCGGAACACCAAAGGCATGAACGTCCATACGAACTGGATGGATGCCAGCAGCCAGAACAGCGTTTTGGCATAGCCTCGCAGCTTGCCATCCCACTGCGCCGCACTGTTTTTCACCAGATCGA
>NZ_KV811289.1:0-208 GCF_001813025.1 Pseudomonas sp. HMSC066A08
GTTTTCCCCTGAACCGAAGCCGGTCGCTTGCGAACCGGCACCGGCTCCGGCTCCGGGCAAAAACACCCTACGCCATGTTGATCCGGTCAACACTGGCCGCGATAAGGGGTACTGAGCTATGGCACGGCGCGAGCAACATCAGTTCTTGTTGTGGGTCGTGCTGCTGCTGCTCGCGTCGTTCGCCTTTGCGAGTAATGCGTCAGCGGCA
>NZ_KV811290.1:0-144852 GCF_001813025.1 Pseudomonas sp. HMSC066A08
GCGGGGCGTGGGGGTGGGTGACCTTCTGCTCGTAATCCAGGGTGATGGCGTGCTTCTTCAGCACGGCGCTGGCGATGTCGGGCACGGAGAGGGTCTGGAAGATGCGCCAGTCCGAGGCCAGTTGCAGGCGCGCCAGGCGTGGCTCGACGATGGCGCGGTAGCGGGTGCGTCGAAAGCCGGTGTTGCCCTGCTGGAACGAGGTGACCGAGCCGTGCACGTAGCGTACGGGTTGGCCGCCCTGCCAGATAGTGAGCAACGCGGGACGGTCGAGGACCTGGCCGAAGTCGACGGCGGGGTTGGCGCAGCTGAGCTGGACGTCGAGGTGGAAGGGCTCGGAGAGGCCTTCGACGAGGTGGAACTCGATGACCTCGAACGCGTCGGCGCCGGCGGTGAAGGTGAAGCGCAGGTCGGATTGTACTGCCATGGTGTTTCTCGCTTTCTTCCCTGGTGACCTGTCCGTAGGTCAGGGTTTGAGGATGCGGTCCAAGGAATGGAGTACCTGGTCTGTGGTGTTGCCCAGGCTGAGGGAGAAGTAGAGGTAGGCAGCAATCAGGACGACTCCGGCAATGGCCCAGGGGGTCCACAGTGGCCACTGCTTGGCCAGGCGGTAGCGGCGGGATGCGACGTTGTCGGGTGCGTCTGTCAGGCGCTCGGGCGCATCGCCGCGCTGCGTGCGGAGGATCTGGTGCAGCCTGCCGATGATGCCGTTGAGCGTTTCCCTGTTGTTGTGCTGCTGGCCGTACTTGCCCTGGAAACCCAGGCACAGGCAGAGGTACTTGAACTCCAGCACGTCGCGGTAACGGGCCGGGTCCATCTGCATGCGTGCGAGGACGGTGAAGAATTTCTCGCCGCCCCAGGTTTCGTTGTGGTGGTAGCTGAGCAGGGAGCGTTCCCGCCACAAGGAGGCTTGGCCCCAGGCGGTGGCCATGACGGCTTCGTCGATGAATGCGCACAGTGCGTAGCGATAGGCCAGTTGCGTGGCGCCGTCGTAGCCGAGTTGGCGGACTTCCTCGGACAGGGCGGTAATCTGGTCGCGGACGCTGGTGTAGAGTTTGTATATGTCGTCGCAGCGGTCGAGTCGACGCAGACGTATGACCAGGCCGAGCAAGGGCTGGGCGGCATCTATCAGCGGGTTGAGGCTGTGGCCGCGCAGCTGGAACTGCAGGTCGTCGTCCTGGTCGATGCGCGAGACCGAGTCGTAGAGCATGCTGCCCTTGTCGCGAATACCCGCAGCTGGCGTGGTGCGCAGGAAGTCGTCTCGCGGCGGCATGGTCGCGGGCGGCTGGCCGGCCTGCACATCGGCTTCGGTGGAGGCCGTGGATTTGCTCGGGTCGATGCGGTCGTTGCCGATTTGGATGGTGGTGGTCATGTCATTGACTCCGGATGGCCCAGAACTGCAGTTGCAGCTCGGGGAATTCGCCGCTGATGTGGAAGCCGAAGCTGTTGGTGCCCTTTGGCATGAGCTTCTGCCAGTTGGTCGAGGTGCGATCCAGCTGGAAGTAGGTGAAGCCGGCATGGAATGGCAGGTGCCGCGGCGCCACGGGCAGAGCGCTCAGCGGGATACCCGGCAGTTGCAGGCGAATGAGGTCGAGCAGGGTCTGCTGGGAGGCCACCTTGGCCTGTTGCAGGAACAGGTGGCGCATCCTGTCCAGCGGCATGCGTGCGCGCACGGCCAGGATGAAGTCAGCGCCTTCCATCAGGCTCGGGTCGTTGACCTGCGCGGTGAGGATGCCGTGCGGCTGCTTGACCAGTGGCAGGGAGACGGCGCGAGGCTGCAGCACGGTGCCGAGCAGGCGGCGCAGGGTTTCCTCCAGCAGGTTGAAGGTATTCTTGGGGTTGTCGTGCTGGTAGGCGGGAAACTCCGGCGCGAGGCGGGACTCGTCAATGCAGGTCGCCAGTTCGCCGCAGGCCTGCCCGCACGCCAGGTAGGCATCGACGGGCCGTACGTCGGGGTCGCGTGCCAGGTGGCGGAACAGATGCTGCCAGCGATTGAGGGCCTGCAGGAGATTGAAGTCGGTGAAGTCGGCCACGCCGGACTGGCCAGGGGAGCCGATACGCTGGGCGATGCTCTTGGCGCGCTCGTGCATCAGGGAGGAGATTTCTTCCATGAAGTGCGCCAGTGGACGGATGGCGTTGAGGTGCAGGCCGGTGATGTAGAACCCGGCGTCCATGAGCAGGCTGCCGTCGGCCTGCAGGTCGAGGATGCGGCCCAGGGCCAAGCCGGTGAAGGCGCTACGGTCATCGCGCTCCAGCGCCAGCTGCAGGTTGGGCACGGCCAGGTCCAACGCAACGTGGTTGCCCTGATGGCTGTGGGTGTCGCGCACTTCCTCCGAGCGCAGCACGTAGCGGGCATTGGCGTAGGTGTCGGGCCAGCGCACCTGGGCCGTGCCGTCCGAGCGTAGCGGAAGCGTGAGGTAGACGGTCTGGTTGGCTGCGCTGGCGTTCGCGATGGCCAACGGTTCCGGCGGCGGCTGGTCATGCGGGATGTTGAACAGCGTGCCGTCGGGCATGACGCCCCGGGCACGGACAATGGCTATCTTGCCGAAGGCGAGGAATTCCTGGTTCAGCTCCAGCTCGGAGAAGCCATACCAGTACCGGCTGCCATGGCGCGCGTTGATGTAGTGCTCCAGGTATCTGGCGGTCTGCTGGAAGTGCTGGGGCTTGACGAAGAGCCCCTCGCTCCAGACGACGGGATTGCGGGTGGTCATCGATAGGTACTCGCTTGGGGGGCCGGGCAGATAGCGTTCTGCGCTGGCCGGTAGCTTTCATCGGTGATAGCGACGCGGGTGTCCTGCAGCATCACCATGAGGGGGTATTTGCGTCCGCGGGGCTCGATGCGGAAAACGTCGTGCCAGCGCTCGGCATTGGGGGCGTGGAAGTCAGCCACCACGGCGATGTAACGGGTCTTCTCATCGATGGCGGCGAACTCGATGAACTTGAACTGGCCCGGCACCAGGGTGTAGTCGTCCGAGGCCAGAAGGGTGTTGCCCAGCGCTTTCTTGGGTTCCTTGCGCAACTGTTCGGGGTCGACGTTCTCCAACATGGAGTCGTCCTTGAGTTGCAGAACCCGGAAGGCAACAGGGGTGGCGACGGTCGGCGTGGCGCGCGCGTCGGCGGCCGGGGGCAGGCCTGCGCCGCGGCTGTACTGCCCGAGGTCCAGGTTGCGCATGGACAGGTTCCAGGCGTCCTCTTCGGCGCCGGGCAGCACCTGTCCCTGGCGTAGCATCCAGTTCGCGGGGAACGGGCCACGCGAGGTCGTGGTGCTGGTGAACAGGGTTTCGGGCAGCGTTTTGCCCAGGGTCAGCGGTGGCGCCTGGTCGTCGACAACCAGGCCTGGAATGGCCGAGCGCTGGCGAACCGCAAGCGCGCTGGCCGGGCTGGCCTGCTCGTCCTGTAGGTGGCCGAGCAACGCGCGCAGATGTTCGATGAGTTCGCCCTTGCTCGCGCTGCGCAGGCTGACCGCGAAGGGGCCGTCCTCTTCCTGGTCCAACGGCAACGGTTCCGGCTCTTCGATTGGTGCGGCGGTTGGCAGACTGACCGGATTGGGGTTGACGTTCGCGCTGGCGTACAGGCTCAGGGCGATCTGCGTGGGCTGGTCCTCCGCGGCTCCGACCTGGATGGATGGGTCCATCAGGATCTGGCCGGTTTTCTTGAACACGTTGCCCACGGTGCTGCAGCCGGCAAGCGCGGTCGCGGCAAGCAGGAGCGCGATGGCGTGTTTCATCACGCCTCCGCGCGCAAGGCCTGGTCGAAGGCTTGCTCGAAGACTTCCCAGAACAGCTTGTCGAAACCCTGCTGCCGGCCAGAGGTCAGTTCGTCGTAGTAGTGCCCGTACATGCGCCAGGCCCAGTCAGCAGCCTGCGCTTGTCCGGTCTGGGCACTGCGATAGCGCTGGAATCTTTGTTGCAGCTGTTCTGGGGAAAACGCCTGCAGGAGTGCGCCGAGCCCGGCGGTGATGGCCTTGTGTACGGCGACTTGCTGCCGGCGGATCTGCTCCAGCGATTCTTCCACCGCTGCCGACGGCGACAGGTGGACGACGCTGCGCTCGGCGGAGAACAGTGCGCGCACGGTGTCCGGGTAGCTCTGTCCAAGGCGCAGAGGGTTGTCTTCGATGGGCTGCAGGGTGCGGCCGGCCAAGGAGATTCGCTGTTGCTCACCAGGTTGACTGGCATTGAGGGTGGACAGGCCACGAATGAGCGCGCCGAGCGTGCGGCCAGTCTCGTGCAGCAGCGCATAGGCTTCCTGCCCATCGACGGCCCCGATCGGCGCCCCGATGCCTTCCACCAGCGGTTCGACCAGGCTGGCGGGGTCTGCGCTGTTGGAGAGTTGGCGTTGCAGCCATTCTCGTGCTGCGGGGGTCTGGATGTCCTGTTCCAACATACGGGGTTCTCCTTGGGCGAGCATGGGGTTGCCATAGACGGCTTCGAAGCGAGTCGTGGTGACGTCAGCCTGGGCGGCCAGCGGTGTGTACCCGTAATGGCGCGGGTCAAGGCTGTTCGATGCGGTGTCGGTCATCGCCGGGCCGGCGCGGCTGGCGTCGAGCGCTTTGAGTGGGTCGAGCAGACCTTGAGGCGGTGGTGGTTCGGCAAGCGCCTGGAATTCCGCCCAGCCTGGTGGTTGCTGGTGTTGAGCGTTGAAGTCCTCGGGCTCGGCATCCGGCAGCGCATCGAGGTAGTCCGTCGGCAAGTGGGTGAACTCGCTGACGTCATGCTCGGCAAGGGTCCGCTCGGGATCGGGCAGGTAGTGCAGCTCGTTGTCCAGATGGACGGCGATTCGGTACGGCCCGATGTGCAGCTTGTCCCCGTTTCGCAGCCGGGCGCTGGCATTGAGGCCGAGCGGCTGGGTCTGGTCGTTGATGGTCGTTTCGCCACAACGGTCGATGACGAGGAACCCGCCGTCCTCATGACGGATCTCGCAGTGTTGGGGCCGCACTCGACCGTGCCGGTCGAGCAGCGCCCAGTTGGCGCCCTGCGATCCGATGGTGCCGCCATTGGTGCCGAAGCTGTGTCGCGGCTGGCTGCCTTGCTGGAGTACCTGGGGATTCTCCACGACCAGGGAAAGGCGTAGTTCGGAATGGGTTGTAGTCATGTGCGTACCGTGAGTCGAACGCGGGGAGGCCTACGCAGCTGTGGCTGCTCGAGGAAGCTGGTCCAGCCCAGGTGGGAGCCGGTGGCCTGCCCGAGGTTGAAGGGTGGGACTTCGTTCTCGCGAAGCGCCAGTTCAAGATCGCAAGGGGTCTGGTCGCGCAGCAGATAGGCGACCAGCATGCGCAGCCGCTCGAAGTTCTCGCCTTGGGGCAGGAACTCGCGAAAGCGCGCTTCCGAGAGGTTGGTGATGACGATGGTGAATTTGCAGTGGCGTGTGCGGACGCTGTCGCCGATGCGAAAACTCTCTCCCAGTTGGCCGTTGAGCAGGCCTAGCTGAGCGCGTTCGTGCGGGGGAATGTCGGTGTAGCGCAGTTCGAAATCGCGAATGCCCACGTCCGGCAGATCGAAGCAATGCGCGATGAGGCCTGCCACCATGGCGGGCGAGCGGCTGCGGTGGACCACGGCGCCGGCGAAGCTGAGCAGCCGGCTCCAGGCGATGGGCGTGGCGCCGCGGATGGCGTCGTCCTTGAGCCCCACCAGGGCGAAGAGGCGCTGCGACAGTCGGTCGCTCGCGCCTGGGCGGAATCGAATGTAGTGCCGGTACTTGCGCCAGGCCTGGTGCAGGAGAGTCAGCAGTCGGTGGTTGAAGAAGTCGAAGAATGCCGGACGGATACCCTCGCCCTGGCCGGCCTCGTAGGCAAGGCGTTCCACGTAATACGAGGGTAGCGGCGAATCGGGGCCGTGCATTCCGAAGAAGGTCGCCTGCACGAGGTACTGGTGCGGCAGTTCGTCATCGAGACGTCGCGCTAGGGACACGTCTGAGGCGGGAAAACCCATGCCGGCGTAGTTGCTCAGGCGAATGCGTTGCCGCTCGGCGGCATAGGTATCGGTGGACTCCAGGTCGTCACCGTGCAGCCCGTGCAGGCGTTCGAGCAGACAGAAGAAGTTGTGGCTTCTGGCTTCTTCGAGCAATCGGTCGTTCAGATCAGGGGCTGCGTGCCGCTGCGTATCGGCCATGCGTAGTGCTCCTGATTCTTGATGTTGACGGCTTCCAGTACGTGGAAGGAGGAAATGCTGGCGTATACGGACAGGAAGTGGCTCAGCACCGTGCCGAAGAGATACAGGTCTCCCTCGCAGGAGAATCCGTCCTGATCGAGCTTGACCACGCTACGGATGCCGCGGATGGGCAGTGCCCTGAACATGCGATCGACGGGAGCGGTCTCTACGTCTAGCAGGCCGTCCAGGCGCATCTGCGTGGCGCGCGCCCGTTGGATGTCATGGTGAGCCGCGAAGTCGTAGGCCCGGATGACAGCTTTCAGAGCATCGGCCGATAGCAGCGACAGGTAGGTGGGTGACAGGTTGGATATCAGGGTCCACTGCAGGTCGCCGTCTAGCACAGGCCGATAGGAGGGCGTCGGTGTGGTGAGGTTGCGGCAGGACACGAAGTTCGGCATGCCCGGTGTGCGCACGCAGATATCACCCACCGTCAATGCCAGCGGCAGGTCCCGGTTGGTGCAGGTGAGCGAGAAGGAGACGGTTTCCTCCCGTCCGATATAGCGTTGCTCGTCGCCGCGCACGAAGGACACCCGGTGTTCGACGCCGGGGTGTAACAGCGATTGATCGATGCGAGTGCGGTAGTAGAGGACGGTGCTGCCTTGCTCGAAGTCGATCTGGTGGCGGAGCGATTCGAATGGCTGGTAGGTGCGCAGCCAGGCGCCGGGTTGACCGGAGGCTTCGTTCTTCCAGCCGTCGACGTGGTCGATGCTGAATATCTCGTAGGCATCGGGACGTCGGCCTGCCGGTCGCAGGCGATAGTCGAGCGTCTTGCCGGTCAACCTCACCGGCTCGGCTTCATGCTCGAAGAGGTTGACCGCTGGCGCGCAGTACAGCGCCAGGTCGCCCGTATGCACGCGCACGTCGTCTGGCATGGGGCGGGAGAAGTTGAACTCCAGCCGGACGCGTTCCGTGCTATGGGAAGGCCAGAGAGAGCGCAATCCGGTGAGCCCGAAGAAGAAGTACCGACGTGGGAACAGGAAGTACTCCTGCAGGATGCGGTAACCGTCCAGGGCGTTCTTTGGGTAGGGCAGCAGCGCCTCCTCTGGGCTGAAACCGGGGAAGACGATCTGACTGGCGGGAATGTGCCTGACCACGCCGTCGCACTCCAATCGAACATCAGTCAGGTATTTGGACAGCCACAGGTACAGTGTCATCGCGGTGTAGTCGCTGCCGCTCAGGTAGAAGTCCAGTCGATCACAGTCGTATGTGTTGGGCGGGTTCTGGCTCAGCGTGGTGAGGTCTACGCGAACCGTCGATTTCTCCAATGTATGCGCATCGCTGATTTCGCTGATCTGCAGCGGGTAGACCTCGACGTCCGAGCAGGTGCGGTACTCACATTCCACGCCATCGACGCTGCGCGAGTGGATGCGCGTGCCCTTGTCGATGCGCTGGCGGACGGTGATGGCGCGGTCCACCGGCGGAAACTGCATGATGGTGGCGCTGGGCAACGGTCGCAGATAGTTCGGCCACAGCAGTTGCAGCAGCGGGTGCGTAAGCTCCGGAAAGTCGTCTTCGATTTTCAGGCGGAGCTTGGCCGTCAGGAAGGCAAAACCCTCGAGTAGTCGCTCGACATCGGGGTCGGTGGCTTCCTCGCCGAGGAACCTTGCCAGCAGCGGATTGTTGCGCGCGAACACTCGACCAAGCCGGCGCAGGTAATCCAGTTCTTCCCGGAACTTGCTCTTGAGTGGCATCTGGCCTCCTTGGCCAATTCTTCACATCACATGGACTTGTTGTTGCCGCTGGTGAATCAGCAGGTCTATCTCCACTTGCTCCGATGAGTCCTTGATCGGAACCAGGCAGTGCAGGCGAAATCTCAGGCCAAGCGGGCGCTCATTGATTGCGAGAGGATGGACATCCACGACCTGGACCCGGGGCTCGTAAGCGGACACTACCTCCCGGATTTCCAGGCAAATCTGGTTTCTCAGGTCCATCTGGCCTGCCCCGGCATCGTTCATGTCAGGCAGCCCCAACTCGGGGCAGCTCTGTGAGCCGCCCCGACGGGTATTGAGCAGTTGCTCCAGATGGTTCTTGATGGCCCGTACGCGCTCGGCCGCCAAGTCCTGCCGCGTGCGCAGGCGGCGCAACGGCAGGTCAGGATCGAGCCGTTCGAACAGGCCTCCTTGTCCCGGCGACCGAGGCATGACCTAACCTCCTATCATTCCTTGTCCAGGCGACCGACCAGGGAGAGTTCGAAGTTGGCGCCCATGTACTTGAAGTGCGGGCGAACCGACAGCGAGACTTGGTACCAGCCCGGGTTGCCGGCGACATCCTGCACGACCACCTTGGCTGCACGCAGTGGACGGCGACTGCGCACGTCGGACGACGGGCTTTCCTGATCGGCAACGTACTGGCGGATCCAGTTGTTGAGCTCGCGTTCCAGATCCTGACGCTCCTTCCAACTGCCGATCTGCTCGCGCTGAAGCACCTTGAGATAGTGAGCCAGTCGGTTGACAATCATCATGTAGGGCAACTGGGTGCCGAGCATGTAGTTGGTCTGCGCCGCCTGGCCTTCCGCGGTCTTCGCGAAGACCTTGGGGCGTTGCACCGAGTTGGCGGAGAAGAAGGCGGCGTTGTCGCTATCCTTGCGCATGGTCAGCGGAATGAAACCCTCGCTGGACAGCTCGAACTCCTTACGATCGGAGACCAGCACTTCTGTGGGAATCTTGGCCTGTAGCTGCCCGAGTGATTCGTACAGATGGACAGGCAGGTCGTCGACGGTGCCGCCCGACTGTGGACCGATGATGTTCGGGCACCAGCGGTACTGGGCGAAGCTATCGGTGATGCGGCTCGCCAGCAGGAACGAGGTGTTCCCCCACAGATAGTTCTCGTGCTTGCCGTCGATGGATTCACGATAGTCGAACCCGCGGACAGGATTCTCCAGCGGATCGTAGGGCTGGCGCAGCAGGAAGCGCGGCATGGTCAGCCCCAGGTAGCGGGCATCCTCGGAGTCGCGCAGACCGCGCCACTTGGTAAAGCGTGGGCCTTCAAAGATGTCCTTCACTTCCTTGAGATTCGGCACTTCCTGGAAGGATTCGAGGTTCAGCATTTCCGGGCCGGCCGCGCCGAGGAACGGCGCGTGGGCCATGGCTCCGACGGAGGCAACGTAGCCAAGCAGCTTGATGTCCGGGCTGGAGGGACCGAAGGTGTAATTGCTGACGATGCAGCCCACCGGTTCGCCACCGAACTGGCCGTAGCCAGAGGTGTAGACATGCTTGTAGAAACCACTGCGAGTAATGTCGCTCGCGCTGTCAAAGTCCTCCAGCAGCTCGCGCTTGGTGGCATGCAGCATGTACATGGTGATGTTTTCGCGGAAGTTGGTCCGGTCAACCAGCAACTTCAGGCCGCGCCAAGCCGACTCCAACTCCTGGAATGCAGGCTGGTGCAAAATGGCGTCCGTCTGTTTGGAGAGCAGTGCGTCCAGCCTGGTCAGCATCTGATCGACCAACTGTTTGTTGATCGGCTGCTTGCGGTCGCTGGACTTGAGCATCTCAGCTATGAAGACGGCCACACCGCGCTCGGCGATTGCATAGCCCTCCTGGCTTGGCTCAAGGCGCGTTTGCGCCATGATCTGGGCCAGCAGGCCACCTTGAGGCTGAGATTCTTGCTTTTCGACGGCGGCGGATTGCGCTCTTGACATGGTCATTTCCTTTGAAACCTGGGGTGGAGGGGAGGTCTACGGACTCGCTTGACGGCCTCGCGATGGACGCGAGGCTTAGCAAGTGCGAGGTTCGGCGAGAGTTCGGTACATCCGAATTCAACAGATCTGCGGAGCCGTTTGCGCCTGAGCCTGTGACCTTCGGCTAGTTGAACGTGGAAGCGGCGGCAAGCTCGAAAAGCCGGGCCCGCCATGCTGGGCAGGCAGACTTGCATGGCAATACGTCATCCATGCCTCGCTAACTACCAGCACCGGCGCGTATTGTTTGTTAGTCATGGCGACTCGCTTGCAACCTTGAGCATGCAGATCTGGCTCGTGTCAGCCGTTGCTTGCGCCCAGCATCTGATCCAGCTCCTTGGCCAGTTGACTGCGCGATTTCTCGTCGCTCATCAAACTCTGCAGTTGCTTCCGGAATGCGGGGATATTGCCCAACGGTCCCTTCAACGCGACCAATGCCTCTCGCAATTCAAGAAGCTTGTTAAGTTCGGGTATCTGGCGGGCGACCGAGGTCGGATTGAAGTCGTCGATGGAGCGGAACGTCAGATCGACATGCAGAGTATCCTCTGCGCCCTCGGATAGTTGGTTGGGAACATCCATCTTCAAGCCAATGCTGCTCTCCGCAAGCACATTGTCGAAGTTGTCCTTGTTAATCTGTACGGGAATGCGGTCTTCAATAGCGACATCTTCCTCGCGTCCCTTGAAGTCCCCCGTCACCAGCAGCTTCAAGGGAAGTTCAACTTCCTCCTGTTCGCCGCCCGTCGCGGGAACGTACGTGATGTTGATGCGTTCCTTGGGGGCAACTGATCCTTTCTTTGCCATGAGCCACTCCTTCGATTAGCCGTTGATGATTTTGTGTTCCGTTGAAGATGCTGGCGCTTGAGCATCGAGCAGGACGCAATCAAACGTGCTGCCTTGGCGCAAATGCGTGTCCTGACTAATCATGCTTGGCGTCCCGTGGCGCTCCATGGAATACGCGCCTGCCTGCAACAAGGGCCGAGGCTAGAACGATTGCAGTCTCAGTGGAATAGGAATTCTCTTAATCTATCGATGAAAAAGTCTCGTTCTTTGTAGGAGGTCATGACTGGGATTTTTCCGCGCTGTTTTTCGGATTATTCCCATGTACGAGACACCTGCCTGCATGTTTTCTTTCAGGACTATTGCATGTTCGAATGTGAGTTTTGGCATTCATGTAGAGAAACATTTTTCTCAATGCGATGCTTCAACGGCTTAATTGATTGGGTCGTCCTGCAACAGGGAATTCTTCTCTCTCTAGAAGTGAGTTTCAGTACATGATCACGGTTGATCTAGCGGCACTATTCGAGCGCCTGAGTCCTTTTTGCCGACAAGCGCTGGAGGAGGCTGGAAGCTTGTGTATCGGGCAACGCGGGGCGGAGGTGACTGCTGCGCATCTGCTGACGGCGTTCCTTGAACAGCCTGCATGCGACGTGCGTGTTGCGTTGGCCGATGCGGGCCTTGCAGTCGATGCGGTGCGGCATGCCTTGTCCACCGCTTTTGCCGACCACGATGGCGGTCTTGGCCAGTACCCGTCCTTCTCGCCACTTCTCATCGAGATGCTGCAGGAAGCCTGGCTACTCAGTTCGGTCGAACTGGGGCAGCCACATATCCGTAGCGGCGCCATCTTCCTTGCAGCCTTGCTCAATCCGGCGCGTTATCTGCCATTGGCGGCCATCCAGTTGTTCGACAGTGTGAATCGGGAGGCGCTGCGCAAACGATTCTCGTCGCTGCTGTCGGCTTCGGCCGAAGCCCTGGCAACGGTGGCCGACTCGGCAACCGCAGTGGGCAAGTCTGGCGAAGAAAGTGCCTTGGCCAAGTTCGGCCATGACTTCACCGCACAAGCGCGCGACGGGCGCGTAGACCCCGTACTATGCCGCGATGCCGAGATCGACCTGATGATCGATATCCTATCGCGCCGGCGTAAGAATAATCCCATCGTCGTGGGCGATGCCGGCGTAGGTAAGAGCGCGGTGGTCGAAGGCTTGGCTCTGCGTATCGTGCAGGGCCGCGTGCCGGAGCCGCTGCGGATGGTCGAGTTGTGGGGGCTGGACCTCGGTGCGCTGCAGGCTGGAGCATCGGTGAAGGGTGAATTCGAGAAGCGCCTGAAGGCGGTGATCGATGAAGTCAAGGGGGCTCCCAGGCCGATCATCCTTTTCATCGACGAGGCCCACACCCTGATTGGCGCTGGCAACGCCGCTGGCGGCAGCGATGCCGCCAACCTGCTCAAGCCCGCACTGGCCAGGGGCGAGTTGCGCACCATCGCTGCGACAACCTGGTCCGAATACAAGAAGTATTTCGAGAAAGACCCGGCCCTGGCCCGCCGCTTCCAATTGGTCAAGCTGGAGGAGCCTTCGCCTGAGCAGGCCGTGCATATCCTGCGTGGCCTGCGCCCTATCTACGAGGCGTCCCACCAAGTGTTCATCGGGGACGACGCGCTGCAGGCCGCCGCCGCGCTGGCGGGCCGCTACCTGTCCGGACGCCAGTTGCCGGACAAGGCCATTGACGTACTCGATACCGCATGCGCACGGGTGGCATCCGCTCTGGATGAGCCGCCGCGACGGTTGAGTGCGTTGGAGAACGAGCTCAATCAGATCGATGCCGAATCCGACCAGGTGGCACGCGATGGCCGCGCCGGTCGCTCGGTTGCTCCGGAGCGCCTGGAGGCACTTGCCGCGACTCGCAAAGGCATAGAACAGAGCATCGAGGAATTGCGCCAGGGCTGGGAGCAACAGAAGGCACTGGTCGATAAAATCGTTGCGCTTCGTGGCCGCGACGACGGTGCGGACGTTTCGCAGGTGCTGGCCGACAAGGTCGCACAGTTACGCGAACTCCAGCGTGCAGGAGCCCTGTTGCATGCGGATGTGGGTGCCGAACAGATCGCTCAGGTGATTGCTGACTGGACAGGCATACCGGCAACCACCATCAACAGCAGCGAGATGGCGCGACTGGACAGCTTGCCGGCGAATCTGCGCGAGCGCGTCAAAGGCCAGGATGCAGCCCTGGATGTCGTTTATCGGCGCCTGCTGACTGCGCTAGCAGACCTGCGCCGTCCAGGCACGCCGATGGGCGCGTTTCTGCTGGTCGGCCCCAGCGGTGTCGGCAAGACGGAGACGGCTTTGGCAGTGGCTGACTCCCTGTTCGGTGGCGAGCAGTTCCTCACGACCATCAACATGTCCGAATATCAGGAGAAGTTCACCGTATCCCGCCTGTTGGGTGCGCCGCCCGGATATGTCGGCTATGGCGAGGGCGGTGTGCTGACTGAGGCCATTCGCAGGCAGCCGTACTCGGTGGTATTGCTCGATGAAGTGGAAAAAGCCCACCCGGAAGTCCTCAACGTGTTCTACCAGGCCTTCGACAAGGGGGAGCTGGCTGACGGCGAAGGACGCCGTATTGACTGCCAGAATGTGCTGTTCTTCTTGACCTCCAACTTAGGGTTCGATGAAGGCGACGGCGCGCTGAACGACCTGAGCGGCGATGCATTGCGTCAACGGCTCATGCGTTTCTTCAAGCCGGCGCTGCTAGCGCGGATGCAGATCGTTCCGTATCGCTACCTGGACGAGGATGTGCTCAACGAGATCATCGACAGCCGCCTGCAACGGTTGCAGCAGCAGTTCCGCCTGCGCTACGACGCCGCGCTGGTGGTGGCCGATGAGGCGCGGGATGAGCTGCGGGCTCGCTGTTCGCGGCACCAGAACGGGGCGCGCATGCTCGACGCGAGTATCGACGGCGAGCTACTTCCGCCCCTGTCGCTAGCTGTGCTGCAGCACTTGTCCCGCGGGGACAGAATCCAGCATGCGGAGGTGAGCTGGATCGGCGGTGCGTTCGCGGCAACACTGGCCTGAGTCTGGAGGGCGATATGGAGGCCATGGACGTTGCCATCCTGATGCGCGAGTTGCTTCAGGCCGCCGACCTGGAGGCGGCTGCTCGACGGTTTCTATCGTACCTGTGCAACTGGCCCGGCATTGATCAGGGCTACTGCTACTGGAGAGAGCTAGGAGGGGACCGCCTCTTGCCTGTCGCTGACCATAGTGGGTCGAAGGGCACGCTGCCCACTATTTCGCTGGTAGAGCTGGACAATCCACTGGTCTACGGGCTGATGAGCAACAAGCCCTGCCACGTCGAGCGTCTTGGCCGCCTGGTGGATGTCGGAGCGGGATTCGAGGCGCTACGAGAGCGGCATGCTGGTGCCGAGGCCATGTTGGTGCTGCCCATTGCCGGGGAGATCCAGCAGGCTGCCCACGGCGTGGCCGTAATCGTCGGCCAAGACGCCGCGTTACGTTCATGGCGCGAGGACCGCCTCTGGCGGGAGGTTTTCCGCTGTCATGAACTGATCGCCGGCCGGCTGCACGAGCAGCATGGCGAATCGGCGCAAGCGCTTCGTGAGCGTGCTGCCGATCAACGCCGCGAAGTTGAGCAAGGCCATGCCCGCGCCTCGCGGCTGCTTGCCGGCGGTTTTATCGGCGTTGGCGCCTCGGCCAAGAAGCTGCGCGCGGAGATGTTGCGGCTGGCTGACTCATCGTTGTCGCTCCTGATTACCGGGGAAACCGGGTCGGGAAAGGACCACGCAGCTTGGTTGATCCACCAGGCCTCGGCGCGCCAGGGCAACTTCGTTCCAGTGAATTGTGCGGCCATCCCCAAGGACTTGATCGAAGCAGAGCTGTTCGGCGCCACGCGTGGCGCCTATACCGGCGCGCTACAGGCGCGGAAGGGCCTTGTCGCCGAGGCGGACGGCGGGACGCTGTTTCTCGACGAGATCGGCGATATGCCGCTGGGCCTGCAAGGAACACTGCTGCGCCTGCTCAACGAGAAGAAGTTTCGGCCCGTAGGGGCCTCCCGCGAGCAGTCCTCGGACTTCCGACTGATCTGCGCGACTCATCGCTCATTGCCGGATCTGGTACGGGACGGGAGCTTCAGGGAAGACCTGTATTTCCGCATACGCCAGCACACCCTGCACATCCCGCCCTTGCGAGAGCGCCCCGAGGATGTCCCTGCACTGGTGGCGCATGTGCTGCTTCATCACAACCGTGAGCGCCAGGGCAGCGTCTCAGGAATCTCCGCGAACGCCTTGGCGCGTCTGCAGGCCTACGCCTTCCCCGGCAACGTGCGTGAGCTGCGCAGTCTGGTGCTGACCGCGGCAGAGCGCACCGAGCCTGGCAGGCGTATTCGAAGCTCGCTAGTGGGTGAACTGCCCACGGGGGATTCGGTCAACGCGTGCCCGGCTAGGGGAAGCATGGCGAGGGCGCTGCAGGATCTGATGCGTACGGACAACCTGCCTCAGGCGTTGTTGACGATAGAGCGCATGGTCGTGGTCGATCGCCTGCGCAAGGTGGATGGGTCGCGCCGCGACGCTGCATTGAGCCTAGGCATCGCCAAGCGCACCTTGGCGCGCAAATGCCTGGAATGGAACTTGGACGGAGAGGATTCCATCGCATGAAGTTAATGAGCCTGACATTGTTGTCGGCTGCGTTTCTGATCGGCTGCGATGCCGGTGGCGCAGCCGCGGCGACCGGCCCGGATTGCACCCGGATCGTCTCCGCGCTCGAGCGCCTTGCCTGCTTCGATGCAGCAGCAGGAACACCGCCAACGCCACCGGCGCTGCAACCTCAGGTTGCCCCGCCAGTGGTCGAGTCGATGGTGAGGGCGCCGGACATCGCGGTTCTGGTCCGGGCCAATGAGGCGAGGCGACGTCCCGAGCAGACTGCGACGCTGATCACTCGCGGTGCGGATGTTCTCCCCGGGCAGGACAAGGTGGTGATTTCCGCGTCAGCGTTGGGTGGTTCAACGCCCCGCCCCTATCTGGCGATCAGTTGCCTTTCGAATATCTCTCGGCTGCAGTTGTTGACGGCCGAGCCATTGCCAGTGAATCGCGTCAGCATCCGGCTCCTGCTGGATGGCCGGCCGATCTCCCCAACCCGTCCCTGGCAGGTGCTTGAAGACGGCACAGTCACTGACGCTGGCCGAGGATTGGTCGCCATCGAGCAGTTGCGCCACCTGACCCGTCCAGGCCAGCAACTGCAAGTCGAGAGCGACCACAGTTCGTTCGATGGCTTGCGCTTCGATGCCAGCGCGCTGGCCGGGCAGATGTCCCAGCAGCGAGAGGCATGTCACTGGTGAAGCAGCTTCCCCCACTCGACCTCAAGGCGCTGCTGGCACCCCTGGATGAGCGCCAACCCGCAGGTGCGTTCGATGAAGAGGACGAGCTGTTCCAGGGCATCGACCATGAGATGGTCAAGCTCGGGGGCCTACAGGAACAGGCTATCGACTGGAGCTTCATCGATGAGGGCGCGCGGCGCTACCTGAGTAACCAGTGCAAGCATTTCCGCATTGCCGGCCACCTGATGACGGTACGCTTGCGAACAGGCAGCTGGCGTGGCTGGGCTGAGGCCGCTGGTGTATTGGCCGGCATGGTGGAGCGCTATTGGGAAACTGGATATCCCAAGCCTGGCGCCACCGGCTATCTGAACAAGCGCCGCGTGGCGGCTCAGCTCCTCGAACGCTTGGGCGATGCCCTGCCTTCGTTGGACAGAAAAGGCTATGCCGAAGACTTCTACAAGGCCGGCCAACAGGCGCTCGATAGCCTGCAAGCCAGCGCAGAGCATGCCCGGCTGGATGTGCCCGGACTGAGCAAGCTGGAAGCTCGTCTGCGGCAGCACGCCGAATCCAACCGCGCCCCGGAGCTGGCCGAGCGGTCCCTTGAGTTGCCTGCAAAGAGCGAGGCGCTGACGGATGCCTTTTTCGCGCCTATTCAGGTCGGTTCGGGTAATGAGCGGGAAAACCGGCGTTCTCTGTTGTCGGCCGCCGAGATTATCAATCAGCAGGATGCCTACGATCCGACCGGCTACCTGCTGCGGCGGTTTGCTCTGTGGTCACACCTGACCCAGGCGCCATCGCCGCGCAAGGACAACCGCACCGAGCTGATGGCCGTTCCGGTGGATGTTGCGGATGGCTACGGCAAGGCCTTGAGCACAAACGCTATCGATCCGGCGCTGTTGCAGCGAGTGGAGCGCAGCGTCGCGTCGTCCCCGTATTGGTTGCGCGGCAGTTTTCTCTCCTCGGGCATCGCCCGCAAGTTGGACATGCCGCGGGTCGCCGAGGCTATCCGGCAGGCGGCAGAGCGCTTCGTTACCCGTCTGCCGGCCTTGACCACGCTGCAGTTCGCCGACGGCCGGCCATTCGTCGACGGGGAGACCCAGACCTGGCTGAGTGGCGCCGGACAAGAGACAGGAACGGGAGCGGCAGGCTCCGGCCTGGAGTATCCGGCGCTGCGCGACGAACTGCGTGCGCAACTCGAATCCGGCGGCGTGGAGTCGATGCTCCAGAACCTGGAGTCGCTTCAGCAGCGAAAGACCGATCTCAGGCATGGCTGCCACGTCATGGCCATTGCGGCCGAGTTGCTCGCCTCCCGAGGGCTGAGCTGGCTCGCCGAGGGCTTGTATGCCCGGGCGCATGGCGTCATGGACAACGCCTCGGCTCGCGCGTGGGAGCCAGAGCTCTATGAGCATCTGGCGCGGTACGCGCCAGCTGTCGCAGATCGCAAGGATTAAACAGGGAGCATTGCCATGTGGAAAATCTGGTCCAACCTCCAACGATTCGGCCGGCCCGTCCTGCGCTGGTTCAAGCCCGGCGTGCCGCTCATGCTGCTCGTGCTCCTGGTTCTGGCTCTGGGCGCCATCTGGTGGTTCGGCCCCCAGTGGACCTGGGGAGAGCGTCAGCCTCTTGGCAGTCTGGCCGTGCGCGTTCTG
This sequence comes from Pseudomonas sp. HMSC066A08, assembly GCF_001813025.1. Classification (NCBI taxonomy): domain Bacteria; kingdom Pseudomonadati; phylum Pseudomonadota; class Gammaproteobacteria; order Pseudomonadales; family Pseudomonadaceae; genus Pseudomonas; species Pseudomonas sp. HMSC066A08. The sequence goes on from NZ_KV811290.1 coordinate 17,556, forward strand.
GCCACGGTCGTACTACTGGTCATTCCATTGCTGGCCTGGGCGCTTCACCTACGCCAGCGCACCCGGCTGTTGGAGGCGGAACGCAAGCACGATGAAGCCGTGCAGGTCGATTCCAGTCTGCGGTACGTCGAGGCGCAGGAGCGTGATCTCGACCGGAGCCTGGCGCTGCTCCAGTCCAACCTCAAGGGGCGCAATGCCTTGTACCAGATGCCCTGGTACCTGGTGCTCGGACAGGAGAACTCGGGAAAGACCAGCTTCGTCAACCGTTCGAACCAGAGTTTCTCGCTGACCGGAGAGGTCAAGGCGGGCAGCCGGCGCTTGCAGGAGGATCCGGACAAGATCTACACCATCGATTGGTGGATGGGCGATCAGGCGGTACTCATCGATCCTCCCGGGGAGATCATCAGCCAGCCCCGGATCGTGGCCGAGGCAAAGGATGCCGGCGCGCAGGATGCTACCGCCATCGAGAAGGAGAAGTCGCCGCGCCGACTCCCAGCAGGATTGCCGGAAGACCTTCATTCACGGCTGTGGGACAGTTTCGTAGCCTGGCTGGGGCGCAATCGCAGCCGCCGGCCACTCAATGGTGTGGTGCTGATGGTCAGCCTGGTGACCTTGCTGAACCAGAAGCCCAGCGACCGCAAGGCCTTGGCCACGCTGCTACGTGCCCGGCTGACCGAACTCAGCCGCGAGCTTGGTACGCGTCCGCCGCTGTACGTCGTGCTCAGCAAGTTCGATCTGCTCGAGGGTTTTGAGACCTTGTTCGCCCGTCTACCCAAGTCGGCACGGGAAGACATTTTCGGATTCACCTTTTCCCTAGACTCCGTGCGCGACTACGACGCCTGGTTGGAAGAGCTTGGCGTGCGCTACGATGCCTTCCTCGACCGGCTGAACGAGCAGATCTTCGACGCCATGGCGGACGTTACCGAAACGTCGCAGCGCGAATCACTGTACTCGCTGGTGCGCCAGTTGTCCGGCTTGCGACCGGTGCTACTGGGTTTCCTGGCGGATGTGATGGGCAGTGATCGCTTTGCCACTCCCGCTTTGCCGCGTGGTGTGTTCTTCTCCTCGGTGTACCAGCAAGGCGTGCTCAACAATGCATTCGTGGCATCCGCGGCGCAGACCTACGACCTGCGCGAGCCGGTCAACGACGTGCACCCCAGTGGGCGAGCAATGGTCTACTTCGCCCAGCAGTTGTTCCAGCGCATCATCTATCCCGAGTCCGGTCTGGCCGGCGACAACCCACGGGTCCTGGCGCAGAAGAAGCATGCCCTGGCCCTGCGCTTCGGCATCGCCTCGCTGGGCAGCGTGCTCATCATCGGGGGCTGGTACCACTACTACGCCGTCAACCGTGACAAGGCCCTGAGCGTACTGGAGCGCAGCCGCGACTTCAGCGCTAGTGCCATCGATGGCAAGCTGGATCCCACCGGTCGCAACCTGCTGCAGCCGTTGGACCAGATCAGCAACGCGGTTGCCGTCTATGGCGACTATCGCGATGCCTGGCCCGTGGTCGCCGACCTCGGGCTCTATCAAGGTCGGGCCATCGGCCCCAAGGTTGACGAGGCTTACCTGGCGTTGCTGTCGCAGCGATTCCTGCCTGCATTGGCCAGCGGAGTCATGGAAAAGCTCGATGGTTCCGAGGCAGACAGCGATGCCCAACTGGCCGCCTTGCGTGTCTACCGCATGATCGAAGACCGGCCCAACCGTCGTTCGCCGGTGGTGGAAAACTGGATGGCCACGCAGTGGCAAGCGGCCTTCCCGGGTGAGGACCGAGTTCAGCGCGCTTTGATGCGTCACCTCGACTATGCCATGAAGTATGCCGATACTCACCTGCCGCAATATCAGGCGAGGGTCTCCACGATCCAGCGGCAGTTGCGGCAGATTCCTCTGCCACAACGCGTTTACATGACCATGCGCCGAGAGTCCGGTGCATCCCTGCGCTCACCGCTGGACTTGCGCAGCGAAATCGGCCCGGCATTCGACATTGTCTACCAACCTGCAGCTGTTATGCCGGAGAAGGGCGAGTCTACGTCGGCCAACGGCCGCATCGATGCGCTGCTGACCGCCAAGGGTTATCGTAGCTACTTCGCCCCGCACAGCGAAGACCTTACCGAACTCGCGATGATTGACCAGTGGGCGCTAGGCGAGCGCAACAAGATCGATTATTCGGAAGCCGACAAGGCCGCGCTGGCCGAGCGCATCCGTGCCATTTACAGCCGAGACTACGTTGACACTTGGCAGCGCAACCTGAATCAGTTGGAGGTTCGCGATTTCCAGGACATTGCTCAGGCAGTCGGTATCTTGGGCAGCGTCACCAGTCCGGCCGCGCCGTTGCGCCGCCTGCTGGAAACCGTGCGGGACAACAGTGAGCTTGGAGTCCAGCCGGTGGGCGCGAAGGCCGCTACGGATATCCTGGCCGACAAGACCGCCGCTTTGGCGGATAAATCGGTGAAGGCTGTCGGCGAAACGGAAACGCCACCACCGATCATGGATGTCGCACGCGCCTTCGCTCCGTTGAGCCAACTGCTGGAGGCCAAAGGAGAGCGCGCTTCCTATCTGGATGAAACCATGCTGGCGATCGGAAGCGTACAGGACAAGGTGCGTATCGTGCATGACAGCCCCGACCGCGGCAAAGCGGCCCTCGCCGTGGTGCTGGAGCGCTTCTCGCTGAAAGGTCCGGACCCCATAGCCAACCTGCAGCGAATCGCCGCAGGACTGCCGGAACCGATGAATGGCCAGGTGGCCAAGCTGGCCGACGAGTCCTCCCGGGTGATCCTAGTGGAAGCGCTGCGCGAACTGGAGCGGCGCTGGGATACCGATGTCTATCGCTTCTACCGCGAGCGTCTGGCCAATCGCTATCCGTTCAACCCGGCCAGCAGAGACGAAGCTTCGCTGGAAGACTTCACCGCATTCTTCGGACCCCAGGGGCGCCTGCAGCAGTTCCGTGAGAAATACCTGAACCTGTTCCTCGAAGAGAACCTGGAGGCGTTGTATTCCGAGCGCCTGGGCGGCTATTTGGTGCGGTCCGACGTACTGACCCAGTTGGAGTCAGCCGATCGCATCCGCGATGCCTTCTTCAACAGTCGCGGACTGCTCGGCGTTCAGTTCTACGTCGAACCGCTGGGCTTGGCGCCCAACAAGCGCACCAGCTCACTCAGCGTCGAAGGTCAATTGGTCACCTACAACCATGGTCCGACCACTAGCACCGCGCTCATCTGGCCCAACACGCTAGCGCCCAGCAACGAAAGCCGCATAACCCTGGTCAACGCTGGCGGCAGCAGCAGCGGCCTGGTCTATCGCGGCCCCTGGTCGCTCTATCGCCTGTTGAGCCAGGCGCGCCTGAACGGCGCTACCAGCACCAGCGTTGACATCAGCTTCTCGGCCCCGGACGGCGGCATGCGCTACCGCATCAGCACGGAAAAGGCCAACAACCCGTTCACGCAAACGCTATTCAAGGGATTCGTGTTGCCGCAGACGTTGCTGCAGGACGGCCTGCGCGTTCACGCGGAGTCTGATTCTGGCGTACAGGCCGCAGGGCACCGACGCGGGGCGTGGCCCGCGGCCTAGCCCTCTCGGCGCGAGAACAAGAACGCATGGCCGATGCCTTCCGCCTAGCCGAATGAGTTCCTTCGTTGAGACGATCGCGTGATCTTAGGGACAATTGGCACGGTTGGTTGACGCATTGATGCTGGCTCGATCAGTTGTATTCCAGAACATAGGTCAGTGTTGCATCGGCTTTGCCGGCGGCGACTTCCGCGCCCGTGGTAACGTAACGAGCTTTTCCGGAAAGACGGTACATCTCGATACCGGGGCCGCTGGATTGCCAATCCAGGGCCACGGCCTTGGCTTTGCTGAAGGGCAGTGCGACATTGTTGTCGTTGGACAGTGAGATGGCCACGCCTTTGGCGACGCCAGTCTGTCCGAGACCATTTACATTCAACAAACCATCCCGAACGGAGTTGCCCTCGAAATAGACTTTCACCGGTGGCTTGACCGTGGGGTTGAGACCTTCGCACACAACATCCAGGGCGAATGGAACGTCCTGGACCGACCCGCGTTTTACTTGCTCTGCCGCGGGACGCCCCATATTGATCTCGGTATTGCTCTTGGGGGTGTAGCAGGTACTGAAGAAGGCGTTATGTTCTAGCTTGGTCTTAAGGCCCGTTCCTTCGATGGTATAAACTGCTCGCATCGGCGTGGTGTAACTGGTGTCAATAAAAAAATTGGTCTTGTAGCTGAAGGCTGGCATATCGCCCTTTCCGACACCGAGGTCTGTGCGAACAAACTCTATTTTCACAAATCTGGGAAAAAGGAGGGTGGCCGAACTTAACCCAGTCAAGGTAAAAGGCGGAAATCGAGGGTCATACCATCCACCTTTGCTAAGGTGCCCAATGCGAATGCCGACCCCAGGCACACCAGAGTCGTAAAGCCCTTTGGTACCTGCCGATGTAAGGCTGGTCGCAACTTCGGTCATTCCCCATTGAGACTTACTGCACCACGCCCATCCTCCAGAGTAGCGTCCGGCCTCTACTTCATAGGACGCCATTACCCCGCCAACGGGGGCGTACTTCAAGGTGGTAATGGCTGGAAGACTGGCAATGATCGACGGATTGGCTGGCGAGCCAATGCTAGGACTGTCGCAATAATCCCCTGCATAGGCGGAAGTTCCCATGATGCATCCCAGGAACAATGCAAGCCATTCTATCTGTCGTGGTGTTTTCAAGAACATTTTTTCCTCAATCCGAGTCCCGGCTGGAGCTATCACTTCCCCTGGTGAGAATCAGCGCAAGAGCGGCACTCTACACAGGGCCACTGGAAGGGATAAACTGGATGGTTCTTAAGGGCGTGTAAGAAAATTCTCAATTTATATAAGACAGCCCTACTGCATTCTTCGTCAGGATTGGTTGACATTCCGAAAGTTTTAGTAAGTCTGCCTATGCTTCACGCCGATTCTTACCGAAGTCACAGGCTTCACTTCTGCCGCGCTTCCCAGGCTGCTTGGCCTCTACGGCCTGGCGAACGTGGTCGGTAACACCATCGCCGGTCGCTACGTGGATCGCTATAACCTGCCCATCATGCCGGGCGAGTTGAGCTGGGGACACGGTCGCTGCGACTCCTTGCTGCGCCTTAGGTCGGACGAACTGCCTGGATCCAGCCGCCGCTTGCTGGAAATCCACCTGACGGAGCAGGACAAAAGCTCTGGAGCCCATCCCCCCGAGCCGTCGGCGGATGGGAAGACAAGGTAATGCGGTCAGCCGCAGTGCGTATTTATTGCGGACGGCGATCCAAGACCCGGCGAACGTATCGGCTCTCTGAACCGGGAGCCGATCCATGCCATCCCTTTGTCTCCGGGTTCTACCTCAAGTCCATGTACAACGAATTGCGTCAACTCGGCGTCATTGACTATGAGAATCCGGTAGGGCGCATGCGGCCGCTCAAGCTTCAGGAAAGACCGCTGTCGTACCTGACCAAGCATCAGGTGTCCGAACTGCTTACAGCCCTGGATGCACGCACCACGTCGCCACATCCGAAGATGGTTGCTCATATCTGCCTCGCGACAGGGGCTCGGTGGGGTGAGGCTCAGGCGCTAACGCCGGAACGTCTGAAAGGTAATACGGTGATCTTCGCCAACACCAAGTCCAAGCGTGTGCGCTCGGCGCCGATCTCGGAAGAATTGGCCGCCGACATTCGCCGGCATTGGCAGACCCTCGGGCCGTTCACGAACTGCCTTGGCGTGTTCCGCCTGGTGCTGCTGTCGACCTCGATCAAGCTGCCGAAGGGGCAGGCCAGCCACGTACTGCGCCACACGTTCGCCAGTCACTTCATCATGAACGGCGGACACATCGTGACGTTGCAGCACATCCTGGGGCATGCGTCGTTGTCGATGACGATGCGATATGCGCACCTCTCCCAAGACCACCTATCTGAGGCTGTTCGATTCAACCCGCTCATAGGTTGAAGGCTGCGGGGGTCGACAGAGGGAAAGAAAAATAGACTTGAGGTGGTTCAAATTCGGTCTGAATTCGGATTATGATGTTGGAGCCGACGGTAGACAGGCTGCCGACGTGCGAATCCCACTCGTCGCCTGGATATGGAGCGTGGTGGAGTTCGAACACCGTAGAACCTGAGTTCCAGGCCTTAAGTGTTCCCACAGCAATGGAGGTACCGGCTCATGCGAGTCGAGACAATTAGTTATTTGAAACGTCATGCGGCTGACCTGGATTTATCCGAGCCAATGGTCGTCACGCAGAACGGTGTTCCTGCCTATGTGGTTGAGTCATATGCTGAGCGGAAGCAGCGCGATGAAGCAATTGCGCTGGTGAAGTTGCTTGCGATTGGCTCCCGCCAGTACGCAGAAGGCAAGCATCGCTCTGTTGATGATTTGAAAGCTCGCCTTTCCAGGAGGTTCGCTCAGCCAGAATAAGGAGGTTTGATGTCCCCGGTCGTCATTCGTTTTACTGATACCGCAGAGCAAAGCATCGAAGACCAAGTCCACCACTTGGCTCCATTCCAAGGTGAACAGGCTGCACTCCAGTCAGTACTGAGCCTTTTGGATGAGATTGAAGAGAAGATTTCACTTGCACCTAAAGGTTACCCAGTCAGCCATCAGGCGAGTCTTCTGGGGGTGCTGAGCTATCGCGAGCTTAATACCGGCCCCTATCGTGTTTTTTACGAATTCCACGAAGAGCAAGGCGAGGTGGCAGTGATCTTGGTTTTGCGACAGAAGCAGAGCGTTGAGCAGCAATTGATCCGCTACTGCTTGGTGGGGCCAATCGAGTGATGGCTTTCTACTCCTGAGCATGTAGCGCTGAATGCGCCTCGACACTTCTTCGACACCTAAAAAGCAAAGCCCCCGAAACGCTAGGCATTTCAGGGGCTTGGCAGGGTGATCTGGAGCGGGCGAAGGGAACATCATCGTGTTCCCAACTCGTTGATTGATAACGAGTTTTCCGCACTCGGCGAACCGAGATGGACATAATTATGGACTGAAAACCACGCTTGGTCAACGCGCGCTCCGAGCAAGTCCAGTGCGAGCCATGGACAGCCAGCAATAGCCAATGTACCCGAGCGCTCAACGTCACGAGGCCGGTTCATCTCCCTTTGGCAGGAACTCCTCGCGGGCGCGCTGCAGAAACCGCTTCATGGGCTCAGAGGGTTCGGCGCTGCGGCGCAGCAGGTAGGTGGACAGCATGGGCGGCGTGCCGGCCAAGGGGCGAACGGTTATGTCGGGGCGGTTCAGGGTCTGCACCTGCGAGGCAATGGCGAAACCTAGGCCATAACCGGCACCGACCAGAGTCAGCATCACGCCTAGGCTCGTCACCTGATCTACCAGCTTGAGCGGCTTGGACGCACCTTGAAGCACCGCCTGGATCTGGTGGTGGCAGCCCGATCCCGCGTCCGGATGGCACAGTACCAACGGAAACTTCAAGGCTTCATCCAATGGCACTTCCGCGTGCGCCAACAAGGGGTGGCGCACGGGCACGATCACCGACAGAGGATCGGTCCACACGGGCTCGGCGACAAGGCCTTCGCTCACCGCGTCCGACAGCGCAAAGCCGATGTCCAGCAGATCGTTGTGCAGGCCCTTGAGCTGCTGCGCGAAAGGCAGCTCGAAGACGCGAATCTCCAGTTCGGGCTCTTCCTCGCGGCTGCGCGCCAGCAAGGTGGCAATGTGGGGCTGCGCCAAGCTGTCGCAGATGGCGATGCGCAGATAACCCTGATAGCCCTGCGCCGCCGCCTTTGCGGCACTCACCGCCTGCTCCACGGTGGCAAGCACACGCCGGCACTCACCGAGGAACACTTGACCGGCCCAGGTCAGTCGCGTCTGGTGCGCGCTGCGGTCGAACAACTGCACGCCGAGCGTGGCTTCGAGATTGCGCATTGCGCGCGACACAGGCGATTGTTCTACGCCAAGGCGCTCGGCCGCTCGCGCGAAATGCAGTTCTTCCGCGACCGCAACGAAATAGCGCAGTAGTCTGAGTTCCAATGCGGCCTCCTGTTTGCCTCGTTCCTGGCCTGCGTCCACCTCATGCGGATTGCGCCTCGCTTTCTCCTTCGATGATTGGCAAGAGGTTCCGGCGTTGCATGCTTGCCTATTCGGATAGGCAGATCGCATCCGAAAATTACGGAGGTTGAGGCGGAACGCTACCTGGCCGAAGACCTGAGAACCTCAATCACCGCGACGCTGCACTACCGCCTGATCCACAGGTTCAGTTCAATCAATTCCCGGGTTGCAGCTCCACACGCACCTCGCGCGATTTGCCGGCCCGTTCCACTGACAAGACCACCACATCGCCGACCTTCCTGTCGTCTAGCCGCGCGAGCAGCTTGGCCACATCGTCCGTCGCCTTGCCATCAACATCGATGATGCGGTCGCCCGGCACGATGCCTTGCGGCGTGACTTCGACACCCGCGAGGCCGGCCTTGTGCGCTGCCGAACCAGGGGTAACACGCAACACGAACACGCCCTTGCTTCCGGTCAGTGCAAGCAGGCGCTGATTGAGCTGTTCGTCCACCTCAATGCCCAGCGCCGGACGGATGTACTTACCGGTCTTGATGAGTTGCGGGACTACGCGCATGACGGTGTCCACCGGCACGGCGAAACCAATCCCGGCCGAGGCGCCGGAGGGGCTATAGATCGCCGTGTTGATGCCGATGAGCCTTCCTGCCGAATCGAGCAGCGGCCCACCGGAGTTGCCAGGGTTGATGGCGGCGTCGGTCTGGATCAGGTGATCGATGGCCGGGCCGCCCGCTTCTCCGGGTAACGAGCGGTCGAGCGCGGAGACGATGCCGGTGGTGAGCGTCCAGTCCAGGCCGAAGGGGTTGCCGATAGCGAACACCTTCTGACCCACCTTGAGGTCGGCACTGGTGCCGACCGGCACGGCCGGCGGGCGCTTGAAACCGACGCCAATCTTGAGCACGGCGATGTCGTGCGCTGGGCTCGTCCCCACCAGCGCGGCCTGGTAGTCGCGGCCATCGGCGAGTTTGACCGTGGCTTCAGAAGCACCCTGGATGACGTGGAAGTTGGTGACGACGTGGCCGGCATCGTCCCAGATAAAGCCCGAACCGGTGCCGCGCGGCATGGAAAAGACATTGCGAGTCCAGACGTCGCGCACCAGCTGCGCGGTGGTGATGTAGACCACCGAAGCGCGCGATTCTTCGAACAGTTCGATGGTGGCTTTCTCGTCCGCCGCCAGATCGCCACGCGCCGTCACGGTGCGATCTGCCGCCTCGCGCGGACTGAACCAGGCCTCGATGGCGGGCAGGAACTGCCACAGCAGCATGAGCGTGGCAATACAGGCGGTGATGAAGAGCCAGCGCCGGATGAAGGGGTCCGGTGCGGGGCGTGGGTACGGGTCGGGGTAGGCCATGAGAAGTCTCCTGTTGATAGGCAATCAGCGCCACAGCCCGCTCGGGTGCCAGCGCGGCGGGCGCGGCGTCACAGCGGATTCCGGCAAGAAATGGGGCGCGTGGAATGGCAACGCTGATGCTGGCCCAGGCGCCAACGTCAGCAGGCGTGCGATACGCTCTTGCGTTGCCGGATGCGTGCGCAAGCAGGAGGGCTCGGGATTGCCCCATCCCGGCCACAGCCAGGCACGCCAGGAGCGGCTGACCCGCTCGATTTTCGCCAGCGCGGACGCCAGCCCCTGCGGGTCGCCAGTCAGTTCCGCCGCAAGGCGGTCAGCGTCGAACTCACGCACGCGAGACAAGCCGAGCTGTGCGAGCAGGGCCAGCTGGGGCGATGCGGCCAATAACAATAGACCAGGCCAATAGACCTCCGCCGCGCCAACCAGCTGCGCGGGCAGGCTGAGCAGGATCGCGATCTGTCCCATAAGGGCCAGTAGGCTCGTGAGGCGACTGTCGGAATCCGCCAGCCCCATGACACGCAGATCCTCATTAGCGATGTGCGCGACCTCGTGCACGAGCACACCCGCCAGCTCGCGTGGGCTCAGGCTGCGCAGCAGGCCATCGGTGAGGGCGATCGATGCCTCCTGCTTCGATCCGGTGGCGAAGGCGTTGACGACGGCACTGGGCACATAGTGCGGCACCGGCGTGGCGGGCAAACCGGCACGGGCGGGCAGCTCGCGCAATAGGGCCCACATCTTGTGGGCTTCTTGCGGGTGCAAGGCCCGTACGCGGTACAGGCGCAAGCTCAGCGCCGACGCGGCTACCGGTTCCAGCAGCAACGCACCTGCAATGGCAAACAGCGCGAGCCACAGGCAGCCTTCCCCAAACGGCAGTCTCCCTGCTGCGGCTGCGATCCCGACCAGGGTCAGGACCAACAGCCCGGTCTGCAGGCGGTTGAGCCAGCGGTGTTGCAAGAGCGCCGTGCGCGGATCACTGGGATGATGACGGGTCATGCTCAGAGGTCTCGGCGGCGCAGTCGCCGCGCTTGCGCAGCAGCTAGTAGGTCGCACCTAGAGCCAGCGTGGCGCTTGCCAGCGCGGCTATCTTTGCGGGGCTCGCGTCGGAGTCGAGGATCACGAACTTGCGGGAGAGTGCGATCAGCGCGATCAGGACCACCGTCTTGACCTGGATGATGCTGTCCCGACGCAGCGCCACGCGCACGATGGAATGCTTGAACTCCATCGCGATCAAGAGCGTCATGATCATGCCGAACACGCTCTGGAATACCTCGTGGTCCAGGGGATTGAAGGCATCTAGAACCAGCAGCGTGAAGACGATGGAGATGAGCTGGAACAGCGACACCACGATGATGACGGCGATCACCGCCGACAGCACGAGCGCGACGACCTGCTCGAAGCGCTCGTAAAAACTCATGATGGCCAATTGGTCACGTAAGACCTGAAATGGGTTAAGGCGTGTTGATTTCATGACGATGAACTCCCTGGAAAACGGCTGCTGTCGAGACGGCGGCGCATTGCGCTGATGTGTCCTTCAATCAGCTCGGTCGACATGCCAAGCGTCGACATCACCTGTTCCGCCAGCCCAATAGCTGCGGCAAAGGATTGCTGATACACGCGCACGTTGGGCATGGCGCGAAATGCATCGGCCGCGGTCGTACTTCTGCATGACACCCACAAGGTCAGCGCCGGACGGTGCTCGGCAATCGCCTGGGCGATGCGCAACGCTTGCTGGGCATGGGCGAACGTCAGCACCACCAAGTGCGCATGCGTCAAGCCGGCAGCCAGCAAGGTATCGGGCCGACTGGCATCGGCATGGAACACCGGCGCGCCGGCGGCACGCGCGGCCTCGACCTTCTGCGCGTCCGCCTCCAGCAGCAGATGCGCCACGCCGGCGTGGCGAAGAATCTCGCTGACTGTCAGGCCAAGCTCGCCCGCGCCGCAAATGATGACATGGTCTCGATATCGCGTCGTCTGCGCGGCGATCTCGACTTCTTCAGCCTGGGGTGGCTGAATGACGCCGCCGGTGCGGCTCAAGAACCGGGCAAGTACATCGTGATGGCGGATCAGTAGCGGTGCCAGGGCCATGCTGAGCACCAGCGCGACCAGCATGGGTTGGACGACGGTCGCGGGGATCAGATGCTGCTGCAAGACCGTGCCCAACAACAGCAGGGCGAACTCGCCGCCGTGCCCCAACGCTATGCCCGTGCGCCAGGCATCGAGGGCGGACAGGCGCGTCGCCCGCAAGGCCAGGGTGTTGAGCCCGATCTTGACCGGTACCAGCACTGCCAGCCACGCGAGCACCGCCAGTGGTGCCGAAAGAATCTGCGCTCCGTCCAACTGCAGGCCGATGGTCACGAAGAACACCCCCGACAACACATCGCGAAACGGTTTGAGGTGGCTTTCCATGTGGTGACGGAAGTCGCTCTCGCCCAGCACCATGCCGGCCAAAAACGCACCCAGGGCGGCAGATACGCCGACCGCGTGCGCAGCGGCGGCGGCAGCCACCACCACGCACAAGGAGACGAGCACGAACGATTCCTCGTGGCCCCGCCGCGCCACCCAGCCCAGCAGGCCATGCAACAGACGGCGCGAGGCGAGGGCCGCTGCCGCGAACAGCAGCAGCACACCGAATACTTCGAGCAGCACATGCTCGATCTTCGGCGACTCGCCGCGCGCCCAGATCGCCAGCAAGGCCAGCAGGGGCACGCTGGCCAGGTCCTGAAAGACCAGCACGGCGATGACACTGCGGCCGTGGCGGGTGGTGAGCTCGCCTTGGTCGGCCAGTTGTCGGCTGACCAGCGCCGTGGACGACATGGCCGCCGCAGTGCCGAGCAGCGCAGCGCTCTGAGCTGGCTGCCCCAAACCCATCAGCATCAGGGTCAGAGGTGCGGCCACAACGACCATCTGCAAACTGCCAGCCACCAGTACGGTCTTGCGAGTGAGCCAAAAGTGCCCGAGGGAGAATTCCAGTCCGACCATGAACAGCAGCAGCGCCACTCCCAGCTCGGACAGAAAATCAAGCGCTTCTCCCGGCGCGATCACGCCGGTGACTGAGGGGCCCAGTAAGGCGCCGACGGCGAGGTAACCCAGCAAGGCGGGTACTCTGAACGCCGCCGTCGCCACCGCCGCGAGGCTGCATGCCGCCAGCAGGATCAGGGTGGCGCCGAGCAAGTCCTGCATCGGTCAGCGCCCCACCTGTGCAGATGCCCAGCGCACGATGTCCTGCGCGCCCAAGGCGCCGGCCTGACGCCCGATCTCCCGCCCACCCTGGAACAGGGCGAGCGTCGGGATGCTGCGGATACCGAACTGCGCGGCCAGGTGGGGCTCAGCCTCGGTATTCACCTTCGCCAGCCGGATCCTGGGTTCGAGCTGGTGCGCCGCTTGCTGGAACTGCGGGGCCATCATCTTGCACGGCCCGCACCAAGGTGCCCAGAAATCGACCAACAGTGGCAGGTCGCTGCGCTCCACGTGGCGCGAGAACGTCGCCGTGGTCAACTCGATGGGCTCGCCCGTGAACAAGGGCTGCTGGCAGCGGCCGCAGTTGGGATGTTCCGATAGCTTCGCAGTCGGTACGCGGTTGATGGACTGGCAATGCGGACAGACGAGGTGAAGATTATTCTTCATGGTTCGCCTCCTTGGACCACAGTGAGGCTGCCTCGCTCCGGGTCACAGACAATGCCGACCAATCAACGCCTTGGAGCCAATCGTTCCCGTTTTTGCTTACTCCGGCCTCTTCCAGATGAGCAGCGATGAATGCTTCGGCCTGCATGAGCCACCTTTGGACAGTATCTTCCTTACTAGGAATCAGCAGGATCTCAGAGACGCTGCTGGCATCCAGCCCGTCCACACGGATAAGCAGAAAAATGCGCCGCCACAAACGCGGCATGTCCTTCAGCAGGTCGAATGCAAAAGCGAACTCGCTCGACCGATCAACTAGCTCCTCCTGTTCCGCGATCGTTGCGGCATCGGGATGCTGACTGTCAGCGATGATATCGGCCAGCCTGAGTGTGTCATCGGGCTGATAAAATTCGAAGACTTCCTCTTCCACCATGGCCTCGGCGACGTCTTGGGCATCCGGTTCGACCGGCGCGTCCAGAGAAACGAATTCGCCAAATTGCCGGCTGCTTGCCACTTCGTTATCCAGGACGGCGAACAGATGCTTCAAAAGACCGGTGTAAGCCTCTTTTTCCCCCGGCACGGATTGCCATTCCACCTCAGCTCGGACAATCGCTTCATCCACCACGTCGCGCAGCGTCGGATAATCGCGCGGTAAATCGCCGACGGCCCGCAGATAAGCCAGCTCACGCCTTGCGACAGCCTCAAGTTTCGACAGTAGAGGCATTCGGGTCGCCTCGGCCTCATGGGCGGCTGATGCGGGTTTTGCGGCAATCCGCACCTTGAGCTCGCGCAAGCGCTCGCGTCGTGCTTTGCGCTTGATTTGATCCTGAGCATGCAGTCGGTCAAAATGCTTCTTGGCCTGACGGAACAACGACTGTGCGAGCATCTGCGCGAGGGGCGTCAGCTCGTCATGTGATGCAGTAACGCTGACAGTCTTTTTGCCGGGCAGGTGCATATAGCCACTGGCCAGAAATTGCCGCTTGATCTTGTCGCGATCAAGGACGATTTGAAGTTGCGCTGAATCTTTAGTGTGTTTGTCGAGCAATGGCTTGAGGGCGTGCTCGATCACATTTCCCAAAGCTCTCTGCCAAGGTTCATGAAACTCTTTGTCGATAGCTCGATAGCTATATTGCATCTGCATGTATGACTCCTTCGATGTCATTTCTATGGAGGTATGAATCGAGGATGCTCATATCCATAGAATTTAGTTTGACCCGCTCTTATCCCTGGCGCGTTTTGCGAAGACGCCAACTCAAGAACAAAAGCGTGACACCATAGACTGCCGCATAGAAGCCCAACAGCCAGCCTGCGGCCAGGAATGACTCGACCGGACGGGAAAAAAATATCCACAAGACGATAGCGCCAAGGACAATCGAGAGCAGTCCACTGAAGGCAAGCCAAATTTCACCCTTGATTTCTTGACGCAGCCGAACGGCGGCGGATATCTCCAGCACACCGGTGAAAATCGCCCAGAAGCCCACGCTAGCCCATAAAAAAGAAGCCAAGACTATCGTGGCGACCCAAGGAGCAACCAGGACGACGACGCCCGTAAGTATGCCGACAATGCCGCTGAACAGCAGCCAGCCCCAGCGCTCTTTTTTCTGGATATGGCGCACCGCTGCAACCAAGTTGAAAGCGCCATTGACCAAGGAAAATGCGCCGAACATGATGGTCATGGCCAACAGAGCCGATTGTGGCATCCAGAACGCAAGGGCTGCAAAAATCAATGCCACGACACCGCGCAGCACAAAAAGCCACCAATTTTGGCTCAGCGAACACAGTGCTTTGGTGGGGTCATCCGCATTGGAATTAGCGATGGTGTCTGTGTTCATGCAATATCTCCTAAAGATCTAATGGGGTGAAAAAGCAAACACTCCTGAGCCAAGAGAGGGGCGCGACGCGCCCCTCTTACGCCCTATCCAGCGGTTTCAGAACAACTTGGACAGCTTTGCCTTGATTTCATCGAGCCAGCCTATTCCGCCGCCTCCCCCAGCCGTCTTTTGCTTGACTTTCTTGAGTTCAGTATACAGGGGCTCAAAGTCCTTCTTCTTTCCATAGCCCAGCAGTTCTGCCATTTCCAACTGCTGCCGCGCTTCGTTCAATAATGTCTCCAGGCGCTCATTGGACGCTTCGCTCCGCTGACCATCTTCTACCAAGGTCTCGGCGCGCTTCAGGAGCAGCCTGGCGCGCAGGGCGGGCAGCGGATGCACGCTGCGCGTCTCGACCAACGTGCTGAGCGCTGCCTGCAGCGCGGCTTTGGCTTCTTCGATCTTGCCCTGATCGATCAGCGGCACGACTGCCTTCACGGCTGCGGGATAGGACGCCAAAGGGATGTTGGTGACCGTGATCACGATTTCACTGGCCAGCAAAGCCAGCACGTGGCGAGCCTGTTGCACCTCGCCATGTTTGAGGGCATCCAGCGCCTCGTCGGTCATCGCCTCAATGGTTTCCGTGTTGGCGAACAAGTCGTGCACGATGGTGCGCACATCAACGGGGGCCAGGGCGAGCGTGGGTTCGCGCGCAACGATCAGCTCCAGCTTTCCCGTCACTTCGGCCAGCGTTGCCAATGCGCGTGCAGCGTCCTTGCCGTCAAGTGCGGCCAGCGCTGATTTGGTCAGCGCCAAGGCCGAGACGGCCTCATCGAGGACTTGTTTACGTTTGTCTGCCGCCTGCGAGTCCATTTCCTTCTGAACCTCAGGCTGTACCTCCGTGACGACTTCAGGCTTGGCCTCTGGACTGACAGGAAGGCTGCTTACCGCGGCCTGTTCGTTTATTCCTTCGTTCGTCGCATTGGGATTCGATGTTTGCTCATTCATGGTGATATGCCTCGTATGAGTTAGTGAAAATAGGCGAATCTATTGGGGCCGACTGCGAATATCGCGAGACTGACCGATGGAGCAGTCGGCCCCTTCATCACCTCAAAACAGCTTTTGGATGCGCGTCTTCAACTCGTCGAACCATCCATTGCCGCTTTTGCCACCAGCCGACTTTTGCTCAATGGACTTCACCTGATCGAAGATGGGTTTGAAGTCCTCCTTCTTGCCATAACCCAGGATTTGCGCCAGCTCGATCTCCGTGCGCACGGACGACAGCAAGGTGCTGAGCTCCTCGTTCTGCTTGGCATCGCGCTTGTCAGTCTCGGCCAGCTTTTCAGCTTTTGCTATCGCGGCTTCGGCCCGTAGCACGGGCAGAGGGAGTACAACTTGGGTGACCACCAGCGTGTTCAGTGCTCGGGCGAGCTCTGCTTTGGCTTCGTCGATCTTGCCGCTGTCGACGAGCCGTGCAGCCGACTTGATCGCTGCCGGGTACGTTGCCATGGGCAGGTTGTCGGTTTCGATCACGATTTCGCTGGCCAGATTGGCAACGATGGGCCGGGCCTTTTGCACCTCGCCATCACCCAACAACTCCCGAGACAACTTGACCGCTTTCTTTACCGATTCCACGTTGGCGTGGATATCATGGGTGATGACGCGTACATCGACCGGCGCCAAAGCAAGTTTGGCGTCGCGTGCCAATACCAGTTCCAGCTTTCCGGTGGCCAGTTCCAGCGCAGCGAGCGCCTCCTTGGTCTTATTTGCATCAAGGAGGGTCAAAGCCTCCTGGGTCTTGGTGAGCGCCGTGATGGCGTCCTGAGTGAGCTCGGAACGCTTTTTTTCGGCTTCCTGGGCGGCCTTGTCGTCTACTTGTGGCTGCGCCGCCTTGGGTGCGACAGAGGGCGCTGCAGCGCTTAGACTTGCCGCCGATTGGGCCAAAACCGGTCCACTCAGTCCGATGCAGACCGCCAGGGCAAGTGCGGAACGGATGTATTGGGGCTGTTTGATATTCATGATGTTGGACTCCAATTGAAGTTAATTGACTGAAATTTCAATCTGCTTCGGCTTGGCTTGCTCGGCCTTGACAAGCCGCACTTCCAGCACGCCGTCTTTCATCGAAGCCGTCACCTTGGTCGGATCAACGTTGTCAGGTAAGACAAAGCTGCGCACAAAGCGGCCATACGCACGTTCGATGCGGTGGAATTTCTTGCCCTGCTCCTCTTTTTCCAGTTTGCGCTCGCCGCTGATGGTGAGTACGCCGTTTTCCGCGCTGACGCGCACGGCATCCTTGGGGACCTCCGGCAGATCCAGCTTGAGGAGGAATGCGTTCTCATCCTCGCTGATGTCCACCATTGGTGCCCAGTCCGCCGTGGTCATGGCTTCGTTGCCGGTACGGGCGCCCTGTCGCTGGGGTGTCCGTCCCAACATCGTCGCCAGGCGGTTTTGCAATTCATCCAGTTCCCGGAAGGGGTCCCACGGAGTCAATGCAGACATATCGGTTCTCCTTGAACAATGCCGGCGAATTGGATGACGCACCGAACAGAGCCGCCGGCTCACTCTGAATAGCGCCTACTACTTTTCGTTTCCATCAAGAACAAGTCCTTGGGTCAATTGAAGGATGTCGTTCTCGTCGAGCGTTTCCCGCGCCAGCAGTTCGCGCGCACAACGCTCCAGCACCGCGCGGTTGGTGTCGAGGATCCGGTAGGCGCGCTCGAACACACCCATCACGATGTCACGGATGGCTTGGTCGATGCGTGTCTGAGTCGATTCGGCTACCCGGCAGCCACCCTGTACCAGTTCAGGCGCATCAAGAAAACGCGGCCTCTGTGCCTCAAAAGCAACGTACCCCAAGCCCTCATCCATGCCGAAGCGCGTAATCATGTCGCGGGCAACGTCGGTGGCCCGTGCGAGGTCATCGGCAGCCCCGGTGGACAGCTCGCCGAACACGAGCTTCTCGGCCGCACGACCGCCCAGCAGCACGGCGATCTTGTGTTCCAGATCGGCGCGCGTCATCAGGAAGCGGTCTTCGGTGGGGCGTTGCAGCGTGTAGCCCAGCGCGCCGATGCCGCGCGGGATGATCGAGATCTTGTGCACGGGGTCGGTGCCGGGCAGCGCCAGCGCCACCAGCGCATGGCCCATCTCGTGATAGGCCACGGTTTCCCGCTCCTTGGGACTGAGCACGCGGTTCTTCTTCTCCAGGCCCGCCACGATGCGCTCGATGGCGGCGGTGAAATCCTGCAACTCCACGGCGGACGCTTTGCGCCGGGTCGCGGCCAGCGCGGCCTCGTTGACCAGGTTCGCGAGGTCTGCACCCGAAAAGCCCGTGGTCAGCGCAGCCACCTGTTCCAGATCTACACCGTGGGCCAGGGTGATCTTCTTGACATGGACCTTCAGGATATCCAGGCGACCTTTCTTGTCGGGACGGTCCACCAGCACCTGACGGTCGAAGCGACCGGCGCGAAGCAAGGCCTGATCGAGAATCTCCGGCCGGTTGGTGGCTGCCAAGATGATGAGCCCCACCGAACTGTCGAAGCCGTCCATCTCGGTGAGCAGCTGGTTGAGGGTCTGTTCGCGCTCGTCGTGGCCGCCGATGGGGCCGCCGACGCCGCGCGCGCGGCCCAGCGCATCGAGCTCGTCGATGAAGATGATGGCCGGCGCCTGCCCGCGGGCCTGCTCGAACAGGTCGCGCACGCGCGCTGCACCCACGCCGACGAACATCTCGACGAACTCCGAGCCTGAGATGGAAAAGAACGGTACCCCGGCCTCGCCCGCCACGGCCTTGGCCAGCAGGGTCTTGCCCGTGCCGGGCGGGCCAACCAGCAACACACCTTTCGGGATGCGCGCGCCGAGGCGGCCGTAATCCTGCGGGTTCTTGAGGAAGTCGACGATTTCGACCAGCTCGGCCTTGGCCTCATCGACACCCGCGACATCGGCAAAGGTGACGCCAGTGTTCTTCTCCATGAATACCTTGGCACGGCTCTTGCCGATGCTCAGGAAGCCACCCATGCCCTGCTTCTCGGCGAAGCGGCGGAACAGGAAGAACCAGACGCCGAAGAAGGCCACCGCCGGCAGAATCCAGGAGAGCACATCACGTAGCCAGGTGCTTTCCACCACCCGCGCATAGGGCACGTCGTACTTGGACAGCCGCTCGGCCAGGTCGGGTTCGACCCGGGTGGCCACGATGGTGGTCTTGCCCCGGCTGTCCGGCGATTTCAGGCGCCCGGTCACCGTGCGGTCCGCCACCAGCACATCGGCGACGCGCCCCTCGGCCAACGCCTTCTCGAATTCGCTGTAGGGCACGGGCTCGACGGTCTTGGCCGCCTGCCAGTAGTTCTGCAGCGTCAGCAGCAACAGACCGGCGACGATCCAGTAGCCAATGTTCCATTGATCTTTCTTTTCCATGGGCAGGGTACCTCGCAAGCCGTGTCGCTAGAGAATGGGGGTGAACAGACGGGCCACCCCGTCGCGCAAGCGGATGGCCAGCGGGCGGGCGCGCAACGCCATCGCCGATATCTCGTCCGCCGCATCACGGGCGGCATCAAAAAGGGATGACAGCCGCGTAGACAACGCGGTGTCGTACACCTCCACATTGAACTCGAAGTTGAGGCGCAAACTGCGCGCATCCCAATTGGCCGAACCCAGGCAGCACCACGCTCCGTCTACCAGCATCAGCTTGCTGTGGTCGAACGGGCCAGGCCGTTCGAAGATGCGCACACCGTGCTCCAGCACCTGCCAGTAGTGGGCGCGCGCGGCCCATTGCACCGTGGGATGGTCGCCGTTTGCGGGCGTCAGCACGTCGATACGCACGCCGCGCAACGCGGCCGTGCTTAGCGCCGCGATCATGGGCTGATCGGGGACGAAATACGGTGTCCAGATGCGCACCGAATGCTTCGCGGCGCTCAAAGCGCCCATGAAGGTCCAGCGCATCCGGTCCAGGGCCTCATCGGGACCGGCCTCGATGCCGCGCGCCCAACTGGTTCCTTGCTCATCAGCCGTTACGGGCGGTTCGCCCCAGTAACCCTTGCTGAGCCGCTCGCCCGTGGTATCGCACCAATCATCGGTGAAGCACCGCATCAGATGCGCAATCACCGGCCCGCGCAGACGAAAGTGCAAATCGTGACAGGCCTGGCCCGGCGCATCGGGCCGCCAATACGAACCGAAGATGTTCATGCCGCCGGTGAAACCCGTCTCGCCATCGATCACCAGCAGCTTGCGGTGATTGCGCAGATGCGCGGCATGCAGGCGCGCGGGAATCAATGTCGGGTTGAACGTCGCCACCGGAACGCCGGCGCGCTGCAAGGCGCGGTAGGCGCTGCGGGGCGTCCAGCGGGCATACACGTCGTCGATCAGCACCCGCACTTGCACGCCGCGCGCATGAGCCCGGCTCAGCGCATCGACGAACTGCGCCCCGATGCCTTGGCCGTCGAAGATGTACGAAGCCAGCGCGACGCTGTGCCGCGCCGATTCGATGGCAGCGAGCATGGCCGGGTAGGCCTGCTCGCCATCGATGAGCGGCTCGATGCGGTTGCCGCTGGTCAGCGACTGGCCGGTGGCGCGTCCCACCAGGTGGGCCAGACCGGCAAGCGGCGGCGATACGGGCTCGGGCATCGTGGGCGAGAGGTCCTGCCGAGCAGCAGGATCTGCCCCCGGGAAGAGCCGCCGCGCCCGCCGCTGGTAACGGTTGATGCCGAACAGCCCATACAGCAGCGAACCGCCCAGCGGCAACAAGGCGATCAGCAGTACCCACAGCGTGGCCGATCGAGGGTCACGCTTGTAGATGACCGCGTGCCCCGCTGTGGGAACAGCGACCGCCAGCGACACGAGGGTGGCTGCCCATGTCAGCCCATTGGGGTCGGACACGACAGCCTCCCATCGCTCAAGATCCGCCGCCCGCTGACTTCTTCTTGCGCGCAGGCTTGCTCTCGCCGTTCGGCGGTGCCTCGGCCACGTTCGCTGCATCGGGCTTTTCAGGCTCGGCCGGCTGCGCGGCTGGCTCCTGGCGCTCGAAGACCACCCGTTCGGCCTTGTCATCCCAGCGGGCGCTGGCGTGATCGGCCTTGCCGATGCCACCACCGAGCATCTCGCGTGCCAGCGCGGTTTCCAGCTCGCTGCGGATCAGCCGCTTGAGCTCGCGCGCGCCGAACTCGGGTTTGTAGCCTTCCTCCGCGAAGTGGTCGATCAAGGTCTGGTCGAAGGTCAACGTCACGCCCTGGCTGGCGGCGTTGCGGGCCACACGATCGAGCTGCAGGCCGACGATATGGCGGATCTCCTCCTTGCCCAGCGCATGGAAGACGATGATCTCGTCGATGCGGTTGAGGAACTCGGGGCGGAAGTGTCCGCGCAGCACGTCCATCACCTCGGACTTGGTCTTCTCGTATTCCTCGCCGGCGGCGCCACGGGCCTTCAGCCGACGCTGGATGATGTCCGAGCCCAAGTTCGAGGTGGCGATGATGATGGTATTGGTGAAATCCACCACCCGGCCCTTGCCGTCGGTGAGCCGCCCGTCGTCGAATACCTGCAGCAGGATGTTGTAGACGTCGGGGTGCGCTTTTTCGATCTCATCGAGCAACAACACGCTGTAGGGTTTGCGACGCACCTTCTCGGTGAGCTGGCCGCCCTCGTCATAGCCCACATAACCCGGAGGCGCGCCCACCAGGCGTGCCACGGTATGGCGTTCACCGTACTCGGACATGTCGATGCGCAGCAGCGCGCCCTCATCGCCATAGATGGACTCGGCCAGTGCCTTGGCGAGTTCGGTCTTGCCCACACCCGTCGGCCCGAGGAACAGGAAGGTGGCCACTGGCTTGCCGCCTTCGCGCAGGCCCGCGCGCGACAGCCGCACGGCATCGGCCACGGCACGTACTGCTTCGTCCTGGCCCACCAGGCGCTCGTGCAGCCGCTGCTCCAGATGCAGCAGCTTCTCGCGTTCTTCCACCGTCAGCTCGTTGACCGGAATGCCGGTCAGGCGCGAGACGATCTGCGCGACATGCTCGGCCTTGACTTCGGCGCTGCCCGAGGCGCGCTCGCGTTCCCATTCCTCGACGAGCTTCTTGAGTTCAGTCTCCTTGGCCTCGATGCGCTTGCCCAGCTCGGCGGCCTTGTCGTACTGCTTGCGCGAAGCCACATAGTCTTGCTCACGCCGCAGCTGGTGCAGTTCGGACTCCAGCTCTTGCACCGCCACCGGGCGGGCCGTGGCCGACAGCTTCACGCGTGCGGCCGCCTGGTCGAGCAGGTCGATGGCCTTGTCAGGCAAAAAGCGCGCGGTGATGTAGCGGTCCGACAACTCGGCGGCGGCGATGATCGCATCCTCGGTGATGCTGACCTTGTGGTGCGCCTCGAAGGTGTCGCGCAGGCCGCGCAGGATCATCATGGTCTGCGCTATCGTCGGCTCGGGCACCATCACCGGCTGGAAGCGACGCTCCAGCGCGGCGTCCTTCTCGATGTACTTCTGATACTCGTTGAGCGTGGTGGCGCCGATCAGGTTCAGTTCGCCGCGCGCCATCATCGGCTTGAACACGTTGGCCACGTCCAGCCCGCCTTCGCCGCCACCCTGGCCTGCACCGACGATGGTGTGCACTTCGTCGATGAAGAGAATCAGCTCGCCCTGGTGCTCGGTCACTTCCTTGAGCACCTTCTGCACGCGCTCCTCGAACTCGCCGCGGTACTTGGCGCCGGCCACCATGGCATTGATGTTGAGTTCCACCAGGCGCTTGTCGCGCAGCGTCTCGGGCACTTCGCCGGCGACCATGCGCTGCGCCAGCCCTTCGACGATGGCGGTCTTGCCGACGCCGGGCTCGCCGATCAGCACCGGGTTGTTCTTCTTGCGCCGGGCCAGCACTTCGATGGTCGTCTCGATCTCCTGCGCGCGGCCGATGACCGGATCGAGCTTGCCCTCGCGCGCCATCTTGGTGAGGTCGCGCGAATACTTGTCGAGTTCCGGCGTGTTGGTCGGCGTCTCGGCGCGGCCATCCTCGGCCCCTTTGCCGACCACCTTGCTTACCTGCTGGCGCAGCGCTTGCGGCGTGAGGCCGTAACGGCGCAGCAGGTTGGCCGCCAAACCTTCGCCTTCCTCGGCGAGCCCGATCAGGAAATGCTCCGGCCCGACATAAGAGTGGCCGAGTTCGTTGGAGGCCACGAAAGCACGGCTGAGCGCGTCCTTGACCCGGGGCGACACGCCGATCTCGCCCTCGAACGGCTTATCGCCGCGCTTGGCTTCGGATTCGATCTGGCGCTTGAGGTCATCGACCTTGATCTTGAACTGCCCCAGGATGGTCTTGACCACGTCGCTGTCGGATAGCGCCAGCAGCAGGTGTTCGGTATCGACTTCGGCGCGCCCGAACTCTGCAGCGTGTCGGGCGGCCTCCTGCAATAGGGCCTCGGACTGTTCGCTGATACGGCTGGCCAGCCCACTGCCGCGGCGGCGCGCCGTGCCCGCCGTTGCGGGAGCGGATTCGCCGAAAGACGCATCGACCACTTCGTCGGCATCAGCCGCCACGGACGGTGCATCGTCACCGATGCGGAAGAAGTCGCTGCCGAGGAAGTCTTCGAACAAACCGCTGCGCGAGCCAAACAGAGCCTCCAGCGGCGAGACGGTGCGCTTTTGCTGGCGCGCCAGTTGGCGATAGTGATCGTCACACAACAGCATGGTGCTGTGGCGACCATTGAGATTGGCTTCCACCCGCACCGTGGCGGACTGGCCGCAGACTTGGCATTGTTTTCTGGCCATGCTGATGCTCCTGTAAAGATTGATTTGACGAGGCGCCGCCGATCACGGTGCCTCATCTCTTTGTGGTTTTTGAGAAAAACGCGCTGCCCCGCGTCAGCCGTTGATCGGGATCGAGCGCCCCTGCTTGGGCGTACTGGCCTCGCGCTTTTCCATCGTGATCGTGAGCACGCCGTTCTTGAAAGCGGCCTTGATCGTGTCCTGGTTGGCATCGGCCGGCAGGTTCAGAGCGCGCTGAAAGCTGCCGTAGGAGCGCTCCACCCGGTGGAAACCGCCGTCTTTCGTTTCCTGCTCCTGACGCTTTTCACCGCGCACCAGCAGCACGTCGTTGTCGAGCGTGATCTGGATGTCTTTTTCCTCGACGCCGGGTACTTCCAGGGCGATCTTGTACTGCTTGTCGGTCTCCTGGATGTCCAGCGCCGGCTTCAGCATGCCCGGCCAGTCCGACGGCCAGCGTGGCATGGCCAGCGTCGGGAGACCGAAGCCTCGAAACGCGTCGTCGAACAGGCGGTCGATCTCGCGATGCAATTGCAGGATGGGACTGACGGGCCCACCCGCCACCGGCAGGTCATTGCGCTGCACCGGCAGCGAGGCAGTGCTCTGTTGTTCTTCCTGCTCCTTCTTGAACCAGTTCCAGGGAGCCAATTTCTTGAAATCAATGTCCATGTCACACCTCCAGAAGAAAAATTGAAGACTCTCGCTCGCTCCGTTTGCCTGCGGCGACGGACAGCGCGCCCAGGCGACACGGGATGTTCCGCTGACTTTGGCTGCTCATCTGTGCGTATCACCTCCTTCTTTCTGCCTGCTTGGATCTGATCATTGATCCATCGTTCAATTTCACTTTGACGAAACCGCCACGTCCCGCCGACCTTGAAGACCGGAATCTCCCCGTGCGAGGCGAGCCGGTAAAGCGTCCGCTTGCCGACTTTCAAGTAGGCAGCCAACTCGTCGAGTGTGAAGATCGCCTGCTGGCGCGCTGTCATACCACCCCCACAAGTTCCGTCGTCACGCGGCCTCGCCTGAGGAAGTTCTTGCAAGACTTTGCAAGGTATTGCGCCTAACATGCCGAAAGTCAAGAGTCAACATTCAGCGATCTGCTGGCCGATTGATGTGACTCAATCGTAAGCAGCCAGGAAACAAATGTTGGCTGCCACCGCGATGGTGCTCCCCAAGTCATCAATCTGCAGCCATGTGAAAGGGGAAGTCCATGAACGAGATTGCCCGAGTCGGGGTGGATCTGGCCAAGCGGGTTATCTAGGTGCATGCGGTGGATGCGCGCGTGGTGGTTGCCAAGGCGCTGGCCGCTGACAAGTTTGCGGCCTGGTGCGCGGAGCTGCCTCCCGGCTGCCTGGTGGCCCTGGAGGCCTGCGGCGGTGCGCATCACTGGGCACGCAAGCTGCGCGGCTATGGGCTGGATGCGCGGCTGATTGCAGGCCACTTCGTCACGCCCTACCGCATGGCCGGCAAGGGACGCAAGAACGGTGCGGCCGATGCCGCAGCGATCTGCGAGGCGGCAACCCGCCCGCACATGCGCTTCGTGCCGGTGAAGCCGCCGGCGCAGACGCTGCTGGCCAGCCATCAGCTACGCAAACCTCCCGATTCACTCACGCAGCTTATTCCTGCTTGCCTAGGGACGACCATGTAAGCGGCAGATGGTCGGAGTCCTTTGCGACCAGCACCTACGCGAGCAGCCCGGAGGTGGGGATGCCCTTGGCGATGATCTCCGCCGGGACCGGCGCCTGGGTCAGCGTTCGGCACCTATGCGCAGGTCCACTTGCCGCGGATGTGGCACTCGACCGTGAACACGCCCGGCGTGTAGTCCAGCTTCTCGCTGATGCGCTTGAGCGCACAGCCGCACGCGCAGCGGGTGTTCTCGGGCTCGTGGTGGCAGTCCACGCGCGGCAGGTCCGCCGGCAAGGCGGTGCGCTTAGGCATCGCGCCAGGCGTAGCCGGCGGCTTCTTCTTGCCCAGCAGTTCCTAGAGCTGCGCCTCAGCCGCGGCAAGGTCGGCGTCCAGAGCCTCGTCGAACAGCGCGCGTTGTTCGGCATCGAGCTGCTCGCTCTTCTTGCCGAACTTCAGGCGTCGCAGCTGGGCGATCTCGAACGAGAGCTTCGCCGTAGGCGCTGACATGGGCGAAAAGCATCCGAGCATCACCCCCCAGGATGGCTCTCATCTCGATACAGAGGTGAATCCTCCGCACTATTCGGCTCCCTACGATGATATGGACTGATCACATCGGTAGGGAGAAAGCATGAACTTACGCCATCTTCGCTGCTTCATCGCCGTAGCCGAGGAACTACACTTCGGCCGGGCTGCTCGACGGCTGCACATCGAACAGTCTCCACTGTCGCGCACGATCCGCCAGATGGAGGCGGATTTAGGGGTGCCGCTGCTCAACCGCTTGCCACGCAGTGTTCGTCTCACACCGGCGGGACAGGTCTTCCTCGAAGAAGCCCGGCGCGTACTGCTGGCCTTCGAGCAAGCGCAGACCAAGGCACGCGCCGCAGCGAACCAGCGGAACACGCTGCGCATCGCACTATCTGGTGACATGGGGCAGGCCCGCTTGTCGGCGTTGCTTGCGCTTTGCCGCGAGGAGGCACCACAGGTCGGCATTCGGATATTTGAAACGCCACTGGCGCAGTTGGTGACTGGACTGCGCAACGACTTGTATGACGCAGGTTTTGCATTGGCTGGTGAAATGGACGCCGGCATCGTCGCCATGCCGGTGTGGCGAGACCCGCTGGTGGTGGCTTTGCCCGCCAGGCATCCGCTGCTGGCTTTCAAGGAAGTGCCGCTGGAGGAAGTGGCGAGCTATCCGCTGGTGCTGTGCGATCCCCAGGTCTGCGAAGGTTGCAGCCGGCAGCGCGAACGGCTGCTCCGCACGGTGGATGCGCAGCCGACGGTAGCCGAGTACGTCAAGACCCATTCCCTGATGCTGGCCCTCGTGGCCGCCGGCTACGGCGTGGGCTTTTCGAGCGCGGCGCATCTGGCGGGTTGCCATCAGGCCGATGTCGTCGTGCGGCCGCTGGCCGACGAGACCGCTTCGCTGACGACCTATCTACTGCGACCCGAAGGCGAAATCATGGAGCCGCTGCGGCAGTTCATCGACCGCGTGGAGCGTGTCGGACGCCCGCAAGGCACCGATCAACGCCCGATGTGACGCGGGGATTTTGGACGGTACGATTCCCTTTCGGTCTGGACCTTGACCCGCATTGCATCGGCGGCCGACCTTTTGCGTCACGGGCATGGATGGCGAATCGGGCCTATCCACCCGGCATCAAGCAAGGCACCTTCAAGCTGTCGAGGTCACAGCAGTGACGCAGAACGCATGAGCCCTTGCTGGATGCAAACCGGCTCAGCCGGAAGTCGCATTGGCGCTTTACCCCGCCCGTATTCCTACGAAAACTTTGCCCTGGTTTTCCGGTAAAGCGCGGCATCCCTTCCTGATCGAACTTGGATGCGCGGCTTTTCAGACCGTTGCGCCGGTAACAAGATTTTTCGCAGGTGCATTATGGTTGAGGTGTAGCGGGCACCGCAAGGAGGTTTGCCCCCTGCGTAACGCTCGGCGACATCGCCGCACCCAACGTCCACCACGATGCCGACCGGCTCGCGCTTCATCGGGTTCTTTGGGCAATCGCTGCGCCCATGTGGGCCGCGCGCGCTTGCCATGTGTCGATCCGACGATGGGAAGAGCGCGATATGCCGAAATCGAGCAGCCACGCCTTTGGCGCAAAGACGTACTACCGACCGATCGAGGCGGCCGTCCGCTGGTGCGGTCTCCTGCGCTTCGAGCAGCGTATTCTGGAAGCGCTGGAGCAGCGTGCCATGCCGGAGCCCGGCGAATTCCCGCGCTGGCCGCTGCTGCGCCTGTATGCCGAGCGCATCTTCGACGCGCTGACGCATGGCGAATTGCCCGGTGGCAAGGCCGGCATCGTGCTGGACTCGCAGCGGCCGGCGCTCGACGACCCCGAGTTGACCGTGCGCCACGTGGACTTGAAAGCGTGGATGTCGCAGTTCTACCCCGGCGATCGGCCGGGGTTTTTGTTTGACGGCATCGAACGCGCGGTGCATCCGGCGGTGAGCGTGGACACGCTCAACATTCTGCTGGCCGATCGCGAAGCAGCGAAGTCGCAACTTGCCGAACTTGCCCTGGTGCATGAAACGCTGCGCACCGCGCACGAAGCACTGGCGAAGGAACATGCCACGCGCGCGGCCAACGACGAACAGGCGCGCGAGCCTGGCCTGCGCAGCGAGACGACTTACCTCAACATCATCGGCGGACTGCTGACGCTGCTGCTGGGCAATTCGCCGTCAGGCGCGGCCTATTCGTCGTTCCGCAGCATGGATGCCGTGGTCAGCGCGCTGATCGCACACCATGAGGGGCGGCCGGGTCTCAGCGAGCGGACGCTGTGGAGCAAGCTCGCGCAGGCGCGGCGCCACCTGGAGGCGTCGCGCTGACGACGCGGCCAGCATGATGCCGATGCGGCGCACTGCAATTGCAGTCGCTGCTTCTGCAATTGCAGTGATTTCGGCGACCGCGGTGTATTGAATACGAGGCACTTTCCGAACAGCGCCAGTGAGCGTCAAGGAGTGTCTCTCATGTCTTCGCAGACCACCGCGCCGGCAGTGCCGCCCGAGCACCGCATCCTGCGCCGCGCCGAGGTCGAAGCCAAGACCGGCTTCAAGCGCGCGCACATCTACAGCCTCATGAAGGAAGGCAAGTTCCCCAAGGCGCTGCGCCTGGGCGTGCGCGCGGTGGGCTGGGACTCGGTGGAGATCGAACAGTGGATCGCCGATCGCCTCAAAGAACGCGCCTGACGCTTCTTCTCGGTTCATGCCATTCGACGAGGAGAAGCCCATGCAGGTGGTGTCCATCATTTCGACCAAGGGCGGCGTGGGCAAGACCACGACGGCGGCCAACCTGGGCGGCTTCATCGCCGATGCCGGGCTGCGCGTGCTGCTGCTGGACCTGGACGTGCAGCCCACGCTGTCGAGCTACTTCACGCTGGACGTTCGCGCGCCCGGCGGCATCTACCAGATGCTGGCCTTCAACGAGCGGCGCATCGAGCAACTGGTGTCGCGTACCGTGATCGCGGGCCTGGACCTGGTGCTCTCCAACGACGACCGCGGCGAACTGAACACGCTGCTGCTGCACGCTCCGGATGGGCGCCTGCGACTGCGCCATCTGCTTCCCGTCTTCCGCACGCACTACGACTTGCTGCTGATCGACACCCAGGGCGCGCGCAGCGTGCTGCTGGAGATGGCGGTGCTGGCGTCCGACCTGGCGCTGTCGCCGGTGACGCCGGAAATCCTCGCGGCGCGCGAGCTGCGGCGCGGCACGCTGCAACTGATCGAGGACATCGCGCCGTATCGGCACCTGGGCATCGAGCCGCCGCCGCTGCGTCTGCTCATCAACCGTGTGCATCCTGTGTCGTCGAATGCGCGGCTGGTCCAGCAGGCGCTGCGACAGGTGTTTCAGGAACAGGCCGGCGTGCAGGTGCTGGGCACCGACGTACCGGCCATCGAAGCCTATCCGCGCGCTGCGACACGAGGATTGCCGGTGCACCGGGTGGAGTGCCGGCAGCCGGCTGGGCGCACGGCGCCCGCGGCGTTGGAGACCATGCGCGCGCTGGCCGGCGAGCTGTTCCCGGCGTGGCAGGAGCGCTTTGCGCTCGTCACCGGCCGAGGCGACGCGGGAGGAGCCGGCCATGGCCAGCGCACATGACCTGGCCCGCGGCCACAAGCGGCTGCGAGGGCTGATCGAGTTCGCCCTGGGAGAAGGTTGGAAGGTGGTGCGCACCCGCGGCGGGCACCTGCTGTTCACGAAGCAAGGCTGCGCGCCGATCTACACCAGCTCGACGGCGAGCGACCACCGCGCCGAGCGCAACGCCCGTGCGCAGCTTCGCCGCGCCGACCGACAGGCGGCCCAGGGTGTTGCAGCATCTCAGGAGAATGGCCGTGGCTGACCTGACGCCGCAGGACATGGCCGCCAATCTGCTGGCCTCGGGCTTCGAGCGCAACGGCCCTTCGGTCGCGGCCCTGAGCGACCCCATCGCCGACACGCCGATGGTGGTGACGCTGGACCAGTTGCGCCCCTACGACCACGACCCGCGCGTGACGCGCAACCCGGCCTACGAGGACATCAAGGCCTCGATCCGCGAACGCGGGCTCGATGCGCCGCCCGCGATCACGCGCCGGCCCGGCGAACCGCACTACATCATCCGCAACGGCGGCAACACGCGGCTGGCGATCCTGCGCGAGTTGTGGAGCGAGACCAAGGAGGAACGCTTCTTCCGCATTGCGTGCCTGTTCCGCCCGTGGCCGGCGCGCGGCGAAATCGTGGCGCTGACCGGGCATCTGGCCGAGAACGAGCTGCGCGGCGGCCTGACCTTCATCGAGCGGGCCTTGGGCATCGAGAAGGCGCGCGAGTTCTACGAGCAGGAAAGCGGCCAGGCGCTGTCGCAAAGCGAACTCGCGCGGCGACTGACGGCCGACGGCTATCCGGTGCCGCAGTCACACATCAGCCGCATGAACGATGCGGTGCGCTATCTGCTGCCGGCGATCCCGACGCTGTTGTACGGCGGATTGGGCCGGCATCAGGTGGACCGGCTCGCAGTGCTGCGCAAGGCGTGCGAGCGCACCTGGGAGCGGCGTGCGCTGGGCCGGCCGCTGACCGTGGACTTCGCTTCGCTGTTTCAGGATGTGCTGTCGCAGTTCGACACGCAGCCGGAGGGCTTCTCGCCCCAGCGCGTGCAGGACGAACTGGTGGGTCAGATGGCCGAGCTGCTGGAAGCGGACTACGACACGCTGGCATTGGAGGTCGATGACAGCGAAAGCCGTCAGCGAGTATTGACCAGCGAGCCGGCCGCGCCGAACCCGGCAACGCCTGTCGCACCTGCGGCGCCAGCCATCACGCCGCAACTGTCGCCCGCGGCGCCAACGCCACGGGACACCTCGCCCGTCGCGCCACCGGCAGAGACACCCTCGGCACCACCTGCCGCTGCACCAAACGCCCGGGACGGGCAGCGCGACGAGCGCCTGCAGGGGCACATCGTGACGCCGGCCCCAACCACCGAGCGCCTGCAGTCCATCCAGCGGATGGTCGCGGATCAGCTCGGCGACAAGCTACCCGACTTCGAGGCAGATGCGCTGCGTGCGATCCCGGTGCAGGTTGGCGGGCTCTTTCCCATCTCGGATGTCTGGTACATCGAGCCGGGCCTGGACGTGCCGGATCGCCTGCGCGTGCATATCTCGCAGTTCGCTCGCGAGATCGCGGGGGAAGCGGCGGTGGGCGACCACATCGAAGCCAGCGATGGCGGCATCGGCTTCGTCTGCGTGACGCCGGCCGTGGGCCAGGCGAAGGCGCTCCCGGCGTTCGCGCGTGCGATGCTGACCCTGCTGCACGCGCTGAGCACCGCGCCGGCACCCGCGACCGGGCTGGACAGCGCGCGGCTGGCCGATGACCTTGGGCCGCTGCTGCATGGTCACGGCGGCTTGGTCACGCGCCTGAGCGATGCCGGGCTGGTAAAGCTGTTCCGTCTGCTGCGCCTGGCGCGTCGGCTGCTGGATCTGGAAGCCGGCGTAGCGAGCCAGGATTCCTGAGCGCAGGAGGCTCCCGTATGTCGGCACCGCACCCGCTCAACCAGGCCGTGATCGCCCAGGCCCTGCATGACCTGCGCAACGGCCAGTTGCGCCGTTGCAAGGCCATGGGCTTCGGTGAGGAGGAGCTGGATGCGCTGAAGCACCCAGAACTCGTGAGCATGCTGGTGAATGCCACGGTGTCGTGGTGTTCGGTGTCGGTGAACCGGGAAGTGTTGAAGCGGCTGCTGAGCCAGGTGCACGACGTGGAGCGGGAGATCGCCACGGTGGACCGCATGCTGCGCCTGGGGGCGAGCACGGAGATGGTCAGCAAGTTCTACGGCCTCACGCATCAGGAAGTGGCGCTGCGCCGCGACATCCTCGGGCTGCCCAAGCGTAAGGGTCGGCATCCGGTGCTCGACGAGGCGCAGGACGTGGCCCTGTGGGAACGCTGGAAGGCCGGCATCACGGAGCGGCACATCGCACTGAACGACGACATGGCGATGCTGGCGCTGACCATGGACCTGGCCGAGGCCATGACCCTGCCCATGTCGGTGATCTGGTCGGCGATACGGAACTGGGTCGACCAGGGGCTGGTGTAGGTCATGACGACGGGCGACGCTCCACGGCGTGATGGCCCGGTTGCGCTGTCGGCGTTGTTCGACGAGGCGCTGCGGCACCTTGAGCCGAAGGAACCGGCGCAGGGCACGGCGCCGAGCCAGGACGGCTTTCTCTACAGCGGCAACCGGCACGAGAGCGTGCCGCGCGCGTTGTTCTTCGACCGGCGCCTGACGCCGCTGGAGCGCAATGCCTGGCAGGTGTTCCGCCTGCAGCTCAACGACGACGGCGTGACCGCCTTTCCCACCTACGACCAGCTCCGCCCATATCTGGCGTCCATGCCCTGTGCGGCGCAAGCCTCGCACGAGACCGTGGCGCGCGCCTTGACGCTGCTGCGGCTGACGCGCTGGCTCAGCCTGGTGCGACGACGGCGCGACCCGAAGACCGGCCGTATCCAAGGCAACCTCTACGTGCTGCACGACGAACCGCTGTCACCCTTCGAGGCGATGCAGCTCGACCCGGACTACCTGGGCCTGGTGAGCCAGGCGCTCACGCACGCGGCGAAGGCGGTGCAGGTCGTGGGCATGAACACGCTGCGGGAGATCGCCGAAGACCCGCTGCTCAGCGGGCGCACGCTGCCGACCCGTCTGCAAGTGCTGGCGCAGCGCATGGCGCGGCATGGCTGGACGACGCCAGGTTATCCACAGGAGGGTGCGGACCACGAATCCGAAGAAGGCCAGGAAGCCCTTCTTCGGAATGCTGCGCGCCCGTCTTCGGAATCCGAAGCAGGACCGAAACCCGCGCCGGACGGCTCTCTTTGGATTCCGAAGGAGGACCCTACAGTACGTAATGATCGTATAAATGAAGTACGTACAGTACCGCGCGCGAGGGCCTTGCAGAACCTGCGGCTGCCCGAGCGTTTCCTGCGCTTGAAGGACGAGCAGCAGGCCGGCGCGCTGGTGGCGCTGCAGCAGGTGGACGAGGCGCAGAGGCAGGCCGTTCTCGACGAGTGGGCGGCACGCTGCCACAACAGCGCGGTACGCAACCCGGCCGGCTACCTGTTTGGCATCATCCAGAAGGCGATCCGCGGGGAGTTCAAGGCCTGGGCCGGAGAAAGTGCATCGACGCCGCCAGCGCCCCCGTCACCTGCGCCCTCGTCACCGCCAGCATCCCGTGCGGCTGATCCCGAGGTGGCACGTGCCTACCTGGCTCAGCTCCGAGAAGCCTTGCGTGATCGCTGATGTTGACTATCCCCAGGGGATAGCTGGAACAAACACCCTTCCGCCGTGCTCGATTGCTGCCCGCCGAACGACAGGCGAAACTGTCGCCTGTGAATCAAACGAGGACAGCCACGCACGAGCCCGGCCAACGATGGATATGACGACTTTCCCCGTCACAAACGCACTGCAACCACTACAGCCAGACGTTCAGCGCTTGCTGGGCAGATGCCTGTTGCGCCTTCAACAATACGAGCGCCTCATGAAAGCCATCGTGGCCCACCACGAGATTTCAGGCCCGGCGCATTCGCTGGAGGCCATTCGCGCAGCGCGGATTGAAGATGCCGCGACCAAGACCCTGGGCACGTTGATCGGACAACTGTTTGGTTCGTATGTCGTCACCGATGGAAATGGCGGCGAGGAACGCGACGACGATCTTCCCGGCGACGTGATCTCCTTTCGCACGCGCGTGCAACTGAGCCTGTCTGCGCAGGACTACGCCAAGACCCAGGCCGACCTCAAAGACCTGGTATCGCTGCGCAACACACTGGTGCACCACTTCATCGACCAGCACGATCTATGGACCGTGGACGGGTGCCGCGCTGCACAGGACGAACTCGGTTCCGCCTACACGCGCATCGATCAGCACTTCGAGCAGTTGCGCGGCTGGGCCGAGCACATGGATCAGGCGCGGCGCCTGGCAGCGGAATTCGTCCACTCGGATGTGTTCCACGACCTGGTGGTCAATGGCATCGCGCCGGACGGCACGGTGGACTGGCCGGCCGCCGGCATCGTTCGTGCGCTACGCGAGGCCGCCGCGCAGTTGGCCGTCGAGGGCTGGACACCGATCGCCGCCGCTGGCCGCTGGATCGCGGACCGGCATCCCGAGCAGCTTCCAGCCAATTACGGCTGCAGCAGTTGGCGGCAGGTGGTGCACGAGTGCCGCATGTTCGAGCTTCGCTACCGTGAGGTGGAGGGGCAACGGGCCGCCTGGTACAGACCTCGCGAGGCATAGCCCCGCGACGCGGTCTCACCTCCGCGCGAGTCGCGAACGACTCCGCCGAGCTATCCCCAGGGGATAGCCGGCACACACAGCCTTCCGCGCAGAACAAACCGGGCGCGCATGGGCTGCGGTTTGTTGACTGACAGCCTTCCGGCCGATGCCGATACTGGCGACTCGCCCCTTCACCGCGAGTCGCTCTCATGGCCAACGAACGCACAGAACCCCTGCAACTGAATCTCGGATCGCTGCGCAGCGCGATGTCGCTGACGCTGCACACGCACCACGCTTCGCGCATCTGGCACGGCCGTGCGCCGACCGAGGGGCGCCCCGGCATCATCGGTCTCAACGGCTTCATCGGCGCCATGAACAAGATGAAGCGCGGCGCCGAGCAGGACGACCCGTACTCGGACTCGTGGATGTTGCGGATCGAGGACAAGCTCGCCGACACCAAGACCCGCTTGCAGACCCTGCGCGAACAGGTGGATCAGGCCTTGGCCGACGTGCCAGCGGCGCTGTCCCTGGGCGAGAACATGAACGTGCAGCCGGTGAAGCTGCCGCTGTTCGTGAACGCCCAGCTCGGTTTCATGGCGGTGTATCTGCTGGCCGACTACGACGACCTGGCACGCAAGCTCATCCTGGCGCACCACACGGCGCTGATCGACCGCAGCACCTTGGAGCGCTGGCTCAATGATGGTGCGCACGCGCTGCGCAGCCTGTTCTCGCTGGCCCAGCAGTACCGCTACTCGGGCACGACGCGCGACGACTTCGCGGCGAAGAACGCGGCGGCGCGAGCGGCGCTGGAGAAGTTCGGCGAGTTGCCGCAGGACGTGCTGGAAGGCACGCGCCGCTCGCGCTTCGCGCCACCCATCGCGCGGCGGTCGAACAAGCCCGGCACGCCGCCTGCTGCGCCTGCCATCGTGCCCGATGCGCAGGCTCCCACGGGTGGCGCAGCCGATGGTGCCGCGGGCGATGAGGGTGCTGGCGCATGACAGCATCGCCCCCTATCAGCCACTCCACGCGCTTCGTGGCGCTGGAACAGGCGGACTTCCAGCGGCTGGAACACGCAGGCTACCTAAAAGGCCTTTTACAGCCTTTTAAGGGTAAGGGGAGTCTGGAGACCTGGGCCAGCCAGTGCGCAGCGCTGCGCGACGACGTGATTGGCCTGGCGCAGCGGCGCGTGCTGCCCCAGGCGCGCGCCTATCCATTCAGTCTGCTCGACGTGCAACTGGCCCAGCAGGCCACTGGCGCAGGGACGACCTTCCTGCGCTGGCGCAACCTCGACCGTTCCTCCATGGGCGTGGCGTTGTGGGAGGCCCTGCTGGCCAACCCCGCGACGCCGGCCTCGCTGATCGACGATCTGTACGCGATCGAACTGCAGCGCATCGTGCTGAACATGCAGATCAGCCTGACCCACAGCATCGCCCGCCAAGCCCTGGAATGCGCCAACAAGGCCGCGCAGGCCGAAGCGGCTTACCTGCGGCGCGTCCACGGGCATACCGCATCCGTTCCACCCACCACCAAGGAGTCTCCATGAGCACGCACTTCGTCGGCGAGGGCAACATCGGTTCTGCGCCGGACTACCGCGAATTTCCGAACGGCAACGACGAGCCACGCCGGCTGCTTCGCCTGAACGTCTACTTCGACAACCCGATCCCGAAGAAGGACGGCGAGTACGAAGATCGCGGCGGCTTCTGGGCGCCCGTGGAGCTGTGGCACCGCGACGCCGAGCACTGGAAGACGCTATACCAGAAAGGCATGCGGGTGCTGGTCGAGGGCCGCACCGTGCGCGACGAATGGGAGGACGCCGACGAGAACGAGCGCGTGACGTTCAAGGTCGAGGCGCGGCGCGTGGGCATCCTGCCGTACCGCATCGATTCGGTGGCGCTCAGCACCAAGCCGGCCGGTGGACAGTAATTCGCCCATCGCCGTTCCCCCGAGGGCGACTGTAGCAACCGTCATACGCCCGCGATGCACCAGCGAGCTATCCCAAGGGGATAGCTCCAAGGTCGTCCACGGAGTTCCAGCCGCCCTCCCGAAACGACGCTCTTGCTGTGCCAGCTCCTACGATCTATGCACACCGCTGCGGCAACGAACCGCCTGCCGATCACAAAGCGGTGTCTGCATCAATCGACTTCCTTGCTGCCGGCATCTCCTGGCCCCGCCAAGCTGACGCCCATCCGATGAACCGCACATTTCCAAGGAGGCTTCATGCGCCTTTTCCTGTGCGAGAAGCCGTCCCAGGGCAAGGACATCGCCCGTGTGCTGGGTGCCGGTCAACGCGGCAACGGCTGCTACAGCGGCGCGGGTGTCGTCGTGACCTGGTGCATCGGTCATCTGGTAGAGGCGGTTCCGCCCGAAGGCTACGGCGAGCAATACAAGCGCTGGGCCATCGAGCAACTGCCCATTCTTCCTGAGCGTTGGCGTGTCGAGCCCAAGGCGGCGACCGCAGCGCAATTCAAGGTCGTGCAGCAGCTCGTCGCCAAGGCGGGCGAGCTGGTGATAGCGACCGACGCCGACCGCGAGGGCGAGATGATCGCCCGCGAGATCATCGACCTGTGCGGCTACCGCGGGCCGATTCAGCGCCTGTGGCTGTCGGCGCTCAACGATGCGTCGATCCGCAAAGCGCTGGGTGCGCTCAAGCCGTCCGCCGAGACGCTGCCGCTGTATTTCTCCGCACTCGCCCGATCGCGCGCCGACTGGCTGATCGGCATGAACCTGAGCCGGCTGTTTACGCTTCTAGGTCGGCAGGCCGGCTACACCGGCGTGCTGTCGGTGGGGCGCGTGCAGACGCCGACGCTGAAGTTGGTCGTGGATCGTGATCGCGAGATCGCGCGATTCGTCTCCATGCCGTATTGGGCCGTGGATGTGCTGCTATCCCATGCCGGCCGGTCCTTCACCGCGAGCTGGATACCGCCCGAAGGCAGCACGGATGCAGCGGGTCGCTGCCTTCAGCAGCCGGTGGCGCAGCAGGCTGCGGATCGCATTCGCGCGGCACGCGATGCGCAGGTCGTGTCGGTGGACACCGAGCGCGTGCGCGAGGCACCGCCGCTGCCATTCGATCTGGGCACCTTGCAGGAAGTGTGTTCGCGTCAGCTCGGCCTCGATGTGCAGGAGACGCTGGACATCGCGCAGGCGCTGTACGAGACGCACAAGGCGACGACCTATCCGCGCAGCGACTCGGGATATCTGCCCGAAAGCATGCTCGCGGAAGTGCCGGCGGTGCTCGATGCACTGCTCGCCACCGATCCCAGCCTGCGGCCCTTGATCGGCCAGCTCGACCGCAACCAGCGTTCGCGCGCCTGGAACGACGGCAAGGTGTCGGCTCACCACGGCATCATCCCGACGCTGGAGCCCGCCAACCTGTCGGCCATGAACGAGAAGGAACTGGCCGTCTACCGGCTGATCCGCGCTCATTACCTCGCGCAGTTCCTCCCGCACCATGAGTTCGACCGGACGGTAGCGCAGTTCTCGTGCGGCAGTCAGTCGCTGGCGGCCGTGGGCAAGCAGATCGCCGTCACCGGCTGGCGCGAGGTGCTGGCGACGCCGGGGCCGGACGATGCCGACGGCGAGGATGCGCAGCGCAGCCAGGTGCTGCCGGCGCTGCATGCGGGCCTGTCCTGCCCGGTCGGCAAGGTGGATCTCAAGGCGCTGAAGACGCTGCCGCCCAAGCCCTACACGCAGGGCGAGCTGATCAAGGCCATGAAGACTGTCGCCAAGTTCGTGACCGACCCGCGGCTGAAACAGAAGCTGCGAGATACCACAGGCATCGGCACCGAGGCGACACGCGCCAACATCATCAACGGTCTGATCGGTCGCGGCTACCTGGTCAAGAAAGGCCGCGCCGTCCGCGCTTCCGACGCGGCATTCACGCTCATCGACGCGGTGCCCTCGGCCATCGCCGACCCCGGCACCACGGCGGTGTGGGAGCAGGCGCTGGACATGATCGAGGCCGGCCAGATGGCGCTGGACACCTTCATCGAGAAGCAGTCCGTGTGGGTCGGCCAGCTCGTGCAGCAGTACCGCGGCGCAACGCTCTCGCTCAAGCTGCCGCCGGCGCCGGCCTGCCCGCAGTGCGGCGCACCGATGCAGCAGCGCACGGGCAAGAGCGGCGCGTTCTGGTCCTGTTCGCGCTACCCGGACTGCAAGGGCACGTTGCCGATCGAGTCCCCGACGGGCCGGCGCAGCGCACCGCGCAAGCGGCGCGCTGCCTCCAAGGCGTCCTGATCCTCGCTTCCCCCTGCCGCGCCGGCCACTTCACTGGCGGCGAGGCAAACGTCCCGCACCGCGCGGGACTCCAAAGCGCGCGTCTCCTTCTGCAACGGTGTGCGCGCCCCGTCTGCCCGCCGTCGGGCGACGGGGCGAGAAGGTCATTGCTCCACGAATCGCGCCCGCCGCCATTCCCTTGATCGGTGTGCCTTGCCTCGGTCACGAGGGGCTTCCTGACGCCTTGCCGCCGCGCGAGCCGTGAGGAGGCCCCTTGGGCCGAGGGTATTCCGTGCCGGTGCCCGCCGGCGAAACATCGGGCTCCCTTTGTGTGTGGATGCACGCCAGAGGTTTCCGGCCCCAGCCACGAAACGGGCCGGGTGCGATTGCTGACGCAGCGAACGGCTCTGACGACGGCCTGCGCTGACGCAGCCCACAGGTGGTTTTCCATTCTCTTCAGCCGAAGGCCCGTGTGGCCTTCGGCGCCCTGGTCTTTGCCTTGTCCCGTGACGCGGGCCATTGCCCTAAAGCGGGCCGTCCGCGATTCGGTTTTCCCTGCGACGGCAGCCATGCTTCGCGCCCATCCTCACGCCATGCGTTGCTGACAGTCGTCAGCGGCATGCCCTGGCAGTCTCGGTCTTCAAGACTGCAACGCGGTTCGCCGCGTCGACCGATCCAGTCCGCTTCGCATCGCCCACCGCGGACGCTCGCCGGCCTGGCGACGATGCACTTTTCTCAACCACCCGAGGGGAACCCCATCCCCTGCGGGATGCGTGCTCCCCGACCCACCAAGGAGCACGGCATGTCTGAACCTTCCGCATCTTCCTCTGCAACCGCAGTGCGCAGTGGTGCGCTGGCGCTGACCTGGACCGGCAAGCGTTTGCCGCTACAGGTGCTGCGCAGCGCGGCCGGCCACTACATCGGCACACAAGACGACGAAGGACCGGTATCGCGGGAGTCCGTCGAGTATTTCCCGACCCACCTCGCAGCACAGCGCGCCCTGGATACCCATGCCTGGACACAGCGCGCTCACCCCTGATTCCCACCCTTCAAGGAGTTCTCTCATGAATCTGTCTTTACCCGAAGACGTGCTCGATCAGATGGCGCTGGAACAGGCGCACTTCGACGCTGCACCGCAGGCCTTCTTCGAGGCCTGGAAGCGCGGCGCGCAGATCGCCGGCCACGAGTGGTTCGGCGACGGCACACGCGAAGGTCTGCAGCGTGCCACCACCAAGTGGGACCTGCGGCCCAACATGCTGATGCTCAACGACGCCCTGGGCGTGCTGAGCAGCGGTCAACGCATGTTCCTGTCCGCGATGGTGAGCTTCTACAACTCCCGCGAGGGCGGCGCGATGCTCAAGCGTTGCGGCTTCGAGGGGCTGTCCGACTTCGGCGGCCTCGATCTGGAACGGCGCCAGGTCATCGCTGACCTCACGCTGCACTACAACGGCTGGTGAGCCGCGCCTGGCAACCCACCGTCTTTTCATCCCACCCCACGAGGGACATGCGTCCTCGTTCGGGGCCATGTCCCTCCTTCTTTTCGCAGGAGCGGCCATGTCCCGAATCACCATCTTCCACTGACCTGCACCGCCCGCCACCAGGGCGGCCCGACGCCGCGGCCGGCTGACCGGTTGCCACTTCATCCACTCGCTGGGGTTCAATCCCCGGCAGGGGATTGCCTCGGCCATCCTCTGCTGGAGGAATCCCATGTCCCATTCCAACAATCCCTTCGCCCGCGGCTACGATGGCCTGTCCGTGCAGCGGCTGCTGGCGATTTCCTACGACGACGACTGCCCGCTGAGCTACCTGCCGCTGCACGTCTCGCAGTCGCACCTGCCGGACAGCCAGGTCGAGCGCCATGCCTGCGTCTTCTGCGACGACTTCGCGCTGATCACCGAGGGCCAGAACGTGCCGCCCGAGCTGGACGCGCAGTGCCCCAGCCACGGTATCGCCCGAAACCTCGTCTACGCCGTCATGGCCGAAGAAGCCGGCCAGCCGCTGCACGTCGGCGATACCTACTCCGAGGAAGCCGCGCGCGAGGTGGTACGCCGCCTGCGCTTCGAGACCGGGTTCTACAGCCGTGCCTGGGAAATCAGTTCGGCGCACATCACCGAGGAGGCCGGTCGCTTCCTCGCCGAACTGGCGGACATCGCCACGCCGAGCGGTTTTCTGTTCGTGGCCTTCCGCATTCCCTACAGCCCGGCGGTCGGCGTGAAGCTGATCGCCACGCCCTGGACGGATGCGAACCTGCAGCATGTCGAGGGCATCACCGCCGAAGAGCTGCGGCAGGAGCACCGGGCCAAGGGCGTGCCGGAGTCCCTCGTGGAAGTGTTGCACCTGGCTGCGCTCGCCGACGTTCGCATGTTGGTGTTCGATGCCGACGCGCCAGTGCTGGACGGGCTGACGCTCTACGACGACGAGTAACCCGCAACCCATTCGAGCCCCCACGTCGGGGCTCTTCTTTTTCGCGGAACGCGGTGCCGGCGCATTACCGATTCCCAACGGACGGTCGCCGCCATGTGCCGCACGCTGGCCGCATGTTCGCTGGCGTTGCCGGCAGCATGCCCAGGCAGTCGAGACCTTCAAGACTGCGGCGCGGTTCGCCGTGCTGGTTGCTTCGTTCTCCGGGCGCACCCGCGTCCATCCACCTCACCCTCAAGGGACAGACCTTCCTCGCGGGCGGGAGTCCCTTGGTTGCCACAAGGAGTCTCCCCATGGATACCCAAGCCATCCGCGCACAGATGCCGACGCTCGTTGTCGGTCATGTGCCTTCCAACGTCCGTTCGTTCAAATTCAACATCTTCGACGGCCAGCCCAAGGTTTCGACGCTGGGCTTTCACATCGACCCGAAGCCTTTCGAGGGCAAGGTCATCGCCACCACCGACGAGGCCATCGTCGTCAAGACGGGACGAGCCGAGTTCGCGGTGCTCGATCGCACGCTCGTGACCGAAGTGCCCGACGAGGGCGCCAAGGTGCAGGTCGAACCCTATGTCAGACGCCGCTTCGACGGTCAGCGGGCGGACACGCCCGAGGAGCAGACCGAGTTCACCGCCGACGGCCAGCCCTACACGGTGAAGCGGTTCGTGCTCGGGGCCGCACCGGCGAAGCTGCCGATCCCCGAGCCGCGCTGCCCCGAGCTGCAGGAACTGGTCGACCAACTGGAGCAGTTGCCCGCTCCCGACGGTTTCCGGCGCGTCACCCACATGCTGGTGGATGCCGGCGCGCGGGACATCACCTGGGTCGATCCGCTGCCCGCCGACATCATCCGCACGCCGCCGGCCATCGGCTTCACCGTCGCCACGAAGAAGTTCCAGGGTCGCGTCACCGTGCTGTATGAGCGTGGCCTCGACCTCTACGCGGTGGAGCTGCACCGCGACGGCGAGCTGGTCGAACGGGTCGATGAGGTGTTCTTCGACACCCTCGGCGAGACGCTGGAACGGCTGATCGACGACGGGAGTTGGCGGCGCATCCGCGTGCAGTGCCTGTCGTGTCGTAAGGCTATCCGGCACTGATCTCACAGCAGCTTCCCGCCCTCGCGGCGGGAAGCCTCTTTTCCTGCCCCCTGGAGATCACACCCATGACTGTTCGATTCAAAGGCACGGAGCTGCGGCCCGTGCTCGCCGAAGCGGTGGCGAATCAATGCCGCGTCATCCTGGTCAAGGATCAGGGCGTGTACTTCCTGGCCGAGTGCGGCGAGCGCCGACCCGATGGTCGCCAGAAGACCATCGCCTATGCCGCTGGCTGCAACCCGGATGTCGATGCCTTCGATGACTGGTGGGAGCTGGCGCGCGCCGAGTTCGGTGGCGACGACTTCGGCGAGTTCTTCGATCCGCAGGAGGGCGTGTTTGCGCGCATCCTGCGCAGCGAGGACGACCTCGACGTGTCCGCCTCCGCGACACACCTATCGCTGCAGGCGGTTCCTCCCACGCCCAGCGGTAACTGACCGCCCATCCCTGGCCCCCGCTTCGGGGGCCTCTTTCTTCCCGGCAATGCGGACAGCCGCGAGTGCCGATTGCCGCTCGCCTGCGCGCCGTCCTGGCGCCACGCTTCCGGCCATGTTCCGCTGACGTCCGTCAGCGACATGCCCAGGCAGCCACGATCTTCAAGGCTGCGACGCGGTTCCGACCGCGTTGATCACCCCAGTTCGCACCGGCATCCATGCGCGAACGGCCATCGGTTCTCGATGGCGATGCCACCAAGCTGTTCCATCAACCCACGCGGGGGTTCCACACCTTCCCCGCCTGGGTCGGGTGTGTCTCCGCCTCTTTGTTCTTCAGGAGATTCACCATGACCACTTCCACCGAAAAGTCCTACTTCGATCTGCACATCACCGGCCTCGGGTACCTCAATCGCATCCGCGAAGTGAAGCCCAAGAAAGGCGATGCGTTCCTGGCCTGCGACATCGCGGCCCTGAACGGTCCCAGCGATGACGTCTCGTATGTGCGCTTCGACACGCGCGTATCGGGATCGGAAGCTCAGCACTTGGTGCGCCGCTGCATTCAGGCGGTCGACGCCGAGAAGAAGGTGATGATCGGCTTCCGCCTGGGCGACCTGTGGACCGACACCTTCACCTACTCCAAGGGCAAGCGTGCCGGCGAGCAGGGTGTGAGCCTCAAGGCCCGCCTGCTGTTCGTCAGTTGGATCAAGGTCGACGGCAAGCTCGTCTACAAGGCCGAACCCAAGCCGACCGAGACCGACGAGCGGGACCCGGAAGTCCCTGTGACGTCCGACGCGCCCGCCGCGCAGCAAGCCTCGGCACCGGAGCCTTCCAAGCCCGTCGCCGACGCTGCCGATGCCCCCGCATTGGCCGTTGCCGAGTCGTTCTGATCCGCAAGGCCCCATCCTCGGGGCCTTGTCCTCTCTTCGTCCGCAGGAGGCCTTCATGATCACCATCCCCGGCCAACTGGCCATCAAGACCATCCACGGCAGGAACGGCGACTTCAACGTCGGCCGCCTGGCGACCTCGATCGGCGAGTTCGTCGTGAAGAACGCCGAACTCGATCAGTACCGCGAGGGCAAGTACGACGGTGATTTCGTCATCGTCGAGATTCGCCCATCCACGTACAACGCCAACGGCCGCATGGTCATCGAGATCCGCGCCCATCTGGGCGGGATGACGCTGTCCAACATCGACGCCCTGAGCCGCGACGAAGCCCGCCGGCTGAGTCCGCAGGAAGTCGATCCAATCGACGAGGAAGCGCAGGCGCCCGCGCCGGCAACGCCCCCGGCCAAGCCGAAGGCGAAGCCGCGTAGTCCGCGCGACCCCCTGGTCGATACCACGCCGTTCGGCAGCGAACCGGCTCCCGTGTCCGCTGCGGCCTCGGCCGAGGCAGACGACGCGGCGCTGTTCGGTGCCTTGTGGCCCCTGGGCGAGACCGTGAAGCTCGATGCGACCGTGGATCGTCGTGTGCTGCGTCAGCAGCGCGACCGTCTCGACAAGCTGGGCTACGAGTTCGCTCCGTTGTCCCAGGACTGGCACCTCAAGGCTGCCTGATCCATCCGCCGCCTTGCGCGGCATTCCGCCACCCGCCGGGGCTCTCCCCCGACGGGGAGGGCTCCGGCCTTTTCTTCAAGGAGACCCTCATGGGCTGGACCTTCGTTCGTCAGACGCACGATCAGTTGATCCGCGAGTTGCTCGCTCCGCAGGCATCCGAACGCGCTTGCTGCGAAGTCATCGACCACACGCTGGACGGCGACGTTCTGTGGACCGTGGTTCGCGTCACCGCCAGGCAGGCGGGCGTCATGGGCCTCGCGGCCGGTGAGTTCGTCTGCTACATCGGTTGCCATCTGTTGGAAAGCTCGGGCGGCGATTGGGGCTACAAGTCCCTCGATGAGTCCGTGCATCCGTACTACTACTCGTGCCCGCTGCGCTATCTCGACATGGCGCCGGTGCAAAGCTCCGAGTGGCGGGAGCGGGTTCACCGCTTCCACGCGGGGCGCGCTGCCTAGCGGCACGCATCTTCCGTCACCCAACCGGGGCGAGCACGGCCCCACGGGCTGTGGTTGCTCCTTCTTTTCCAAGAGGACATCACCATGCCTGCACCTTCTTCCGCGAAACCGCTGTACCGCATCGACGAATGCCCCGACCTCATGGCCGACGCTTGCGTCGGTGACGAGCAGGGCAATCTCGTCTTTCTCTCGATCTGGGCGCGCGACACCGCCGTTCAGGAGTTCCTCGCCCGCCTGACCCTCGGCCGGGATGAACAGGGACTCGATCAGTTCCACGTCATCACCGAGCAGGGCGCATCCATCCCGGTCTTCGT
Organism: Pseudomonas sp. HMSC066A08; assembly: GCF_001813025.1. Classification (NCBI taxonomy): domain Bacteria; kingdom Pseudomonadati; phylum Pseudomonadota; class Gammaproteobacteria; order Pseudomonadales; family Pseudomonadaceae; genus Pseudomonas; species Pseudomonas sp. HMSC066A08. Next base: position 61,897 of record NZ_KV811290.1, read on the forward strand.
CGGCAACGTCGAGAACCTGGAAAAGCGCATCACCCGTGCCTATCGGCGAACGCTGTTCGGTTCGCTGACGAATGTGTGGCTGTTCGATCGTCGCTGCGTGAAGCCAGACAAGGCCAACGCCAGCGCGCTGGCGCTTCTGCCCAGGGATTCCGCTCACCGGCTCGACCGGCTGTGGACGCTGGTGCAGGAGACCTGCCCGCTGCCACTGCTCGACCACTGGCGCGACACCGTGCTGGCGCTGTTGCAGACACGGCGAATGCTGACCGGTCTTCCCTTGGCCCTCGGGCCGCTGGAAGGCCATCGGCTGGCCCTCGATGTCCCGGCGCTGACGAAGGCGTTGGGCGAGCTGATCCGCAACGGCACCCTCGGCGCCACGCAGTACGAACTGGCCGCGGACGCACCGCTTCGGCGTGTGGCGTGAGCCATCCCCACGGGCATGCGCGCCGCGCGTGCCCGCCTTCCTTCATCCATCACCAGGAGAAATCCATGGCACTCATGTTTCCGCGCCTGGCGCGCAACTTCATTCGTAACGGCTACTTCCCCACCGACGAGCCGACGCTGGAGCGGGCCTTGTCCGCGCTGGCGCCGTCTCCCGGCGCCATGTCCATCCTCGATCCCTGCGCCGGCGAAGGCGTGGCGATCGCCGAAGCCGCCCACGCCCTCGGGCGCGAACAGGTCCAGGCCTTCGCCGTCGAGTACGACGCCGAGCGTGCCCGCCACGCACGGAAACTGGTCGATCGCTGCATTCACGGCGACCTGATGGACACGCTGATCTCGCGCCAGTCCTTCGGCCTGCTGTGGCTCAACCCGCCCTATGGCGACCTGAGCAAGGACGTGAACGGCAACATCGGCTATCAGGGTCAGGGCCGTGCGCGGCTGGAAAAGCTGTTCTATCAGCGCGCGCTGCCGCTGCTGCAGTACGGTGGCGTGCTGGTCTTCATCGTGCCGTCCTACGTGCTCGACGCCGAGCTGGTCGGATGGCTGACGCGCCACCTCAAAGACCTGCGCATCTACCGTGCGGTGGAAACGCAGTTCAAGCAGGTGGTGATCTTCGGTCGCAGGATTCGTCAACGCGACCAGGCGTCGGAGTCGGCCAAGTCCTTGCGCGGTCTGCTGCTGCAGATCGGACAGGGTGACGCCGAAGCCGAGGAACTGCCGCTCGAATGGCCGTTCCTGCCGTACACCGTCCCTGCCAGCCCGGCCGAGCCGGAGCACTTCTATCGCGTGACGATGGAGCCCGAGCAGTTCGCCGATGAAGTCGGCCGGCTGCAAGGTCTCTGGCCGGCGCTCGATACGCACCTGGGCGCCGCGCAGCAATCGCTGCGTCCGCCCGCGCGGGCCTTGTCGCACTGGCATCTCGCCTTGGCCTTGGCCGCAGGCGCGATCTCCGGCGTAGTGAAGTCCAAGAGCGGGCGCGTGCTCGTCGTCAAAGGTGATACCCACAAGGAGAAGACCCTCCAGACGGAATACACCGAACGCGACGACGGCTCCGTGGCCGAGACGCGCATCCTCACCGACAAGTTCGTGCCGGTCATTCGTGCATGGGACTTGACGCTGGGCTCGCCCACGTGGGGCGAAGTGCTGACCATCCGCTGATCGCTGTTCCCTGACGGTTCGCCGTCGCTTTCATCCACCCACCGGGGTCACGTTGCCCCCGATGGGGTGCCGTGGCCCCTTCTTCCAGAAGGAGAAACCACCATGGCACTCGCAATCCTCAACCTCGCATCACAAGCACGCTTTTCGCCCGGGCAAGTGGTCATGACCGCCGGCGTCGACGAGCTGGTCCGACAGGGCCGGCTCAATCCCAGCGCGTACCTGCGCCGCCATCTTCATGGCGACTGGGGCGACCTGGACGACAGCGATCAACGGCAGAACGATGCCGCGCTGAAGTCCGGCGAGGATCGTCTGTTCTCGTCCTACCAGGTCACGCGCGACCTGAAGCTCTGGATCATCACCGAATGGGATCGCAGCGTCACCACGCTGCTGTTGCCCAGCGAATACTGATCCACATCCAGCGGCACCTACAGTTTTCTTTGCCGCGTCTTTCTTCCCACCCAGGGGCATGTCACCGCCCCGTGGGGGAGGTGCATGCCCCATTGCTTTGGAGCATCACCATGTCCCTCGATCTCGAAACCGTTCCCGTAACCGCTGTGCAGGGCGACCTGCTCGAAGCGGCATCTTCTCCTCTCACACTCAGCCTGCAGGATTTCGTATCGGAGTTCGGCGACGAGTTGCTCGATTCGCTGAACCGCGCCAATCCTCCGGTCTACACCGGTCAGGTGCGGGTGCATCGGCAAATGATCCTCGCCGCACTCAAGCGCAAGCTGTTCCCGGCGCAAGCCGATGTGGTCCATGCCGTCACCGAGCTGTTGGTCGACCGCGGCGAACGCGCCGCGATCGTCAATGGCGAGATGGGTTGCGGCAAGACGACCGTCGGCATCGCCACGGCCGCCGTGCTCAACGCCGAAGGCTACCGCCGCACCCTGGTGCTCTCGCCACCCCACCTGGTCTACAAGTGGCGGCGCGAAATCCAGGAGACGGTGGCCGGTGCCAAGGTCTGGGTGCTCAATGGCCCGGACACGCTGGTCAAGCTGCTGAAACTGCGCGAGCAGTTGGGCGTGCCGGCCCAGGGCCAGGAGTTCTTCGTCCTGGGCCGAGTGCGGATGCGGATGGGGTTCCACTGGAAACCTGTCTTCGTTCGACGGCGCACGCCTCACGGCGACGTGGGGGCCTGCCCGGATTGCGGGCATGTCATCACCGATCTCGACGGCGAGCCGATCAACCCGGTCGAACTCGAAGCCGAAGAGTCCCGCCGCAAGTGCAGCCACTGCCGTGCACCGCTGTGGTCCTTGATCCGTCCCAGAGGCCTGTCCGCCAGCGACCAGTCCTCGACCGTGCTCAAGGCACTGAAGCGTATTCCAACCATCGGGGAAGTCACCGCGCAGAAGCTGATGCAGAAGTTCGGTGACGCCTTCCTCGCGTCGATGCTCGGGGACAACGTCCACGAGTTCATCAACCTGATGGACGACCGCGGCGAGTTGGTCTTCTCGGATCGGCAAGCCCACCGGATGGAACGCGCGATGGCCAACATGGAGTTCGGCTTCGGCGAGGGCGGCTACCAGCCGTCCGAGTTCATCAAGAGGCAGCTTCCCCAAGGCACGTTCGACCTGCTCATCGCCGACGAGGCGCACGAGTACAAGAACGGCGGCTCCGCTCAGGGCCAGGCCATGGGGGTGTTGGCGGCCAAGGCGCGCAAGACGCTGCTGCTCACCGGCACGCTGATGGGCGGCTACGGCGACGACCTGTTCCACCTGCTGTTCCGAGCCCTGCCGGGGCGGATGATCGAAGACGGCTACCGGCCCACGAAGAGCGGCAGCATGACGTCGGCCGCGATGGCGTTCATGCGTGATCACGGTGTCTTGAAGGACATCTATTCCGAGAGCACCGGCACGGCGCACAAGACGGCCAAGGGCACCAAGGTATCGGTGCGCACGGTCAAGGCGCCGGGTTTCGGTCCCAAGGGCGTGCTGCGGTGCGTCCTGCCGTTCACGGTCTTCCTCAAGCTGAAGGACATCGGTGGCAACGTGCTGCCGCCTTACGACGAGGAGTTCCGCGAAGTCGCGATGGACACGGCGCAGGCTGCGGCCTACCGCGATCTGGCGGGTCGGCTGACCCAGGAGCTGAAGCAGGCCCTGGCGAAGCGCGACACGACGCTGCTCGGTGTGGTCCTCAACGTTCTGCTGGCCTGGCCGGACTGCTGCTTCCGGTCGGAAACGGTGGTGCATCCGCGCACGCGCAACACCTTGGCGTTCGTCCCGGCTCAGTTCAACGAGATGGAGGTGATGCCCAAGGAGCGCGAGCTGATCGAGATCTGCAAGCGGGAGAAGGCAGAAGGTCGCAAGACCCTGGTCTACTCGGTCTATACCGGCACGCGCGACACCACGTCGCGCTTGAAGGTGCTGCTGGAGCAGGAAGGCTTCAAGGTGGCGGTACTGCGCGCGAGCGTAGATGCCTCCCGCCGGGAAGACTGGATCGCCGAGCAGTTGGACCGCGGCATCGACGTGCTCATCACCAATCCCGAGCTGGTGAAAACCGGCCTGGACTTGCTGGAGTTCCCGACCATCGTGTTCCTCCAGTCCGGCTACAACGTGTATTCGTTGCAGCAGGCCGCCCGGCGCTCATGGCGCATCGGCCAGAAGCAGCCGGTGCGCGTGATCTACCTCGGCTACGCCAACTCCTCGCAGATGACCTGCCTGGGGTTGATGGCCAGGAAGATCATGGTCTCGCAAAGCACGTCGGGAGACGTACCCGAGTCGGGCCTGGATGTTCTGAACCAGGATGGTGATTCCGTCGAGGTCGCACTGGCGCGGCAGCTTGTCACGGTCTGATCCATGTGCCCATGCCGGCGGCCCCTCGGGGTCGCCGGCTTCTTTCCACGGCCCTTCGGGGCCGTTTTTCTTGGGCGTATGGCAGTCCATGGCGCCGCCCCGCCATGTATTCGGGCGGGCGCCAGTGCGTTTTGTTTGCTGCCCGCAGGCCAAGCGGCGGCGATGGTGAGCGCTCCGTGTTCCAGGGAAGCGCCCTCCATGCAACCATCCATCCGCGCTGTTCACCGCCTGGCCCTCGTCGCTGGCTTGCTGGCCGGCAGCCTGTTGGCCGCCGGCTGCGCCACGACCGCTGCGCCGTCTGCGCCAGCGGTGCCGGCCGCATCGCCAACCGCCGTCGCGCCGGAGCCGGGTTTCGTTCCGGTGGCCCGCTACGGCCGCTACACCCTGGTCGAGCTGGTGCCGGAACCTGCGCAGCGTGATCTCTTGCAGCAGGCGGTGGAGGTCTCGATTCCGCCCATGCTCGATGCCAGCGTGGGCGATGCCATGCGCCATGTGTTGCTGCGCTCGGGCTACCGGCTCTGCGATGCGGCCGAGGCCGCTACGCTCTACGCGCTGCCGCTGCCTGCCGCGCACCTGCGCCTGGGCCCGCTGATGCTGCGCGATGCCTTGCTGACCCTTGCCGGCCCCGCCTGGGAGCTGTCGGTCGATGACTTGACCCGCCAGGTCTGCTTCAGCCGGCACGGTGCTCCCACCTTCCTTTCCGCCAACCCGCCCGGCACCGCCACGCCCGTGCCGGACGCCGACCGGCCCGAGGAGATGCAGCCATGACCTTTCCCCAGGCGCCATCCGAGCGCAATTCCCGCACGCGCTGGTTCAAGATCGCCGCGGCCTTCTGGCTGCTGCTCATCAGTGCCGTGGCACTCATCAACAGCGTCGGCTTGTCGCGGCTCGCCGAACAGACCCAGAGCACCGCACAGGATGCGCAGGTCAAGGCGCTGGGCCTGCGCGTGGCCGATCTCGAACACCAGGCCAATGCGGACAAGCGCCGGCCGGTGCCGATCAGCCAGGCCGAATTCGCCAACGCGCGGCAGGCGCTGGACGAACGGATGACGCGCCTCGAAGAGGCCGATGAGGCGAGGGCCTTGGCCGTCGACCTGCAGACGCTGCTGGCGCGCGTGAACGCAATCGAAACCCGCCTGGAGAAAACCCGGCAGGTGGCATCCGCCGCTCGCCCGCGCACTCCGGTTGCGACGAAGCCCAAGGTGCCGGAGCCGCCGTTCCGGGTGCTCGGCGTGGAGCTGCGGGGAGGCGAGCGCTTTCTGTCGATCACCTCCACCGCCGCGGCCTCGCTCGCGGGCGCCCGGCTGCTGCGCGAGGGCGACGCCGAGGGCGGCTGGCAACTGCAGTCCATCGAGGCGCAGGCGGGCGTGTTCCAGGTGAACGGCCAGACGCAGCGCGTTGCGGTGCCGTAGGAGGTCGCCATGAACCTGCGGCCGTTGCTCGCTGCCGTCGTCCTGTTCGCCACTTTCGGCGCATCCGCCCAACCGGCCCCGGTGACGAACTCGCGCATGGTGCCCGCTCAAGTGCAGCCGGGCGCTGATGCCGCGCTCGACGAGAGGCAGGCGCGGGAGTGGGGGCTTCGCTCCGAGGAGTGGGCGCGTTACCGGCAACTGATGCAGGGGCCGCTCGGGGTCTATTCGCCCCAGCTCGATCCGCTCACGGCGCTCGGCATCGAGGCCCGCAGCGACGAGGAGCGCAGGCGCTACGCGGAGTTGCAGGTGCAGGCCGAGGCCCAGCGCGTCGGCAAGACGCTGGCCTACCAGCGGGCCTACGACGCGGCGTGGCAGCGCCTGTTTCCCGGCCAGCCGCGCGTGAGCCTGCCCGGCGCCAAGGCGCAGGGTGCCGGCAACACCGGCTCCGGGCGCCTGGCGGTCTTCGTCAAGGCCGACTGCGCACCGTGCGCGCAGCGCGTGCAGCAGTTGCAGGCGGCCGGCACGGCCTTCGATCTCTACATGGTCGGCAGCCGTCAGGACGACGCGCGCATCCGGCAGTGGGCCACCCAGGCGGGCATCGACCCGGCCAGGGTGCGCGCCCGCACCATCACGCTCAACCACGATGCCGGGCGCTGGCTGTCGCTGGGCCTGCCCGGCGAGCTGCCAGCCGTGGTGCGCGAGGTGAACGGCCAATGGCAGCGGCAATAGGTGCTCCGGGCCGGGAGCGTCGGCCGTCCCGCATCGCCATCCGCTGCGCCAGCGCCATGCTGCTCACCACCGGCGGCTGGGCGCTGGCCGCCCTGGCGCGGGAAGTGCCGCCGCCGGCCTATCAACTGGCGGCGCATCGTGCAGACGTGCCGGCGGCCGTGCTGTACGCGGTGGCCTTGCAGGAGAGCGGCGCCATGCTGCGCGGGCGCCTGATCCCCTGGCCGTGGACGCTCAACGTCGCTGGCTCGCCACAGCGCTACGCCACCCGCGTCGAGGCCTGCGCGGGGCTGCACCGTGCGCTCGCCCACACGCCGGCCAATCGCATCGACGCCGGCCTCGGCCAGGTCAATCTCGGCTACCACACGCATCGCTACACGCAGCCCTGCGAGCTGCTGGACCCGTACCGCAACCTCGCCATCGCTGCGGAAATCCTGCGCGAACAGCACACGCCGGGCGAGGACTGGCTGCTTGCCATCGGCCGCTATCACCGGCCCGCCGGCGGAGCACCCGCGGCGCGCTACCGGCGCAGTGTGCATCGGCACCTGACCCGCGTGCTCGACGCCGGCGTTCCCGTTCCAACCCTCCAGGCCACCACGCCATGAACCACATCGTCCTTATCGCCGCCATCGGGCTGCTGCCCACGACCACCGTCTTCGCGCAGACCGCCTCCGCGCCGTTGATCGTCGTCGAAGACCGCGGCGGCGACTCCGCGCTGCCGTACTACCGGTCGCTGAATCCTCAGCCGGATCAGGCCACACCGCCGGCCCCGATGCCGGCCCCTCGCGTGGGTAACGCAGCCGACGCCGAAGCCGCCATGCTGCCGGTGCGCTCGGCGCAACTGTCGCCGGGCGAGGTGCAGCGCCGCGTCATCCGGGCGCCGGGCCTGACGGCGCTGTTCCTGATCGGCGACGACGAGCGGTCGCGCGCCTGGCTGCGGCAGCGGCAGGCGGCGCTGCGAGAGCTGCAGGCCGTGGGCCTGGTGGTCAACGTGGAGTCGATGGCTGCGCTGACGGCGCTGCGCAGGCTGGCGCCCGGCCTGATCCTGTCGCCGGCCTCCGGCGATGACCTGGCCCAGCGCCTGGGCCTGCGCCACTACCCGGTGCTCATCACGGCCACCGGTGTCGAGCAGTAGGTGCGCAAATGGCCCAACCGCATGCGGTCGAGGTCTTGCTGCGGCCAGCGGTGGAGCTTTATACCGTGGCGGTCTGCACCGGCGCCGCGATTCTGTGCCTGGTGGCACCGTGGTCGCTCGCGCTGAACCCGCTGCTCGGCCTGGGCTCGGCGCTGGCCTTCCTGACCTTCGGCGCGATTCGCCTGCGCGATGCCTGGGCGATCCTGCGCTATCGCCGCAACATCCGCCGCCTGCCGCGCTACGTGATGACAAGTCGCGACGTGCCGGTGAGTCAGCAACGGCTGTTCGTCGGCCGGGGCTTTCGCTGGGAGCAGCGGCACACGCACCGGCTGATGCAGACCTACCGGCCGGAGTTCCGCCGCTATGTCGAGCCGACGGCGACCTACCGGGCCGCCCGGCGGCTGGAGGAGCGGCTTGAGTTCGCGCCGTTTCCCGTCTCGACGCTGGCGCGCGCGCTGGCCTGGGACAGCCCGCTCAACCCGGCGCGGCCGCTGCCGCCGGTCGGCGGACTGCCGCGCCTGCATGGCATCGAGCCGCACGAGGTCGACGTCACCCTGCCGCTGGGCGAGCGTGTCGGCCACACCCTGGTGCTGGGCACCACGCGCGTGGGCAAGACGCGGCTGGCCGAGTTGTTCATCACCCAGGACATCCGCCGCAAGGTCCGCGGCGAGCACGAGGTAGTGATCGTCTTCGACCCCAAGGGCGATGCGGACCTGTTGAAGCGCATGTACGTCGAGGCCAAGCGCGCCGGGCGCGAAGGCGAGTTCTACGTGTTCCATCTGGGCTGGCCGGACATCTCGGCGCGCTACAACGCCGTCGGCCGGTTCGGGCGGATCTCCGAGGTGGCCACGCGCATCGCCGGACAGCTCTCGGGCGAAGGCAACAGCGCCGCGTTCCGCGAATTCGCCTGGCGCTTCGTCAACATCATCGCGCGCGCCCTGGTCGAGCTGGGGCAGCGGCCGGACTACCTGCTGATCCAGCGCCACGTCATCAACATCGACGCGCTGTTCATCGAGTACGCCCAGCACTACTTCGCCAAGAACGAGCCGAAGGCCTGGGAGGTCATCGTCCAGCTCGAAGCGAAGCTGAACGAGAAGAACATCCCGCGCAACATGATCGGGCGCGAGAAGCGCGTGGTGGCCCTCGAACAGTACCTGTCCCAAGTGCGCATCTATGACCCGGTGCTCGACGGCCTGCGCAGCGCCGTGCGCTACGACCGGACCTACTTCGACAAGATCGTCGCTTCGCTGCTGCCGCTGCTGGAGAAGCTCACCACCGGCAAGATCGCGCAACTGCTCGCACCGAACTATTCCGACCTGTCCGACCCGCGACCGATCTTCGACTGGATGCAGGTCATCCGCAAACGCGCGGTGGTCTACGTGGGGCTGGATGCGCTGTCCGACGCCGAAGTCGCGGCGGCGGTGGGCAACTCGATGTTCAGCGATCTGGTCTCGGTCGCCGGCCACATCTACAAGTTCGGCATCGACGACGGGCTACCCGGCGCCGCGGCGGGCACCAAGATTCCGATCAACGTCCACGCCGACGAATTCAACGAACTCATGGGCGACGAGTTCATTCCGATGGTCAACAAGGGCGGCGGTGCCGGCGTGCAGGTGACGGCCTACACGCAGACCTTGAGCGACATCGAGGCCCGCATCGGCAATCGTGCCAAGGCCGGCCAGGTGGTCGGCAACTTCAACAACCTGTTCATGCTGCGCGTGCGCGAGACCGCCACCGCCGAGCTGCTGACGCGACAACTGCCCAAGGTCGAGGTGTACGCCACGGCGCTGATGAGCGGCGCCACCGACAGCTCCGATCCGCACGGCAATACCGCGTTCACGTCCAACACCCAGGACCGCATCAGCAGCAACAGCGTGCCGTTGATCGAGCCGGCGCATGTGGTGGCGCTGCCCAAGGGGCAGTGCTTCGCGCTGACCGAGGGCGGCAACCTCTGGAAAGTCCGCATGCCGCTGCCGGCACCCGACCCCGACGAAGCCATGCCGAAGGATCTGCAGGAGCTGGCCGGCTACATGCGACAGCACTACGTCGAGGCAGGAGACTGGTGGGAGAACCAAGGCATCCCCGGCCTGCAGGACAAGGCGCTGCCCGACGACCTGCTGGACGACTTCAAGCAGATGGCCGCGGCTGAAGAGGCCGAAGCATGAGCGATCCGGCCGTCGCGGCACAGCGCCAGCAGCAACGACAGCAGGGCCTGATCGCCAGCCTGGTCACGCTGCCGTTCCGCTTCTTCGGCGTGCTGTGCGGCGCGCTGCTGCTGTGCATCCTGATCGAATGCGTCGGCATGCACTTCTTCTGGCCCGAGCAGGGCTGGCGCCACGCGCAGGGCATGCTGCACTACGAGCTGGATCAGCTCTCCACGCATTTCACCCGCAGCGCGCTGGTGCAGGAGCCGGGGCGCACCGCGCACCGGCTGGTCGAGCAGGGCTACGACTGGCTGTTCGTGAAAAGCGGTCTGCTGGACTGGATACGCGACGCCTCGGCGCAGGCCAGCGCCGGCAGCCATCGCCCGACCAGGGATTTCCACTACTACCTTGGCTTGGTCTACGTGAACGTGGAGAGCTACCTGATCGCGGCGGCCTACACGACGCTGGTCTTCCTCGTGCGGCTGCTGGTGCTTTGCCTGACCCTGCCGCTGTTCCTGATGGCCGCCTTCGTCGGACTCGTGGACGGGCTGGTGCGCCGGGACATCCGCCGCTTCGGCGCGGGACGCGAGTCGGGGTTCATCTATCACCGCGCCAGGGCCAGCCTGATCCCGCTGGCCGTGCTGCCGTGGGTGACTTACCTGGCACTGCCGGTCAGCGTGAACCCGCTGCTGATCCTGCTGCCCAGCGCCGCGTTGCTCGGCGTGGCGGTGTGCATTGCGGCGGCGACGTTCAAGAAGTATCTGTAGCTGCCCTGCGCCAGGTCAGATGAACGAAGCCATGGCAAATACGTTTCAAGCAATCTTCTTTTGCCTGTCTCGCAGAGACGCGGCCCAGTCCTTCAAAGCCTGAATGTCCTGAAAGAGATCAGCAGGTGGTGGCGGCGCGGCATTCCTGCCGCTGGATGGATCGTGTGCGTCAACAATGTCGCAGCACTTCTTGAATCCGGCGGCGAAAGCATCGCAGTCAGCCTCGGTGAGCGCACTGACCTTCTTCAGGTCCTTGGCGTTGATGTAGTCCCTGTGGCGTTGAATAACGCGGACGAAAGCGATGTCCTCCAGGCCGCGCTCCCATGTGGCGCGCAGCGCGTTGTAGAGCTTTGCCACCTCGACCGCGTACTCGTCTTCCTGGTTGTTGTCATGCAGCAGCTTTGCCGCACGCGCTGCCTTCTCCAACTTGTCGATGCGATCTTCGACGCTCTGGGCCTTCCAGGGCAGGCCGTCGGCCACCATACCGGCTCCCGCGGCGCCACGACTGAGCGTCGTAAGCCGCACTGCACGCCCGGTCTTCGTCGCGTGGTCATTCAGATCGTTCACGAACACCAGATCATGCGTGAAGACGATGACCTGACGGTTCTCCGCTTCTTCCACGAGACGCTTGGCCACCCGCCCACGCCAGCGATGGTCCAACGAGGACACCGGGTCATCGAAGACCAGAGCAGAGCGGTGCATCGCGGTGGCAAGCTCGGTCATGAAGGCGGCCAGCGCCACGCAGGTCTTTTCCCCTTCGCTCAGGATTTCGTGGACCTTGGCATCCGGCTTGGCGAAGAGGCGTACCTGATATTGCGGTGAGCCGTACTTGCCGCCGGAGCGCACGATTTCGACGCGAACCTTGGAGGCCGCAAGCCTGACAATCTCTTCCTGAAATCTGTCGCGCAGCCGAGGCGTAATCACGGTGTCGGCAATGTCGTTGCCCATCTTGGTGATGGTGTTCGTCGCCGTGTCGCCCGCACACTCGGTCAGAAACTGGATTGTCTTCAGCCGCTGGATTTCGTCAGTGACGACCGGCAGCATGCCGGCGAGCAGCGCCCGGTCGCTCAGCTCGGCGAAATCGGCTTCGAGCTTCTTGCGTTCATCCGCGTCAGCGGACTTGCGCAGCTCGGCGGCGTAGTTGCGGATCGTGGTCTGAAGCTGGCCGAGATCAGGCAGCGGCGACGGTGGAACGGGCGGAAGCTGTAGCTCGCCGTTTCCGCCCAGGGCTTTGAGCAGAACGTGGCGCCGCAGCCGGGCTGCGGCGATGAAGCGGCGCGTCTGCTGCTGCAGCGCTTCATTCTGGAGGCCCAGCTCGTCAAGACTGGCCTTCACCGCCCGCGTGCCGATTGCCCCGACAGCTATGGTCTGCCGTGCGGTCTGAGCTGCCTTCTCTGCCTCGCGTGCCAACTGTTCCGTATCCTTCTGGATGAAGTCCTCGAAGCGTGCCATCCGTGCACGTGCCTCAGCTTCCAATGGCTGCTGGCAAAGCATGCAATGCGCGTCTTCGGCCGACGGCGGAAACGGCTGTCCGGGGTATGCGATCTCCGTCGAGTAGCGTCGGGCGGAATCCCAAAGCGCCCGCCATGTCTCGCCGCCGACGCCGGCAAGGGGTTCCCCCGTGAAGGCCTTCTCCGCGGCAAGACGTGCGGCGTCCCGTTTCGACCGTGCGTCCCTGGCGAGGGCAGCGGCTGCCAGCAGTTCCTCATCGGTGGTTCTGGCTACAACGCTGTTCACCGCGGTAATCAGCCGCATGACGTTGTCGGCTTTGACGGTCTGTTCCGCCGCTGCCTTGGTCGGATTCTTCGACAGGTCTGCCCGCAGACGCTCAAGACGGGCGCTTTCGTCTGCCGAGAGCGCCGCCAGGGTTTCGATCTTCTTTGCGTCAGTATTGGCGTTCAGCGCGGCAAGCGTCTTCCCCACGGCCGTGGTGGCCTTCCAGGTCGGCGCCGCAAAGATCGGATTGCGGGCCTTCTCAAGCTGCTTCTGTTCAGCTGCGAGGGCATCCTTCACCGCCTGACAGGCTGCAGCAAGCTCATCCGGTACGTCCAGACCAAAGGGCCGGAATGCAACTTCGTTCTTCTCGCGGATATGCACGGAGGCGCAGTCGCTATCGAACACGCTCACTGCAGACAGCGTTGCATGCGGATTTGCGCCGTTCTGCCACTGCTCGACCGGCTGCGGCACACCGCCGACCCCGTACGCGATGTTCGCGCCGACGCGCTTCGGGGGCTGATCGGCATACACATTGGGTTCGATTTTTCCGGCATGCCTTGCACGACATGCGCGCTTCAGGATGCGTGCGTAGCCGGACTTGCCCGCACCGTTGTCGCCGTAGATGATCGTTATTCCATTCGGCTCGAAGCCGAGGGTCTGACCGGCGGCAAGGTTGTTCACGCCGGTCACGTCGGCGATCGACAGAAGCGATACCGCGGCGGTCTGACCGGGGTTGGCCGGAAGGTGGGCCTTCTCCAGCGGTACCGCTTTCAGCGCGCCTACGGGGGCACCTTTGCCCTGTTTGCAAAGGTCCACGAGTTCGCCGATATCGGCGTCCGTCAGACGGCCGTTTGCGATGATGCGGCGCAGGGCGTCACGCTGCCAGAGTGGACGATCCTTTGACCAGTCCAGAATCGTTTCCAGGACGGTCTTTTGCTGTGCGGCGGGTTTCTGCATTTCTTGTTCCTCCGTCGCGCTCCAGGATGATGGCAAAGCGCCGCTCGGTGTCCGAATCGAACTTCTCGGCGGGGCGCTTCAAGAACTTGTGACCGCCAATCTTGGGCGCTCAGGGTTCGCTCACAACCACGCCTTCGAGACGCCCCTTGTCGAGAATATCCAGCAACACCACACTCTGCTTTTCTGTCGGGAGCTTGGAGGGAATCTGCATGGCGACCCTAAGCACGCCGTCTTCCTTCGGCGTGAGCAGATCCTTCTCAAGCAGCGACTGATGGATGCGAGCCCATTCCGCAGCGGGAACAGCCAGCACTTTTCGCTGCGCCTCGATGCCGTTGTCGATCCTCTGCGTCTGCTTCGCAGTCTTCACGATCGCTGCCTGATCATCCTGCGGAACAAGTCGATCGTAGAACTCGGGCGGGAGGAGATTGGCAATGGCGTCGGTACGAGCCTGTATCCTCGTCCAGCACGCCTCCTTCTTGCACCACTCGGAAATGTTGGAAATGCCTTGCGGTGGTCTGATGATGTCGTCGTTCACGACCCCCGACACGACAGCGATGGCACTTTCGAGCACCGGATCGACCTTCTGTGCATTCCAGATGCCCAGAAAGTCGATGCTCTCCTTCCTGCGCTTCGTGATGTCACCGAGTACCGCCAGCGTGTAGGCCACGATGTTTGCTCGGTACCCGCCGTTGTACCAAGGCTGCGCAGAAACGATGCGCTCCGTGGCGCGGAAGATCAGGCCACGTGCGACAGCCCTCTTGAAATAGAACTCGTTGAACGCGTCGGATGATTTCTCCCACTCGCTGCCGATTCGGGCGGCGTAGCGCGCAAAGTTCTTCTGGGAGCCAAGATTCACCCACCTGGGGTGGTCATCCCAGACATTCTCGAACTTCGCAAGATCCGTCTTCGTGAACATCTGTGGCTTGGGATGCTCCGCCTTGAAGCGACGCTGTTCCGCAGGCGTGAGCTTCGACTGCGCATCGGCATACTGGCCGCGTGCGCGCTCATAGAACCACCTCGTCTCGCGCGGGGCGCCCTTCTGCGCCGGCGCCCAAATCCGTCGGGAAAACCCTTCCATCCGCACATGGAACGGGTGGTTCGAGAAGAAGTCGGCGGCATTCACCCGATTCTGGGTGTTCGCATACTCCGATATCCTTGGAACGACCGTTTCGCTCTGTCGGCTGTCGATGACAGACAGCTTCAACTGGACGAATATCTGGGAAAGATCGGCCTTGTCCCGCTTCCGTGTGTGGAACAGCGATGCCGTGGTCTGGCCACCATTGACGATCTGGAGATCGACAACCCTGGTGATCGCCAGACCGGAATCCGTCATCCCTGTCTCGACACTCTGTGCAGTAGCCGTAATCCCGTTGTTGTAGGCAAAGAACATCCCAGGTTCGTTCAGGATCGTCGCCCTTATTCCCTGGTTCACATTGCCGCGCGCCTGCAGGAACGTACGGACGTTCTGCTCAAGCAACCGCGCTCCGAATCTTTCGTACAGGGTCGCCAGCACCTCGGCAGGCATGACCATGAGATAGGATTGATAGGCATCGGTCCCCAGGTGTGCGGGAAGGCAGGCGATGCCCTTGCCGAACATCTGCTCGAAGTCGAGGTCGAGTGGCTCCTTGTGGCTGCGGGAGCTTCGCTGACGATGAAGTCGTGAGATGTCCCAGATGTGGTGAGCAACCGGAACACCTGCCACTTCCGTATCGGGAAGGGCCTGGATTTTCTCGCTGAGCGTGCGCTCGGAGAAGAGAACCAGGTTGACCTGCCGAATGGCGTCCTTGCGATCCGCAATCTGCCTGGCAAGGCCGTACTCCGGCGATGTGACCTCCAGTTCGCCGGCCAGGCCCTTGTTGGCGCTGGCCTCGAAGAAGTTGGCAACACGCTTGAATGCCGCGGCCACTTCCGTTCTGGTGAGCGATGCTAGCTCGTTTCGGGAGTCGAAGTCCGCGATGAAGAGGTCCAGAACTCCTTCGTCATTGAACCAGTAGCCGTCCACGCGCATACCACGCTGCGCCCGGAAATGGCAGAGTTCGAACCCTTCCGTGAAGCCTGTCTCGACAAGGTCGTTCGCGATGGCCTCCATGAATTCGGAGAGCTGGAAGCTGCCATTGGCCTCGGCGCCCGCCAAAAGTTCCTGTCGGAAGTCGTGGAAGAACTCTTCGTCGGTCTGCTCCATCAATCCTCCCCGAAGATGGATGCTTCGTCACACTTGTACGGAGCAATCGTTTCCAGCCTGATGTCGTAGGCCACGTTGGCAATCCCTGGCGGCAGTTGCGACCGCATCAGACGCGGAAATCCGTCACCAACACGATAGCTGCGCACGTCGCTGACGACAAAGCGAGGCTCATCGTAGTCAGGGAGCGGCGCGTAGCCGTGCGCAACCAGCTTCCGGTCAAAGGCCTCGACGGCGTCCGCCTCGCCGAGCCGTGCCTGGACTGCAGTGACGATCTCGTTGAGCGATCGAGCTCCTGCCGCGTCGGCCAGACTGCTCAGCCGGTACACGCGCAGGAACAGCGCATCGTTCAGGGATTCGAGCTGGTCTTCCGATGAAATGCGGACGCTGCTCCGCTCTGCGCCAGAGAGCGATTTGACCTCGACGGCTGTGTTGCCAAAGATGAAATCCTGATGTGATCGTTCCGGACCGAGCCAGGCCTCGACGGCGTCACTGCTCGACATCTGCCGATCGATCAGTTCCGTCAGAAAGACGATTTCGGCGAAGAGACCGCGGACTTCCTCGATGGACAGGTGCTGACTCCGGCCTGACAGGAAGGTCTTCCAACGGCGGATGTGTGCCAGAGAGATCGCGAGAGAACTCGCCGAGTCGGTGGCGTGCTCCAGCGAGGATGCAAGGGTGCGGCACAGTCCTTCGAAGAGATCGCGGTCGACCTGCCTTTCAAGGGCGAGGACCAAGTGCTGCTGTCCCTGATCTCCGGCACGAAGATCGACATCGATGCCGTTCACCGTGACCGCGTTCTTCCGGTACTGGGCTGCGTGGTCGCCCTGAAGCTCCACGATGAACAGGCAGGCGCCACTGGCATCGCGTCCCCAGAAACAGGGCACGGCCGTTCCCACCGCAACCTGGCGGACATTGAAGTCCGCTCCCGGAACGGCGATGTCATCCCACGGAGAGGACTCAGGCATCGTAGTCATCCTCCTCGTCAGGATCGTCGGCGTAACCCTGCATCTGCTGGAGCCAGACCTTGTTCACGACGACATTGATGGTCGTCGAATAGTCCCCGTAGGGAAAACTGACGCCGAAGGCGGCGATCGGTCCCGTCACGGCCTCGCCCTTGGGCTCCAGGCTGTGAATCATGAGGAGCGGCTTGTTCCGGACCATACGGTAATGTGTGTCGGATACCGCTCCTGAGCCATCTTCGCCGCCAGCCAGCGTCCTGGCCTCATTGCGTTGTGCGTCGCTGAGCCCGAGCTTCTCGTCGCCACGCGAGGCAACCCTGTCCTTGTTCAGGCGCCACGAAGTGCCGTTCGGCTGATCCTTCCCGACGACGCGCACCTGATTCCTCAGGGTGAACGGGTTTTCACCGCCTGAGCCACCCGAAGGGGAAATCAGCAGAACATCGGCCAGCGGGCGCTTCGTCGCAATCCGTTCGAGATAGCTCACCACGTCCGACTTCTGTCCGGCAAAGGTCGAATGGCATTCGAACCGGGTGAGGAAGTCGTCGATCACCTCGACAGGCACGTCCCTGAAGATGACGCCCTTTTCGGTGGACTCCTCCGGTCGCCCGCCGAATCCACTTCGCCAGTGATCGCCGATCAGCGCAAGGTTCCTGGCATTCACGTCAGGGTCGGTGGAGACAATGTAGCTCTCCCGCAGTCGTCCACTGAAACTCTGCTCGACCGTGACCTCCTGGCCCGATCGCATCTTGTTCGCCGCCGTGATCAGCAGGCTGTCCGGATGCGAGCGGACGTACAGGCCAAAATCCTTCGGGCTGAGGCGATCGCGCCGCATGCGCTTGACCTGCTGTACAAGCTCTTCGGCGGCATCGGCGATGTGGGAGTACCAGTTGATCGAGTCGCGCGAGAGATGGACGCGGCAGAGGTCCTCGAAGCCCGGCCGGTAGCCGAACCAGCGGCCCATCTGCATGAGGGTGTCGTACATCTTCGTATTGCGGTACATGTAGCTGACGGTCAACCCCTCGATGGTCAAGCCTCGGGAGAGGCTCAGACCACCGACCGCGACCGCGGTCAACCCGACTCCTTCCTTCGCGTAGCGGGCGTAGTCGAGCACCTCGTCACTCTTGCTGTTGATGACATAGAGGTGGAGGTGCTCGAAGACGCCGCTGAGGGCAGTCTTCACTTCCGCCCAGGTAAACCCAGCATCGGCATACTCGGCATCGAAGGCATGCTTCAGGCCCTGCATGTACGCGTTTCTTGAGGAAACCTCTTCCGGCATCGCGTAGTTGGCGAGAACCGCTTCCCTGATCTTCTTCTCCCTGAGACTCAGGAAGTCACGCACGGCCTTCTGAACGGGCACGAAGCGCGACACATTGACCATCATTGAGCAATGCTTGCTGGTCTGCCCACGCAGGTTCCGGATGGCGCGGGCGACGATGAATTCGTCGAGTGCGCGATAGAGGCTGGGGGGCAACTCGTGGACGGGATCGTCACGCTTGTGGGCGTACGGGATGAGATCCTCGCAATCGTCGATCGGCCTCACGATCGATTGACTGGTCGCCTCGTCGAGGAACACCTTCTCGGCACCGAAGTACGTCGTTGGCGCGTCCAGGCAATAGATGAAGTCGCGCGGGAACAGCTCCTCACGCACATCATCGCCATAGGCGTCGGGGTTGATGAAGATGTTGGCGAACGGTGTCGCCGTGTAGCCGACATAGCACGATTTCGCGAACAGCCCGAGGATGCGCCGGATCATCGCATTCGTTCGGGTCGGATCCAGATCCTCCTTGTTCGTGTTGATCGACGCGTTGTCGGCCTCGTCGTCAATCAGCAGCATCGGCACGTCGGAAATCCGGCCATCGCCCTCGGCGTTCAGCTCCTTCAGCCACTTGTGAAGAGCCGTGAGCGTCGTGACGTTCTTCTTGATGACCAGAATGATCGGCTTGCTGAAGTCGTTGATCTTCCAGCCGCTCTTTTCCGCCGTGTTCTTGTTGAAGTCCTCGTTGATGTTGGTGAGGGTGGCCGGATGCGGATAGCCCGGCGCGAGGCCGACACCGATGTTGCGACGATCCTCGGGATCGCTGGATCGGCCGATGAAAGCCTCATCGATGCGCTGCTGCGTCTGCTTGCGCAGATTGTTGTGAATGCCGGCGACGACGATGATGAACTTGTAGCCAGCGTCGGCGGCGCGTGCTATCAGGCCGGTGTAGTTGGCCGTCTTGCCCGACTGCACATGACCGATGACAAGTCCGCGACGGTTCAAAGTTGTGCCCTCGCTCAACGGGTCCTGCAGGTGGCCGAGAATGCGGGTCGTCACATCGCTCAGCGACTGGACCATCTGCGGTGGCCAACCTTCCTTGAGAAGAAAGTTTCCATAGGATTCCGCATAGGTCCAGGCGACATCCTCACGCTTGTGGACCCACTGATCATCATGCTTCGCAGTGACATCCACCAGCGAAACACCGGCACCCATGCGCGTGTCGACCGAGATCATCGCCTCGGTGACGATATTGCGGAGATCACCCGTATAGCCGAAGATCGCGGCGATCTGTCTCGCCTTCTCCTCCACCTGCTCGCGCGTCGGCGTCTCGGCCATGTTGGCAAGGCCCGAGATGAGCGCGTTGGCGATGTTCCGTTCTTCCGTGATGACTGTGAGGCTCATGCAAAGGTCTCGCTGATGAATTTTTCGGCCAGTTCGATCTGGCCATCGAAAAGGTGCGTCGAGCGCACGATCTGGAGAAAGGCATTCGGATCGCCCGGCCCGTCGCCGTAGAGCACCTTCCTGAGACTCTTCAGGCGCTCCAAAGTCTGACTTTCATCCACCGCCCTCTGGTTGAACTCGCGCGGATGGGTCGAGTAATCGGAATAGATCATCTCCACCGGCAGGGAGGCGGCAATCGAATCCAGCAGGACACGAAGCAGATCCGCATTCTCGGGCGAGAGTCTTGTGCCCAGGGATGCGATGAGCGGGTGCTGCTCGTTGATTGCGAAACGGATGCCGCCGTGATCGGCGTAGCGCTCCCAGAACGGGGCCTGGCTTTCCTGAAAAAGCCTCTGCCCGCGTCCCCGATGCACCGTCACGCTGCGGGCAGTGATCCTGTTGATGATCTGACGCAGGCGCTCCCGCACCGCATGCGGCGGGCGGGCACGCGATTTCTTGATGTCGATGGTCCAGGCTTCGTCCAGACTGTTGGGAAAGTCGATCTGTACCCGCGCCAACTTGGTGGCCTCACCCTTCGGCACGAGTCTGAACCAGTCGCCCCAGGCCATCAGGCGGCCGTTTCGATAGACGTAGCCCCCCTGATTGGAGATGAAGTCACTGCGATCCTGGTAGTAGTCGTACTCGGACGCGGACAGACGACTGTGGTGTGGAAGCACGTAAGGCTGCAGGCGCACCTCGGCCTCGCCGATGCGGACGATCTCCTCCGGAAGCACCTGGGTGGCAGGATTCTTCCTGCAGAAGGGGTCGAATGCCGTAATCGGACGACCATTGACGGTGAGAGAAATCCTGGCATGTCCCTTGATCTCACCCGAGAGAAACCGGTGGAAGACAAGTGACAGATGTCTGCCCACCGCCTCAAGCTTCTCATTGACGATCTCGTCTCGACGATCCCCGGCCTCGTCCTCCATCAATCGGTCGAGCTCTCGCCAGATAACGGCCGTGCCCCGGGCGCCGAGCCGTTCGACATAAGGCAACCCATGGATGTCCGCATCGTCCAGGATGGAAAGAATCCAGTCGTCGGCAGCATCGATGCGATCCAGATTCCATTCGGCTCCGCAGACAGTTCCATCGCGCGTGCTCACAACGGTCAGCGAGCGACATTGGGAAAACGAGGCTGTCTTCAGGCCAAGGCCGAAGCGCCCAAGATCCTTCGGCGACCGATGCTGCCTGGGGTTGCCGGTCCCATGACGCATCGCATCGAGCAGCTCGTCTTCCGTCATCCCCCTGCCGTTGTCGAGGATGACCATCACAGGATGCTCACCGGACACATCGCAAATGATGTCGATGGTGTCCGCGCCAGCGGAAATGCTGTTGTCGATCAGATCGGCAATCGCAGTTTCGAGCGAGTACCCAAGGTCCCGCATCGATTCGGAAAGGCAGGCCGCGCTCGGCGGATGACTGCGATCACGAGCCATCGGCTTCCTCTTGCGTCTTCTCGTGAGTCACGTGCATGGTAAGCTCCGAATTGCTGCTTCGGGTGTCGTCTTCATCCGTTCGCATTGCCAAGCGGAAGCGCGGAGCTGCCATTTCTGCAGACATTCAGGCGGAAGATGCTCAAGACCATGCGCGTTCCTACCACTCCGCAGCGCAGCCGCATGATGTCGAGCATTCGCGGAAAGAACACCCGGCCGGAACGGATACTTCGCTCCCTCCTTTTCGCCAGGGGTTTTCGATATCGACTTCATGTGCGGGGGCTGCCCGGCTCCCCCGACCTTGTGTTCCCGAAGCGCAGAGCAGTGGTGTTCGTCCATGGCTGCTTCTGGCACCGACATGAAGGCTGCCGCTACACAACCACTCCCAGGACCAATGAAGATTTCTGGCGGCAGAAATTCCAGGGAAATGTCGCTCGCGACAGGCGCCATGCGGAGATGCTCCATGCTCTCGGCTGGCGCGTGGCGGTCGTCTGGGAGTGCGCCTTGAAGCACTCGGTCGAGGAGACTGCGCAAGCGGTTGAGGAGTGGCTGCATGGCGATGAAGATGTCCTGGTGATTGGTCAGAGCATTGACTAGCCCGCTTCGGCAAGCACCGGAAGCTGTTCTGGCAGGTTTCGCGGCACGCTTCCCGCCGGCCTCTTCTGTACGGCATCACCAGCCTGCCTCCGCCTCCTCCTGCTCATCTCGTTCAGAAGACTACGAACGATCTTGGCCAGTTTGTGGGCAAGCAACGGAGGCACCGCATTGCCGACCTGGGTGTACTGCTCCGTGCGGTTGCCCGCGAAGACGTAGTTGTCGGGAAACGTCTGGAGCCGTGCTGCTTCCCTGACCGTGAGACTTCTGCATTGGGAGGGGTCGTAGTGGATGTAGTAGTGCCCGTCCTTGGCAATGTGAGCCACCACCGTGGTGGACGGTTCGTTCCTGCACTGCACGCGGAACCGATCCTTGAACGGGATCGCTTCGGATTCCCGATCGACATGCACATTGATGTGATCGGGAAGCAGCTTGGGAGGGAACACATCCAGCCGTGGGCAATATCCCCATAAATGAGCGAAGCTGGCCGAGAAAAGATAGCGAGCAAGATCGGATGCCATGTGCGCGCGCGCTTCATGCTGACAGACACCACCCAGGCTTCGGTCGTGAAGCCATTGCTGAAGCTCGGTCGGCTTCTTCGGCCTTCTATAGCCTCGTGAAATGAAGGCGCCACCGGTCGTGGTGCTGGTTGCCGCAGCGGCAAAGGCACGCATTGTCCCGATCATGACGGACTCGTTTTCTGTCCTCCATCCCTTGACGTAAGAGGGGGCAGCCTGAACAGCCTTGCGCCATGCCTCCACTGAATCGCCACGCGACAGCTTGCTGCGGATTCGGGGAAGATCGTCAATGGCCTGTTTGACCGTGACAGGCCTTGCTACTGGTGCCAGCAACTGGTGTTGAGGCATGTCCAGCCCCTTTCTCACTCCGAGCAGAATCACGCGATGCCTGCTTTGCGGGATCCCATGGCGCTCAGAATGGATAAGGTAGTCGGTGGGTTCCAGCGAACTGCCGTCGCCCTTCTTGGTGAAGGATCGGATCTCATATTCGAGCCCCTCGGTCGGCATCGAAAGATCCGCAATGATCTTCTCGAACATCGGGTCGCCGGAGTGCTTTGAGGAAAGCAGACCCTTGACATTCTCCATCACGAAGATGGTGGGCTTGTGCACCTGGATGATTCTCAGGTACTCCCTGTAGAGGAAGTGCTTTTCATCCTTGTGAAAGTCCTTGTCGTTGGCGCGTCTGGAGCGCCCCGCCAGCGAATACGCCTGGCAGGGCGGGCCGCCGATCAGCACCCAGGTTTCCTGCCCCTTCAGTGCAGCACGAATTTCCCTGTCGATACTGGCTTCGTCGGACTTGCCAAGCTCCAGGCACCTCGCCTCGGCGGCAGCATGCTCGAAGGCGCTGGCCACGGCAGGGATCCTGCGGAAAGCGGCCTCATCGATCTCGCCCCGTATGTAGCTGTAGTAGTGCTTGACGTCCTTGGTGCCACGCAAACGCCTGAACACTGCCCTGAGCGTCAGCGTGCGATGTGCGACAGCATCCTTTTCAATGGAAAGGGCGATCTCGAAGAATGGCTGCCGCTTGTGGCCCTGCAGGGAAGCAAATCCTTCCCCGAGCCCTCCTGGGCCAGCAAAAAGATCAATTATGGGAACTGGCACGCCAGCAATCCTCCCCTTGGTTCTTTCCCGAACGTGATTCGGTTGCCGATTTGGTGCACGCTCACTCTGCCTCCGGCTTCTTCTTGCTGATGCTTTCGGCGATCCACCGATCCAGCTCCGAGCGGCGGAAGCGCCAGGTACCTCCAAGCTTGAACGCCGGAATCTCGCCTTTCTGGGCAAGGCGATAGACCGTCCGTTTCCCGGCTTTGAGGTAGGCCGCGACCTCCTCAAGCGTGAGGATCTCGCTCTCGACTTCAGTCATCCGGAAACCATCCGATCTGGCCTTTCGTAGATTACGATTGCCAAGTTTAGCCAATTCTACCAAGCTGCGGTAGGCGCTGGCCAACTCCGCAATCCCGGGAGCATTGCACGGTTGATCGCCAGCTCGCCCCGGGAATCCGGTCATGCCGGAGTTCCCATTCCCTGCGGCGCAAAGCGAGAGCGCGCCACAGCATCTGGCCATCCGCTTCAACGGGGAATGGCACGATGGGACAGACCAAACGCCGCGCATCCGCATGGCCTTCGCTGGCCGTGCTGTTGGCCGTGTCGTTCTCGGCCCTGCAGCCTGCCGTCGCCGCCGACGGCGTCGCCATGGAGCGTGAGCAGCTCACCGCGCTCGCCCGCCAACTCGACCTGATCGACCGCCTCGCCGAGCACGCCGCCAATACCGCTCCGCAGGAACGCGCCCGCTACCACTTCGACTACGCCCGACTGCGCGCCGACCTGAAGCGCGTTCGCGCCGGCTTGCAGGACTACCTCGTGCCCCAGCGCGCCCAGCCGCGCGATCCCGTCCCGCTGGCCGGCGATTACGTCCACCGCGACCGCGCCGACGACGAGGAGCCGTCGCCATGACGCCCTCTGCCGATCAGGTCGCCGCCTTCCAGGCCAACGGCGGCTTTGCGCCTTCGGCCGTCTCTGCCGTGGTGCTGGGCTTCGTGTTCGCCGTGTTGCTGCTGTGGGGCGTGTGGGCCATGCGCACCGCCTACGTCGGCTGGGCCGAGCACCGCATCACTGAACGTCAGTTCCTCGCCGTCGTCGTGCGCTTCGTGGCGATGTACCTGGTGCTGACCTTCTTCCTCCTCTCCTGACCGTCACGAAAGGCCATACGCCATGAACATGCCACCGACACCCCATCGCATTTCGTCCCGCATCGCCGCACCGCTGCTGCCGCTGGCGCTCGCAGGCCTGCCGCTGTCGGCCTTCGCGCAGGGCCTGCCGACCATGGAGGACCCTTCGCGCGGCCAGGGCAGCGGCATCCTGCAGACCTTGCAGAACTACGGCTACGACATCGTGCTGCTGATCGCGCTGCTGGTGGTCGCATCGATGTTCGTCGGTGTCTGCTATCACGCCTACACGCGCTACTCGGAGATCCACACCGGCCGCGCCACCTGGGGCCAGTTCGGCCTGACGGTCGCCGTGGGCGCGATCCTGCTGGTGGTCGGCATCTGGCTGCTCACCAAGGCCACCGGCGTGCTGTGAGGGCGGCAAGCGATGGCCGTCCCCTCGGAGACCCCGCAAGACACGCTGGTGAGCTTCCTGCCGCACCGGCTGAATCGCCAGCCGGTGGTCGTGCGCGGGCTGACCGCCGACGAGTTGTGGATCTGCGCCGGCCTGTCGGCCGCAGCCGGATTCGCACTCGGCCTGCCGCTGGCCTGGCTCACGCACAGCATCGCCATGGTGCCGACGCTGATCGTCGCCGGCATCGCGCTGGGCGTCTTTGTCGGCGGTGGCTTCCTGCGCGCGCAGAAGCGCGGCCGGCCCGACACCTGGCTGTACCGGCAGCTCCAGTGGCGGCTGGCCCTGCGGCACCCGGCGCTGGCAGCGCTCCTGGGCGGCCGGCGCCTCATCACCCGCTCGGGCTACTGGACGACCCGGCGCAACGCCGATCGAGGGGCGCCATGAGCCGTTTCAGGAACGAGGTTGCGCACCTGCAGGCGCATGTGAAGACGCTGCGTCTGGGGGCCGGCGCACTGTTCGTGGTGGCGCTGCTGCTCGGCTTCGGTTGGTGGAGTGCGCCGAAGAGTCTGACCATCCATGTGCCGCCGGACCTGCGCTCGGGCAGCACGCGCAAGTGGTGGGACGTGCCGCCCGAGAGCGTGTATGCCTTCTCGTTCTACATCTGGCAGCAGGTGCAGCGCTGGCCCACGAACGGCGAAGAAGACTATCCGCGCAACCTGCGCGCGCTGTCGGCCTACCTGACGCCGGGCTGCCGGGCCTTCCTGCAGCAGGACTACGAGTACCGGCGCGCCAGTGGCGAGCTGCGTCAGCGCGTGCGCGGCATCTACGAGATTCCCGGCCGCGGCTACGGCGATGATCCGGCCACGCGCGTCAAGGTGGTCTCCGACCGCGACTGGATCGTCACGCTCGACGTGAGCGCGGACGAATACTACGGCTCCGAGCAGGTCAAGCGCGCCCTGGTGCGCTACCCCATCAAGGTCGTCCGGCTGGACATCGACCCCGAGCGCAACCCCTTCGGCCTGGCGCTGGACTGCTACGCCAGCGCACCCCAGCGCATCGAACCGCCGCCGACGCCGACCCAGGCCGGCGTGCCCGCCAACGCCCCCGGCCACCTGCAGGGAGACTCCCCATGAAGCCCGTTGCCTTGTCGGCCCTGGCCAGCGTCCTGCTGATCCTCGGTGTCGTGCCGGCCAGCCAGGCCGTGGAAATCCTGCGCTGGGAGCGGCTGCCCCTGCCGGTGCCGCTGGTGGTCGGCCAGGAGCGCGTGGTCTTCATCGACCGCAATGTGCGCGTCGGCGTACCGGCCAGCGTCGGCGACCATCTGCGCGTGCAGAGTGCGGGCGGCGCGATCTACCTGCGGGCGAGCGAGCCGATTCCGCCCACGCGGCTGCAACTGCAGGACGTGGAATCCGGCGCGCTGATCCTGCTCGACATCGCCGCCGAGCCGGCGAAGGACGGCCAGGCGCCGCTGGAGCCGGTGCGCATCGTGGAAGCGGAGGCCCCCGCGAAGCGCTACGGCGGCGGTGCAGCAAGTGGCGCGGACGAGCAGGCCGATGCGCCCGCAGACAAATCCGTTCCCCGGCGCGAAACGCCGGTATCGGTCGTGCTGACGCGCCATGCCGCGCAGAACCTGTACGCGCCGCTGCGCACCGTCGAGCCGGTCGCCGGCATCGGGCGCGCAAACCTGCGCCGCGGCCTCGCGCTGGACACCTTGCTGCCGACACTGCCGGTGCATGCGCGGGCACTGGCCGCGTGGCGCCTGGAAGACCAGTGGGTGACGGCCGTGCGGCTCACCAATACCTCGGCGCGCTGGCTCGACCTCGACCCGCGCGCCCTGCAGGGGAACTTCGTGGCGGCGACCTTCCAGCATCCGAACCTGGGGCCGGCCGGCACCGCGTCCGACACCACGGTGCTCTACCTGGTCACGCGCGGCCACGGCCTGGCCGAGTCGCTGCTGCCGGCGCTGAGCCCGATCGACGCCACCGTGAACCTGCCGCCGGCCGCTGCGGCCGGTTCGACCGGAGGAGCGCGCGATGAAGAGTAATCCGCTGCTCAAGTGGCTGCTGATCCCGATGGCGCTGCTGCTGGTGTTCGTCGGCATCAAGCTGTTCTCCGGCGCCCCCGGCGGCCAGCCCGCCCCCAAGGGCGCGGCCAGTACGCTCACGCCCGAGGAGATGAAAGCCCTGGGCATCGCAGGCGACACGCCGCGCGATACCGTCGCCACGCTGGTGGCCCAGGTGAAGCAGTTGCGCACCGAGCTGCAAAGCGCGCTCGGCGACAACAAGCAGCACAAGGCCGAGAACGAGCGCCTGCGTGCCCGGGAAAGCGCGATCGACCAACGCATCCAGAGCGCGCTGGAAGGCGAACGCAACCGCCTGGAGCAGGAGCGTAACCAGGTGGCCAGCGACAGGCAGCAGACCCAGGGGCTGCTGCAGGATCTGCAGCGGCAACTGGACGGTCTTTCCGGCAAGGGTGGCCCGTCCGACCTGCCCGTCGGGCTGGGACTGGAAGAGGGTGACGGCAAGCGCTTCAACCGCGGCGTCGGTGGCACGCAGTGGGTCGAGCCCGACGATGCCAAGGTCGACGCCAAGAACGGCAGCAAGGAGCCGAGCTTTCCCCTGAGCTTCGGGCCGGCCCAGAAGAGCCTGTCGGCCGCAGTGGAATCCGTCGCCGACGTCGGCAGCCGCGCCGTGGGCGCATCCACGAAGGCTGTCTACACCGTGCCGTCGAACTCGACGCTCATGGGGTCGATTGCCATGACGGCGCTGATCGGGCGCGTGCCGATCGATGGAACCGTCAACGACCCGTACCCGTTCAAGGTGCTGATCGGCCCGGACAACCTCACGGCCAACGGCATCGACATCCCCGACGTGGCCGGCGCCGTGGTCAGCGGCACG
This sequence comes from Pseudomonas sp. HMSC066A08, assembly GCF_001813025.1. Lineage (NCBI taxonomy): Bacteria > Pseudomonadati > Pseudomonadota > Gammaproteobacteria > Pseudomonadales > Pseudomonadaceae > Pseudomonas > Pseudomonas sp. HMSC066A08. The sequence continues at coordinate 88,982 of NZ_KV811290.1, forward strand.
GCCTCGGGCGACTGGACGCTCTCGTGCGTGCGCGGGCAAATCCGCTCGGTCACGTTCGTGTTCCAGGACGGCACCATCCGCACGGTGCCGGAGGACAGCAGCAAGGGCAGTAGCAGCGGCGGCAACTCGGGGCACAACGGCGCCAGCATCCAAGGCGGCCTGGGCTGGATCAGCGACCCCTACGGCATTCCGTGCGTCAGCGGCGAGCGGCGCAGCAACGCCCAGCAGTACCTGGGCAGCCAGGCACTCATCACCGCGGCCGGCGCCGGCGCCGCTTCGCTCATCAAGTCCGACAACGGCAGCGTGGCCGTGGTCGCCAACAGCAACGGCTCGCTGGGCACCGTCGGCATCAGCGGCAACGAAGCGATGGGCCGCATCCTCGCGGGCGGCGTGCGCGACATGGCCGATTGGGTCAACAAGCTCTACGGCCAGGCCTTCGCGGCGGTCTACGTGCAGCCCGGCGCCAGGGTGGCCGTGCATCTGGAGCAGCCGCTCGACATCGACTACGACGCCAAGGGGCGTCGGGTCCACCACCGCACCGGAGAAGCCCATGCCTCGGATCTGGATTGACGCGGCCGCCGTGCTGCTGGCGGCCACCCTGCTCGGCGGCTGCGCCACCAGCAAGGAGAAGCTGCTGCCACACGGCGACAGCACCATGCTCGACATCTGGCATCAGGAGACCGGCGGCAGCGCGGGCGGCGGCCAGGCCGCGCGGCAACTGCTCGATGCGCGCCAGGGCCTGCGCCGGCCGCTGGCCGATGCCGATGTGCAGGCGGCGCCCGGCGTGCAGGCGCGCTACACCCGTACCGCGCAGAACGAGATCTACCGCCAGTTCCACCGCCTGCCGAATCCCGACCTGGTGATGTACGTGTTCCCGCACCTGGCGGGCACCGACCCGGTGCCGGTGCCCGGCTACAGCACGGTGTTCCCGCTCTACCAGCGCGTGCAGTACGCGATGCCGGGTGAACGCGTGGAGGACTACTGATGGCCTGGTCGCTGCCGTGGTCACGCAAGCCCGACGCATCGCCTGCTGACGCCGTGGATGCGACCGATGATGCCTGGGCACGGCACGTGGCGGCCTTGGTGGCACAGGGTGTCGCCGAGCCGGGCAGCGCGCTCGGCCGGGGCCGGCGCAGGCCGGCCACCCAGGCCGACCACGATGCGCTCTATGGCGTCGCGCCGTCGTTCGCGGACTTGCTGCCCTGGGTCGAGTACCTGCCCGGCAGCAAGTGCATGTTGCTGGAAGATGGCCAGTCGGTGGCGGCCTTCTTCGAGCTGGCGCCGGTCGGCACCGAGGGCCGCGAGATGGCCTGGCTGTGGCAGGCGCGCGATGCGCTGGAGAACGCCCTGCAGGACTCCTTCGACGAGTTGGACGACAACCCCTGGGTGGTGCAGCTCTACGCCCAGGACGAGGCCAACTGGGACAACTATCTGCGCTCCCTGGCGAACTATCTGCAGCCGCGTGCGCAAGGCAGCGCATTCAGCGACTTCTACCTGCGTTTCTTCGCCCATCACCTGCGGGCCATCGCCAAGCCGGGTGGCCTGTTCGAGGATACTGCCGTGACGCGCCTGCCTTGGCGCGGCCAGGTCCGGCGCGTGCGCATGGTCGTCTACCGCAGCACGTCCGCGGCCCCGGCCTCGCGGCGCGGCCAGTCGCCCGAGCAGGCGCTGACGACGATCTGCGACCGCCTCGTCGGCGGGCTGGCGAATGCCGGCGTGAAAGCCCGGCGTCTCGGCGCGGCGGACATCCACGCCTGGCTGCTGCGCTGGTTCAACCCGAATCCGACTTTGCTCGGCGCCACTGCCGAAGATCGGGAACGCTTCTACGCGCTGACCCGCTACCCGGAAGAGCGGGAGGAGGGCGAGATCGAACTCGCCAGCGGCACCGACTTCGCGCAGCGCCTGTTCTTCGGCCAGCCACGTTCGGACGTGCCCAACGGCCTGTGGTTCTTCGATGGCATGCCGCATCGGGTGATCGTGATGGATCGTCTGCGCACGCCGCCGGCGACCGGCCATCTGACCGGTGAGACGCGCAAAGGCGGCGATGCCATGAACGCGCTGTTCGACCAGATGCCCGAGGATACGGTGATGTGCCTGACGCTGGTCGCCACACCCCAGGACGTACTGGAGGCGCACCTCAACCACCTCGCCAGGAAGGCCGTCGGCGAGACCCTGGCCTCGGAGCAGACCCGGCAGGACGTGCAGCAGGCGCGCGGGCTGATCGGCAGCGCGCACAAGCTCTACCGTGGCGCGCTGGCGTTCTACCTGCGCGGCCGCGACCTGGCCCAGCTCGATGCGCGCGGCCTGCAGCTCGTCAACGTGATGCTCAACGCCGGCCTGCAACCGGTACGCGAAGAGGACGAGGTGGCGCCGCTGAACAGCTATCTGCGCTGGCTACCGTGCGTGTTCGATCCGGCTGCCGACAAGCGCCAGTGGTACACCCAACTCATGTTCGCGCAACACGCGGCGAACCTGGCCCCGGTCTGGGGTCGCAGCCAGGGCACAGGGCATCCCGGCATCACGTTCTTCAACCGAGGCGGCGGTCCGATCACCTTCGATCCGTTGAACCGCCTCGACCGGCAGATGAACGCGCATCTGTTCCTGTTCGGCCCCACGGGTTCGGGCAAGAGCGCGACGCTCAACAACATCCTGAACCAGGTGACGGCGATCTACCGGCCGCGCCTGTTCATCGTCGAGGCGGGCAACAGCTTCGGCCTGTTCGGCGACTTCGCGGCACGGTTGGGTCTCACCGTGCATCGAGTGAAGCTCGCGCCGGGCGCGGGCGTCAGTCTGGCGCCGTTCGCCGACGCCTGGCGCCTGGTCGATACGCCGAGCCAGGTACAGACGCTGGACGCCGATGCGCTCGACGAAGACCAGACCGATGCCGGCATGGCCGTGGAAGGCGACGAGCAGCGCGACGTGCTCGGCGAGCTGGAGATCACTGCACGGCTGATGATTACCGGCGGCGAGGACAAGGAAGAAGCGCGCATGACGCGCGCCGACCGCAGCCTGATCCGCCAGTGCATTCTCGATGCGGCCCAGCATTGCGTGGCGGACAGACGCACGGTGCTCACGCGCGATGTGCGCGAGGCACTGCGCGAGCGCGCCCGCGACGCCACGCTGCCGGAGATGCGGCGCGCACGGCTGCTGGAGATGGCCGACGCCATGGATATGTTCTGCCAGGGCGTGGACGGCGAGATGTTCGACCGGTCCGGCACGCCGTGGCCCGAGGCGGACATCACCATCGTGGACCTGGCCACCTTCGCGCGCGAGGGCTACAACGCCCAGCTCTCGATTGCCTACATCTCGCTCATCAACACCGTCAACAACATCGCCGAGCGCGACCAGTTCCTGGGCCGACCGATCATCAACGTGACGGACGAAGGCCACATCATCACCAAGAACCCGCTGCTCGCGCCCTACGTGGTCAAGATCACCAAGATGTGGCGCAAGCTCGGCGCCTGGTTCTGGCTCGCCACGCAGAACCTGGACGACTTGCCGAAAGCGGCCGAGCCCATGCTCAACATGATCGAGTGGTGGATCTGCCTGTCGATGCCACCCGATGAAGTCGAGAAGATCGCGCGCTTCCGCGAACTCAACGCTTCGCAGAAGGCGCTGATGCTCTCGGCACGCAAGGAGGCCGGCAAGTTCAGCGAGGGCGTCATCCTGTCCAAGTCGATGGAAGTGCTGTTCCGCGCTGTGCCGCCCAGCCTCTACCTGGCGATGGCGATGACCGAGCCCGAGGAGAAGGCCGAACGCTTCCAGTTGATGCAGCAGCACGGCATCAGCGAGCTGGATGCCGCCTTCCGCGTGGCCGAGAAGATCGACCGTGCGCGGGGCATCGAACCGCTGGCGCTGGACACGTTGGCCTGACGGGAGCGACACGATGCGCATGCCTTCCTTCGCCCGCCGTCATCCCCGGATCGGTCTGCTGATCGTGGTGACGATTGCGGTGGCCTCGTGGATGCTGCTGCGCGCGCCGCAACCGGCAACCGAGTCCATGCCCCTGGCCGCCGCCGGGTCCGAAGCGTCGAAACCGGCCGGCCCGCCCTGGCTGTATGGCCGTGCCGATGCGCGCTTCACGGTGGTCGGGTACGCCGACCTGGAGTGTCCGTACTGCCGGGCCTACTTCCCCGCGCTCAAGCGCTGGATCGACGCCCATCCCGAGGTGAACTGGCAGTGGCACCACCTGCCGCTGTCCATGCACGAGCCGGCCGCGACTGCCGGGGCACGCCTGGCGGAGTGCGCGGGCGAGACGGGGGGACATACCACGTTCTGGCAGGCCGTGGCGTGGCTCTACGCGAACACCCGTGGCGACGGGCAGGGTGTGCCGGCGAGCCTGCACTATCCCGAGCTCACGCCAGCCATGCAGGGCTGTCTCGAGAGCGATCGCCCCGATGCCGTCATCCGTGCTCAGGCGGTGGAAGCCGCGGAGCAGGGCATCGCGGCCACACCGGCCTTGCAACTGCGCGACCGCGAGACCGGCAAGACCCTCCTGCTGCACGGGCCTGTCGAAGGTGATGCCTTGCTGTCGGCCATCGACCTGCTCGCCGCCAGCGGTACGACCGTTGCCGAACCTGCCCATTCCGAAGACATGCCCACCGGCGGTGCCGGTGACATGCCCAGGTAGCCATCGATCTTCAAGGCTGCGGCGCGGCTCGTCCGCGTTGATCGAAACCCGTTCGCATCGCATCCCTTGACGCGAACGGCCACCGCATCCGCGGTGGTGGATGCCCGCTCGTCACCCGTTCCATCCCCATCGTCCCCAGGAGGGTTTGCCCTCCAGGGGCAGGCGCCCTCCGATCTCATCCATTGGAGGTTCGCCATGTCTCTTGTCATCGCCGACTCCCGCCCGGAGTCGCTCACCCTGATCGCCGCCCAGCACGAAGACTGGATCATCCGGCAGGCCATCACCCTGCTGGAGAACCGCGTGTTCAAGGCCGGTCCAGCGCTGGGCAGTCCCGCCGCCGTGCGCGACTACCTGCGCCTGAAACTGGTCGCGGAGCCGAACGAAATCTTCGCCGTCGTGTTTCTCGACAACCAGCACCAGGTGCTCGCCTTCGAGCCGCTGTTCAAGGGCACGGTCGACCAGACTTCGGTGTATCCGAGGGTGGTGGTCCAGCGTGCGCTGGCGCTCAACGCTTCGGCGCTGATCCTGGCGCATCAGCATCCCTCGGGGAACACCGAGCCCTCGGCCGCTGATCGTGCGATCACCGAGCGGCTGAAGAGCGCCCTGGCCACCGTCGATGTCCGGGTACTGGATCACTTCATCGTCGGCAAGGGCAGCCCGTACTCGTTCGCCGAAGCCGGCTTGTTGTAGTCCGCACCGCAGGCGTCCCTTCCGGGGCGCCTGTGGAATTTCTAGCCGGCATGGACGCGGGGCCGTGGCGTCCCAATGACGGACCACTGGGGTCACCCAGCTACTCAGGCGGTATTGCCTGCACGACGCACCTTTTGCGACGCACCTCGCTTGACAATCTACATATAGTGTGTTGATCGTCAGTGGATTCGTATATATAGTGTTAGCACTCTCGGTGGTAGAGTGCTAAATAGCAAAGCTGCCACTTATCCTGAACAAGGAGTACTCCGTGGCAGACGTGCATAAGGTTGTCTTTTACCCGGTCGGAAACGGGGACACCACCCAGATTGTCCTGTCTGGCGGCCGCCGCGTTCTCTTCGACTTTTGCCACCGCGATAGAGCCGAAGATACCGACACCCCGGAAATCGACCTGAAGTCCCGTCTCAAGGACGAACTGAAGGCAGTCGATCGCGACTACTTCGACGTGGTGGCTTTCACTCATGCGGACCTGGATCACATCCAAGGCAGCACCGACTTCTTCGAGCTTCAGCATGCCAAGAAGTACCAAGGCGAAGGCCGGATCAAGATTCGGGAGCTTTGGGTTCCAGCCGCCATGCTGCTGGAGGAGGCCGACAAGGACCATCAGCAGGAAGAGTTTGTACTGCTCCGGCAAGAGGCGCGACACCGCCTACTGGAAGGCAAGGACATCCTTGTGTTCTCGAAGCCGAAGGCGCTCGCCGATTGGCTCGAACCTCGACTGAAAGAACGGGGAGAAGCGGCTTCGGCGCGCGATCATCTCTTCATAGACGCCGGCACAATTGTCCCCGGATTCTCGCTGGCCAGCGATGGGGTTGAGTTCTTCTGCCACTCGCCTTTCATCAAGCATTGTGACGAAGGAGACATCATCCGCAACCGCGCCTCGCTGGTGTTCAACGTACGTTTCCTGGCAGATGGCGCGTATTACGACTACCTGGAAGTGGGCGATGCCACCTGGGAGGAAATGGAAGACATCGTCCGCACGACGAGGTACCACAAGAACGATGATCGCCTCGCCTGGGATCTGTACAACATCCCGCACCATTGCAGCTATCTGGCACTCAACGAGGAAGGCCAGAAAGGCGACAAAGAGACTGAGCCGAAGCCGCTGATCAAGGAACTGTTGCTCCAAGGGAAGCGCGACGCCTACATCGTCAGTTGCAGCAAGCCCATTCCAGACATCAAGGAGTCCTACGAGCAAGTGCAACCACCGCACATCCAAGCCCGCAACACCTACGAGCGCTACTTGAAGGAAGTCGGCGGACGCAAGTTTCTGGTGACGATGGAGGAGCCGAACGCCAACAAGCCAGAACCGATCGTTTTCGAGATTGCCAGCGGCGGCGTTACCTGGAAGCGTTCAGCGTCCATCGGCGCGCCGGCCATCATCACCTCAACTCCGCCGCGCGCAGGCTGACGAGCTGGATGATGCCGGATGCGTACCACGAGCTCGCTAACGTCGTAGAGGTCAAGGACGCCAGCGAACTAACGATCCCCCGTGCGAAAGCGCTGTTTGGCGCGGTCCAGCGTCAGCGCGACTATTCGCTTGTCCAGATTCTCCGCCATCCCGTTGACGGCGATCCGACGCTCGAATGTCTCGTCGTGGAGGTCGAGTGTGACGACGTACCGCCGAAGAATCCGGTCGGCATCCGGTACCGTGAGCGCTTGGCGCTGTGTGTCCCCAATGACCCCAAGAGGCTGATCGAGGTGTTGGCGCTGCGTCAGGACTTCCCGATCCTGATGCATCAGAACCAAGGCGTACCCGGCACCCCTGCGAGCCTATGCCTGTATTTCGAGCCAGCCGGAGCGGTAATGCGCACCTGGACGCCCGAAGCATTCCTTCGTCGCATCCAGTGGTGGCTGGAGAAGAGCGCCCGAGGCGAGCTACACGCGGCGGACCAGCCGGTTGAGCATCTCTTCTTTGCCAGCAAGTACGAACTCGTTCTGCCGTGGAATCTGACCGAACTCCGCAAAGATCCCGCTCTGCGTTTCGCCATCGTTCTCCGGCATGAACGCCCTGACGGCGGTTTCACTTGCTTTCTGGAACCCATTGCGAAGACCGCCCCGCGTGTCAAGACGACCAAGCACATTGAACTGGCGCTGCCCCCCATCGTGCACGGCCTCGTCGAGCGTGATCCTGTAACGCTGGGGCAACTGGCGGATGTACTGGCACGACGCGAGGTAGACCTGATTGGTCCTCTACGGGAAGCGCTACAGGCTGACATCGATGAAGCAGGCACGACCGCCTCGGCTGACGACAAGGGCACGATCATCCTCTTGCATATCCCCATTCGCCGAAGCGTCGATGCCGAGCCCGATGGCGTCGCGCATCGGGCATTCCTCGTACCGATTGGCGGCCTCGAACTCGGCATCGCCTGCGGTGCATTGTTTGTCCATGAAAAACGGTACTACAAGGACCTGCTGAACCAGCAACCAGCAACGGCATGGCGCGAGCAGCCCATCCTGCCCATGGCTGTCCTGACTCAAAACGACCGAACGGCGGCGATGCGTCAATCCGGGGTCACGGAAGAAGGGCCAGCGGGCGTATTGGTCGGCGCAGGCTCGCTCGGCAGCGCGCTGCTAAATCTATGGGGCCGCAGCGGCTGGGGACGTTGGACGGTTATCGACAAGGATCACATCAAGCCGCACAACCTCTCTCGGCACGGTGCCTACGCGCAACACATTGGCGAGACCAAGGCCACGGTGGTCGCAGGATTACATGCCGCCGCAATGGAAGGAGCGACCGAGATTGTCCCAGTAGTGGCTGATGGCTGCGACTTTGCACAGGCGGATGTTGCACAGGCGCTCGCCGGCGCCGCACTGGCCATCGACGCCTCGACCACACTTGAATACCCACGAGCGGCCAGCGTGGTCGATACCCTTCCGCGACATTTCTCCGTCTTCGTCACGCCGAACGGCAACGCTGCAGTGCTGCTTGCCGAGGATGCGAAGCGGATGCAACGGCTTCGCACACTGGAGGCGCAGTACTATCGCGCACTGATCCAGCAGGACTGGGGGAGAGTCCACCTCGACGGCCACGCGAGCACCTTCTGGAGCGGGGCGAGTTGCCGCGACATCTCACTCGTGATGCCTTACTCGCGCATCCTGGGCCAGGCAAGCACGCTGGCGGAGCAGATCCAGGCCGCTGTGGCGCGCGAGGATGCCCTGATTCGGATCTGGCAACGCGATCCTGCGCGTGGCGGCGTCGAGGTGCATGATGTGCCAGCAGTGCCCGAGCGGCGTATCGCGCTGGGTGAGCTTGACCTCTACATCGACGACGGTGTCGAACAACAGTTGCGGGTTTTGCGCCAGCAAAGCTTTCCCAACGAAACCGGTGGCGTGCTGCTCGGGTACTACGATTTCAACATCAAGGCTGTTGTCATCGTCGCCGGTTTGCCAGCGCCCTCCGACAGCAAGGCCAGCCCCGACTCCTTCGAGCGTGGCGTCGCCGGACTTGCTGAAGCGGTCAAGGACGCCGCCAAGCGCACCGCGGGCATGGTCGGCTACGTCGGCGAATGGCATAGCCATCCGCCTGGCCACTCCGCATCTCCGAGCCGGCACGATCTCGTGCAACTCGTCCATCTGGCACTCGGCATGGCCGATGACGGCCTGCCGGCTGTTCAGCTCATCGTCGGAGAGCAAGACCTGCAAATCTTGCAAGGTGCGGTGCAGTGATATGCCAGGCGAGATGATCTTGAAGATATGGGACGTTGAACATGGCGCCTGCGCCATGCTCACACATCGCTCTGCCTACGGCGTGGAAGGGCGCCTGGCGATGATCGACTCGGGTGACAACAGCACCACAGGCTGGAAGCCGAGCACCTACATCAAGCACTACCTGAAGCGCAACGTTCTGGACTACCTGTTCGTGACGAATGCGGACCTCGACCACATCAGCGATCTGAACAACCTGTGGAAAGAAGGAATCACGGTATCCACGTTCTTCCGCAATCGCAGCGTGTCACCCGAAGTCATGAGGATCATCAAGGAGGCCAGCGGCGAACTGACCGAGGACATCGAACGATACTTGGACATTCATGCTGGCTACGTCTACCCCGTGGACGTCCCCTTCGATGAGAGTATGGGAGGCATCTCGGTGCGGACGTTTTGGAACTCGACGCCACCCTTTTACGACACGAACAACCTGAGCATGGTGGCATTCTTCAAGTACGGGCCATTCAAGATTCTGTTTCCCGGCGACCTTGAGGAAGACGGATGGCTGGCGCTGCTCGAACAGCCGGCATTTCGAGCTGAGCTCATCGACACGACCGTGCTCGTGGCATCCCACCACGGCCGAGAGAACGGCTACTGCCGGGCGCTATTCGACTACTGTCACCCGCGAGCGATCGTGATGTCCGACAAAGCAATCGTCCATGATACGCAGGGGATGACTCAGACCTATCGCCAGCGCGTCATAGATCACTGGCCGAACGGAGTTCTTGTCGCCACGACTGGAAAACAGCGCCGTGTGCTCACGACGCGACGCGATGGCTGGATTCAATTCAACGTCAATGATCGTGGCGATTTCACCATCTATACGGAGTGCTATGGATGAGGGACACCAAAAACTACGGCAGCAAGACACTCAAGGGCCGCAACCTCGCATGGCTGGTGGCGACGCTCATCCTGGACTTTCTCGTCCTTCTGGTCCTTGCCTTCCACACCGCGATCGAGGATCTGACGCCGACTCGACTGGCGGCCGTTCGCGCCAGCCTGACCGCACTGTTGCCGATCCCGGTGCTGATCTTCTCGTCGCTGATTTCGGCCGACCACAAGGCCATCCTCGTATTCTGGCGCTGCAAGCATCCGTTGCCGGGTTCGCGTGCCTTTTCCGTGCACGCGCCGGCGGATCACCGCATCGACCTGACGAAGCTGAAAAAGAACGTCGGCGAGTTCCCTGTGGGTGAACGCGACCAGAACGCGAAGTGGTATGGCCTCTACAAGCAGGTCGATTCAGACCCCTCGGTCGTGGACAGCCACAAGAACTATCTGCTGTTCCGCGACATTGCCGCGATGTCGCTGCTGCTCGTGCCCATAGTTCCCGCGGTGATGTATTTCAGTGGGTTGGATACGCCTCGCATTCTGATCTCGACCGCTTGGTTCCTGGGTCAATATCTGGTCGCGGCATTCGCTGCGCGCACGACAGGCATCCGCTTCGTGCAGAACGTGCTGGCCGTGCATGCCAGCCGGAAAGTGACGAACTCGCGGAAGAAGGAGGCTGATGGATAGGTTCTGGTGCAGCCTCGTACACAAGGTCCTCCAGATGGCAGCGTATTGATCTTGACGGGAGCTTCCAGCTTCCCCGTTTTTTGCATCCTGAGCAGCCCATAACGCTCGCTGCTGTTGTCGCGTCAAACCGGAGAGTGCCGATTCCGGTTTGACAGTCGCTTCCATCGCCCCCCTGGAGTCGACTACCCACCCTGATCGTTTTCACGGTGGCTCGACATGCCAGCTCCCATATCCAACCCATTTGTAGCGCAGTGGCGCCTGCTTGCGGCCGGACTCTTGGCTGTGCTGCTCGGCCCCTCCGCCTGGGCCGCCGATGTGCTCGTCGTCACCGACAGCCGTCATCCGGTGCAGGCCCCGGCCGGCGTGCGGATCATCGAGCTGGACCAGGCCACGCGCATCAAGGTCGAACTCGCCGCGCACCTGCCGGCCGACCCGCAACAGGCCGCAGCCCTGGTGCGGCAGCGGTTGCATGACGGCGGCGAGGCCCTTCAACGCCGCATCGGCCACGCCTACCAAGGTGTCGCGGATGCCTGGGGACTGGGCATCGCCAAGATTCCCGCCGTGGTGGTCGATCGACGCTATGTGGTCTACGGCGAGCCCGACGTGTCCCGCGCCGTCGCGCGCATCAACGCCTACCAGAGCGCGCAGCCATGAGCCTCCTGCTGGCATGCCGCCGCCTGCGCGCCACCGTCGCCTCGCTGCTGCTGAGCGCGGCCACGTCGACGTTCGCCCTGGACACCGCCACCATCGTCTCGTCGGCGCTGTCCCCCGACTGCCTCGAATACCGCGTGGTCGGAATCTGCTACTGGCTGTACTGCACGCCCTTCGGCTGCTCGGTGCGCACCTCCGTCAAGGTGCGCCACTACGTCCCCGATGCGGTGGTGTCTAGCTACTCGAATACCGGAGAAAACCCGTGGCTGGAAGTCAGGGCGATGAGCATGCCTAACCCGACCGCGAAGGCTGGCGGTGACGGCACGACCAATCACGACAACGAGAACAACCTCGCCAAGTTCAAGAACGCCGATGTCATCGGCCATCCGGCCGGGATGGTGTTCAGCCAGTTCGCCAGCGCCTCCGGCTACACCTGCGAAGGCGCGGGCACGGCCTTCATGCCGTATCTGCTGAGCACGCTCGACACGATCGCCTGGCGCTACAACATCCCGGAAGCGTTCTACCCCGAAGCGCTCATCCCCGGCCGGCGCGAAATCGGTACGCGCACCGGCCTGAACCTCTGGGGCAACGTGTATCCCCGCGGCGGTTTCTTGCACCAGACCGACGACCACAAGAGCGGCGCCGTGGTCGCGCAGCGCGCCGGCGACATCGTGACGCGCCGCAACCAGATTCACGTGTACCAGCCTCTGCTGGCCAACGCCCGCGACGGCTACTGGCCGGCCGGCGCGCTGATGGAGACCGACGCCTCGACGGGCAAGTGGCAGGAGCTGACGCCCACGCTCTCGAACAGTTGCGTGGTCTTCCCGCACAGCCGCACCCGCGTGCAGGCCCAGCAGGGCGACTACGCCTGGGCATTGTGGCGGCCGTACTCCTGCTGCCGGCGCCGTGGCCAGGTCTTCCTCGGCAGCGTCGATTTCATGTGAGGAACCCACGATGAACGCCTCCCTCCCTGACTTCCTGCGCCGCGCGAAGCCGCACCTGCGGGTCACGCTGCTCGTGGCGGTCATCACGCTGGTCGTCGGCGTCGCCTGGGCACAGACCCGCATCGACCCCAATGGCGTGAACGTCAGCGGCAGCGTGATCGGCGACGACGTGCTCTACAGCATCGGCGGCGGCCGGGCCGTGTCGATGGGGGGTGCCGGCAACATGCAGAGCATCGGCGTCGGCGTCGGCTGGAACAGCAACCTGATCTGCGGCGACATGAGCATCACCACGACGCTGCAGAACCAGCTCAACGGCATCACCAACGGCTTCCAGACGATCATGAGCAACGTGATCCAGAACGCCACCAGCGCCGTGGCCTCGCTGCCGGCGCTGATCATCCAGCGCGCCGACCCGGGCCTGTACAACCTGCTCACCAACGGCATCCTGCAGGCGCGCCTGGATTTCGACCGCTCGAAGATGACCTGCCGGGCCATCGCCAATCGCATGGCGGACATGGCCGGCGGCCAGGCCGGCTGGGACCAGCTCGCCGAGGGGATGGCGCTGCGGGATGCGGTCAGCAGCACCGACGCCGTCTCCGCCATCGAGCGGGCCGAGTCCAACAAAGGGAACAACGGCGTGCCATGGGTCGGCGGCGGCAACGCGGGCGGCTCCGGTCAGAGTTCGATCAAGGTGGTCGGCGATGTGACGCGCGCGGGCTACAACCTGCTCAACGGGCGCAGCGCCACCGATACCTCGTCGATCGCGCGCAGCGCCTGCGGCAACCGCCTGACCTGCCAGACCTGGTCGTCGCCCCAGGCGGCCGCGGACTGGGCGACCCGCGTGTTGGGCGAACGCGAGCAGCGCACCTGCGAAAACTGCACGAAGACCCAGACCACGCCTGGCGTCGGGCTGACGCCAATGATCCAGGAAGAGTACGAGACCAAGCTGCAGGCGCTGCAGGAACTGGTGACGGGCGCCCGGCCGACGACGCTGGCCAATCTCGACGCAGCCGGCAGCAGCTCGCTGCCGATCACCCGCGGCGTGATCGAGGCCCTGCGTGACGAACCCGACCAGGACGTGCTGGGCCGGCGCCTCGCGTCCGAGGCGGCGCTGTCCAGCGTGCTGGAGAAGGCCCTGCTGCTGCAACGCACGTTGCTGACCGGCAAGAAGGAGCCGAACGTCGCTGCCAACGAGCTGGCCGTGCAGGCGGTCGACCAGGAGAACAGCGCGCTGGAGCAGGAGATCAACAACCTCAAGACCGAACTGGAGCTGCGCCGCACGCTGGCCGGCAACTCGGCGATGGCGATCATCCAGCGCCACAGCACCCGCGCGGCCGGCTCGCGCGGCGTCTTCGAGGGCGACACCACACGCGACCGTCTGCGGGAAGTCCAGAAGCCGCGGAGCGGTACGCCATGAGCCGGCTGGCCTGGCTGCGGCTGCCATGGCTGTTCAACCGCCGCGTCGGCGTGGCGCTGCTGTGGACCTTGCTGGTGGCCGCCGCCGCGGTGGCGGTGAACATCGCCGGCATCCACGTGGTCGGCGGCGTCGAGGGCTGGCAGCACTGGCTGCAGGCGCACGCCGGCCACTTCTTCGTGTGGCGGCTGTGCCTCTACGGAGCGACGGCTTACGGCTGGTGGTGGATGCGTCGGCGCCTGTTGCGGCGGGAGCCGTCCCGCGAGACGCATCAGCGCCTGCTGCGCACGGCGATCGCGGCCGTGATCGCCGTGGTCGCGCTGGAAGTCAGCCAACTGTTGCGGCACGGCTGAGACCGGGAGGCAGGCATGACGCTCTACACCACGGACTACCTGGAGTATTACCTGACCCTGGTGGCTTGGGTGGTCAACAACGGCATCTGGAGCATTCTCGTGGCCAGCGGCGTGTTCGCGCTGCCGTTCGTGGCCATCGTGATCCAGGAGTGGCTCAAGGCCCGCAGCGAAGGTGCGGACGAAGGCAACAAGGGCGTGCTGTCGTCGATGCGCATCGAGAACCGGGTATGGGTGGCGATCGTGGTCATCATGTTCGCCGGCATCCCGTTCATCCCGGTGGATCTCGCCACGATCAGGTTCGACACCACGCGCTCCGCGCAATGCCAGGTCAACGTCCCGCTGCCCAACGACACGGGCTGGTCCAACGTCTACACGGCGCTCAACGACCAGAGCGCGCTGGTGCCGGTGTGGTGGTTCTTCATGCACGCGCTGTCGAAAGCCGTGACGGGCTCCGCGGTGGCAGCGATTCCCTGCGGCACGGACCTGCGTCAGATTCGCATGGATGTGGATGCCACGCGCATCGACGATCCGGTGCTGGCACAGGAGGTCGCCGACTTCACGCACGACTGCTACGGGCCGTCGCGCGCCAAGCTGTTCATGAACCGGCCGACGCTCTCCGACGAGCAGATGAACGACGTCACCTGGATCGGGTCGAGTTACTTCCTCGACACGCCCGGCTTCTATGACACCTATCGCGCCAAGACCCCACGCACGGCCTGGCCCTACGACGCGACCCGCGATGCGGGGCTGGCACAGGTGGACAGCGGCGGCGGCTATCCGTCCTGCCGGCAGTGGTGGGCCGATGGCGGCCAGGGACTGCGCAGCCGGCTGCTGGCACAGGTCGACCCGGACCTGCTGACCCGCATCGGGCGCTGGGTGGGCTTCCTGTCGCAGAGCGAGGTCAATGACTCGGTGATCCGCGCCGTCGTCTCACCGCGGCAGCAGAAGATGAACCAGGGCGCCGTCTACACCGATTACGGCGGCCAGATCGACAAGACGCTGCCGAACATCGTCACGCGCGGCGCGAGCGACCTGGGGCTGACCGTCGGCTCGCTGGGCTTCTTTCCGGCGATGGACGTGGTGCGCCAGGCGCTGCCGATGGTGCTGACGATGCTCAAGATGGCGCTCGTCATCTGCATCCCGCTGGTGCTGCTGATCGGCACCTACGACCTGAAGACGGTGGTGACGGTGAGCTGCGTCCAGTTCGCGCTGTTCTTCGTGGACTTCTGGTTCCAGCTCGCGCGCTGGATCGACAGCACGATCCTGGACGCGCTCTACGGCTGGGGGTTTGGCGCCGACAGGCCGCACACGAACTTCGATCCGCTGATCGGCTTGAACAACGCCTTTGGCGACATGCTGCTCAACTTCGTCATGGCGATGATGTTCATCGTGCTGCCGACGTTTTGGGTCATGGCATTGGCTTGGGCAGGCGTTCGCACGGGAAATATCGTGCAGGGGTTGTCCACCGCCACCTCGGACGCCAAGGGCGCTGGGGGGCGTGGCGCTGGTATGGCAATGAGCGCCGTATCGAAGAAGTGACCGCCGTTCAGTCGTCGTCGGTCACATGCGGGTCGATGCGCCAGTCGCTCTTGTCATAAAGCCCGAAGCCGTTGGGGCCTTCCCTCCACTCGGGTTGCGGTTCCTCTTGATCAGAGTCGTCGTGCTGCACGAGCCATGCAGCAGTCACCGCAAAGGCAAGCAGCAGGGCCAGCCAGAACGCGGAGTAGAGCAGCGCACCGAGCACGGCGAGCTTGACGATCCAGAGCACCGCCGTCGCCGCGCCCGCGGGCACCCCGCGCGTCACCAGCCAGCCGGCGACACGCTGCTCGCGGCGGAGGTATCCACGCCAGGCACGGCCAGCCCCCCGGCCCAGCCGGTGGCTCCAGCGCCCGTTGTGCGTGTTGGTGCTCATGCTCATATGCCTCGGCTTCAGTGGTGCCTCACCTCGCGGAGCGGCCGGTCGTGGCCTGCCCTCCAGCATAGACCGCGATCAGGAGGGCGGGTTGCGGCCGGCAGAGCCGGGTTGGCTCGGGCCGCAGGTCGATTAGATTCTGAGCGATAAATCAAACCTTATGCTACTTTCCCTGCACGTTCTTGCAATGGCTCTAGGGGTCGATTGGATTCTGTGTTATTTTTATAGCATGAATGGAAATTCTCGGCACCAGGTAATCAAGCGACTGCAGGCGGGACTCCCCCGTGGGGCGCCGTTCGACCTTGCCACCCTGAGCCAGTTCGGGGTGTCGCCCCAGCTCGCCGCCCACTATGCCGACGGCGGGTGGCTCGTGCGCCTGGCCCATGGCGTCTATGCCTTCCCGAACGATGAGTTCGGGGTCTACGGTGCGCTGAAGTTCCTGCAACAGCGCGTGCCCGGCCTGCACGTCGGCGGCAAGAGCGCCCTGGCCCTGCAGGGGGTGCGGCACAACCTGGGCAGCCGGGAGGCGCTGGTGCTGTGGGGCGACGGTCGCTTCGCGTTGCCGGCCTGGTTCACTTCGCGCTTTCCGGCCCGCTACGTCCACGCCCGCCTGTTCGACTGGCCGGACACGGCGCTGGCCGGCAAGACCCTGACCACGCCGCCTGGCCTGCCCGAGGATCTGCGGGTGGCAGCCCCCGAGCGTGCCGTGCTGGAGCTGCTGTACGAAGCCGGCGTCAAGCAGAGCCTCGAAGAGGCCCGCAACCTCTTCGATGGACTGCGTTCCCCCCGCAAGGACTTGCTCGGGCAACTGCTGTCCTGCTGCGCCAGCGTGAAGGCCGTGCGCCTGTTCCTGACCTGGGCGCGCGAGACCAGCCTCGTGGACGTCGATGCCCTGCTGGAGCAGTACCCGGTTCGCACCGGCAGCAACACGCGCTGGATGAGCCGGCTCGATGACGGCACCTTGCTGAGCCTGAGACCTCATGGATAAGACCTACGCGGACACCGTTCGCCTGCTGCTGGCCGTCGCGCCCGACGTGTTCGCCAACGACATCTTCGCCATGAAGGGCGGCACGGCCATCAACCTCTTCGTGCGGGACATGCCGCGCCTGTCGGTGGACATCGACGTGGTGTACCTCCCGTGGCAGACGCCGCGCGACGAAGCGCTGCAAGCCATCAACCAGGAGCTGGCCGCCATCGCCGCGCGCGTTGCGCCACTGGGCGTGCAGACACGCCTGGTTCGCGCCAAGGACCTGGGAGACACCAAGCTGATCGTCGAGAACGACGCCAGCCAGGTGAAGATCGAGGTCAACGTCGTGTTCCGCGGCAGTGTGCTGCCCGTCGAGCGGCGGCCGCTGAGCGCCAAGACCAGCGATCTGTTCGGCGTCGAGTTCGAGCTGCCGGTTCTGGCACCGGACGAGCTGTACGCCAGCAAGCTGGTGGCCGCGCTGGATCGACAGCACCCCCGCGACCTGTTCGACGTGTGGCAGCTCTACGAATCGGGCGACATCAGCGACGGCATGGTCGAGTGCTTCGTGATCTATCTGGCGGGCCACAACCGGCCGCCCCACGAAGTGCTGTTCGGCAACGACAAGGACATCGCCGGCGAGTACGAGCGGGCCTTTGTCGGCATGACCGAAGTGGACTGCTCCCTGGAGACGCTGCTCGACGCTCGCGCCAGGATGCGGCGCGAGCTGCCACAGCGACTGAGCACCGCGCACAAGCAGTTTCTGAGCGGGCTGGCGCGCGCAGAACCGGACTGGTCGCTGGTGCAGTGCCAGCACGCCGCGCAACTGCCGGCACTGCGCTGGAAGCTCGCCAATCTCGAAACCTTCCGCAAGCGCCGTCCCGACGACTTCGCAGCGCAATCCGCCGCCCTCGACACCGGCTTGGGCCAGAGCTGACGAACATCCCGCAGCTACCGGCTTGCCGGGATTGCCCCATGCCGCATTCAT
Source organism: Pseudomonas sp. HMSC066A08 (assembly GCF_001813025.1). Lineage (NCBI taxonomy): Bacteria > Pseudomonadati > Pseudomonadota > Gammaproteobacteria > Pseudomonadales > Pseudomonadaceae > Pseudomonas > Pseudomonas sp. HMSC066A08. Next base: position 106,769 of record NZ_KV811290.1, read on the forward strand.
CGTGGCACCCGCGCAGCAGCGGCCCTATACCCAAAAGCTTCCGACAAAGGCCAAAGGGCTGGGAAGGGGCAAAGGAAGGGCGCCAAGGGGAAAGGCCCTATCCTGAAAAGGCCAAAAGGCGCCCCGAGCAGCCCGTCATCCGGGGTTCGCCATGCTCTCGCTGTTCCAGCGCAAAAGGGTGCCACCCGCCGCCGGCACACCGCCCACATCCGCCATCGAAACTCCGAAAGGGGCGATGCGGCCGGAGTCGGCCGCATCGCTGCTGACCACGCCGCGTCGGCAGAAACTGCTGGAACACATCTGGCAGCGCACATCGCTCTCGCGCCGGCAGTTCGCCACGCTCTACCTCGCCCCACTGGAGCGCTACGCCGAATTGGTCCAGCAGTTCCCGGCCTCCGAGAACCACCACCACGCCTATCCGGGCGGCATGCTGGACCACGGCCTGGAGATCGTCGCCTATGCGCTGAAACTGCGGCAGTCATACCTGCTGCCTGCGGGCGTCACGCCGGAGGCACAGGCGGCCCAGGCCGAAGCCTGGACTGCAGGCACGGCCTACGCGGCCCTGCTGCACGACATCGGCAAGATTGCGGTCGATCTGCACGTCGAGCATGCCGACGGCAGCGTCTGGCATCCCTGGCACGGCCCGCTGCGAAAGCCCTACCGCTTCCGTTACCGAAAGGAGCGCGAGTACCGCCTGCACAGCGCCGCCACCGGGCTGCTCTACGCGCGCCTTCTCGATCGGGACATCTTCGACTGGCTCAGCGGCTATCCCGACCTCTGGGCCGCGCTGCTGTACGTGCTGGCCGGCCAGTACGAGCACGCCGGCACGCTCGGCGAGCTGGTCGTGCAGGCCGACCAGGCATCGGTCGCCCAGGAACTCGGCGGCGATCCCAGCAAGGCGCTGGTGGCGCCCAAGCATGCTCTGCAACGCAAATTGCTCGACGGCTTGCGCTACCTGCTCAAGGAAGCGTTCAAGCTGAACCAGGCCGGCCCGGCGGACGGTTGGCTGACCCAGGACGCCTTGTGGCTGGTGAGCAAGACCGTCTCCGACAAGCTGCGCGCACATCTGCTATCGCAAGGCATCGACGGCATTCCGGCGAGCAATACGGCGGTGTTCAACGTGCTGCAGGATCACGGCATCGTGCAGCCAACGCCGGATGGCAAGGCGATCTGGAAGGCTACTGTCACCAGCGACGCCGGCTGGTCGCACGCCTTCACCTTCCTGAAACTCTCGCCGGCGATGATCTGGGATGCCGCCGACCGGCCGGCGCCGTTCGCAGGCCGTGTGCAGGTCGAAGAGGAACAGGCGGAGCCGACGCCGCAGGCGACAACGGTGGCCGATGGGCCGCGCGCCGAAGGCATCGAAGCTGCATCCGCGAGCACGGCGCCGATCGCATCCGCAGCCATGGACACCGGCGTGGCCGCGCTGCTCGACCTGCTGGGCGACACCGCTCTACCCACAGCGCCGGAGATCGCCGAGGCCGAGCCGACCCCTTCGACCGTGCCCCCGCCGCAGATGAGCCTCGCGCCTTCCCAGGATCGCGCGGAGCCCTCCGGGGCGCACTTCATGGCCTGGCTGCGTCAGAGCATCCAGACGCGCAAGCTCATCATCAACGACGCCAAGGCCCTGGTGCATACCGTCGTCGGTACGACCTACCTCGTCAGCCCCGGCGTGTTCCAGCGCTACGCGCAGGAGTACCTTCAAGTCGCCGCGCTGGCCAAGCAAGAGAAGCTGGAGGGGTGGCAGTGGGTACAGAAGCGCTTCGAGAAGCTGGGACAGCACCGCAAGCAGCCGAGCGGGCTGAACATCTGGACCTGCGAAGTCACGGGGCCGCGCAAGTCGCGCCGGCTGCACGGCTACCTGCTCGCCAGCCCGGATGCGCTGTTCCAGGAGACGCCGCCAGACAACCCATACCTGCGGCTCGTCAACGAGGCCGCAAAGCGCGAAGATTCAGCCCTTGGGGGCAAGGACGACGATCAGGCGTAGTCATGCGACCGCTGTGCGGGCCGGCTTCAATCTGCGGATGGGGCCGACTCTGCCAGCTTGGCTTCGGTCAGAGTCATCAAGTGGGCGGAACTGCATTTCAGCGCACGGGCAATCTTGAGGATGAGAGGGAGCGTGGGGACATGCTCGCCGCGCTCGATCTTGCCCATGTGCGACCGTTCGATGCCGGCCATGTGGGCCAGCGTTTCCTGAGCGATGCCCTGGTTGGTTCTTTCTTCCCGCACGGCAGCCCCAAACGCGATGGCTGGTTCCGCTTCGTAGGTAGTGGTGCCGGTGGGGCGGCCCCTTTGGATCGAACGCTTTGGCATTGCCAAGAGCGTCGAACACGGTCACGATTTAAACCACGTTAAACTTAACTCATTCAACGGCTTCGAGATCAGTTGCCACGAGTTCACCGCCTGGGGGAGCTGGACGTGGAATCGAGTGACATCACCGCCGAAATTCGCATGGCCGTCCTCGGCGAATGGGTGCCTCCCCAGCTCGCCGACGTGCTCGCCCTGCAGCGTGCCGAAGAGCCGGAGACCCATGCCGTCCTGGCCGGCTGGACAGATCCCGGTCGAGGCGCGGAGCTGCCGGACGACGGCTTCGACTTCGCCTTGTCTGCGGTTGCCCGGCAGTGGCCTGGCTGGGTATGCGAACCGCTGTGGCATGACACGCTGGCGGTCGCCGTGGCCAAGCGCTCCCACCTGCTGGCCTACCGTGAAGTGCCGTGTCAGGAAGTGCTCAAGCAGCCGTTGATCTGCTCGCAGTCCACGGCTCATGAACCATGGCGCATGACCGTGCAGCGCGTGTTCGAGAACGCGCTGCAGGAGCGGGAGCAAACGGTGGAGACATTCGATGTGGTGATGACGCTGGTTGCCGCCGGGTACGGGATCACCATTGCGCCCGCCGCGAGACTGGCGAGCTACCTACGCCGAGGCATCGCCATGCGGCCGCTGGCCGGCGCACCAACGATCGTGATGGCTTACCTGCTCCGTCGCGAGGCTTCCTTGTCGGACACCCAGGCAAGATTCGCCCACCGCGCGCGCTTGGTGTCCTGACGGACGCGTGGGGATCGCGGTTTCGCCACGATCCCGCATTCCTGCTGCTAGGCGACCCCGACTCGCGGCGGGGTCCATTCGCTCTCCTTCACGGCTGTGCTCACCGCTATGACGAGCTTGTCGAGATTGCCGGCCGTCACGCCCTCCAGTGCCGAACGCCCCCGCAGCATCGAGCGCGGTTGCAGCAGTGCATGGTAGATCTGCCAGGGGTCCGCACCCCTGGTCAGCTTCAGGACGGACTGGATCAGCTCGTGCTTGAGTGGGTCGAGGTGCCAGTCCGGCACGCGCTGGCCGCGGTTGCCTACGTTCAACGCCAGCAAGTTGCCCGCCTTGATCTCGTAGCTGATCCACCTGCGGGACTTGCCCGCCATCTTGGCAAACGCCGCGACGGGAAGGTTGTGCGGCGCTTCGAAGACATCGAACAGTTCCATCCTCTCGCGCTGAATGTCCGAAGGCACCAGCGGCGCGGCTGATCGAGGGGGCGCAACCGCCGGCAGCCGATGTGCGGCGGCAGAAACCAACGGCATGGCGTCACCCGGCTTCGTCACCAGCAGGATTGGCGAAGCGCTAACCGGCGTGGAGGGTGCATTTGCGGTTTGCTCACTCTGGAATGCGGGCACGCCTTCCAGATGCACGGTGAGTGGCATGCTGGCCGCCTCGACCTGGTTCTGCTCGAAGAGGTCGAGCCGATCGGCCCAGTCCTGCATCATGCGGCGACGCTGCTCCACGTACTCGGCATGGTTGTAGGTCGCGCTGACCTTGTTGGGATCGACATGCGAGAGCTGTGCATCCACCCAGACCTTCGGGTAGCCGATCTCGTTGAGCGCAGTGGACATCGTGCCGCGGATGCCGTGCCCAGTCAGGCGTTCCTGATAGCCCATGCGCTTGAGGGCACCATTGAGGGTGTTCTCGCTGATGCGCTTCTTCAAGTCGCTGTCGTGCCGGAAGAGGTGGCGCTGGGCCGGCTTGAACTCATCCAGCAGGTGCCGGACGATCTCCATGGCCTGAATCGACAGCGGCACGATGTAGGGCGGGATGTCCTTCGCCTGCTGCCGCTTCTTGCGCATATCCAACTGGAGTTGCTTCACGACGTCGGGCGGGATGATCCACAGCCCACGGTCCAGATCGAATTGATCCGGCGTCGCCTGTCGCAGCTCTCCGGTTCGCACGCCGGTCAACAGCAATAGCCGCAGCCCGAGCTGGGTCTGCCGCCTGCCGCGATAGCTGCGTAGCCGCTGCAACAGCTTCGGCAGCTCGGCCATGCGCAGGAACGGGTTGTGATTGACGGGTGGCAGTGGCATCGCCACCACATCGAGATCGGAGGCGGGGTTCTGTTCCAGGCCCGGCACGATCACCAGCGCGTAGCGGAACAGTTGGTTGAACCACGTCCTGACTTTCTCGGCGACGGAGAGTGCCTTGCGCTTCTCGATCTTGGCGATCACCTCCAAGAGGTCGGGACGCTTGATCTCATAGACCGACCGCTTGCCCAAGGCGGGCAGCACATCCTTGTCGAAGATGCGCGGAAGTATCGAGAGGGTCGTCTGCCGGCCTTCCTTGAGGCTGAGCCCGCGATGCTTGAGCCACTTGCGATACACCGCCTCGAAGGTGTTTTCGTCGGCGAGCCGGACAGCGGTGCGCTTCTGCTTGCGGTGAACGCGAGGATTGGTGCCTTTGGCCAGCAGGGCGCGCGCTTCGTCGCGCAGGCTGCGGGCCTCGCGAAGCGTCACCTCCGGGTAGGTGCCGAGCGACATCCGCTTCTGCTTGCCCGCCCAGTAGTAGCGGAAGTGCCAAGTCCTGCCCCCTGCAGCCGTGACGGCCAGGGAGAGGCCATCCAAGTCAGGGAGGGTGTATGCCTTGCCAGTTGCCTTGGCCTGTCGAACGGCCAGGTCTGAGAGTGCCATGCTCTTGCTCCTGAACATGAGTCAGGAACCAGATGCTGGTCACGTCGACCTCGCCCCTCCATCAACAATCCGGAATCAGCCGCGCCCGCAAAAATGGACTTGTTTGTGGACTTAAAAGTCCCGGCTGTAGGCGGATCGCAATGGACCACGGCAGAACATCAAAGAGAGGAAAAGTCCTTGTGTGGCAAGGACTTGCAGACTCTCTTGGACTTCTGCGGAAGTCCGCAGATTGATGCAGTGGAGCGGGCGAAGGGAATCGAACCCTCGTCATGAGCTTGGGAAGCTCAGGTAATGCCATTATACGACGCCCGCTCGGACGGCTTTTGCGGCCAGGGCGCCTTTTTACCAGATGCGCGGCGGCAGGTGAAGCCCGGGGTGGGGTTTTTGTTGATTTCGCTGGTTTTTTCCGCCAGGGGAGCGGGACTCCCCGTGGCGGTGGCGGTTAGCTGGCGAGGGCGGCGAGGGGGACGCTGGCGCCGTTGGGCTGGGGGCGGTAGATCGGGTTGAGCGGCTGCGTGCGCTGCGGGCGGAGGAAGGCCAGCAGGGCGTCCTGGGTCTGTTGCCAGGCGGCCTTGTGCTCGACGTCGATGAAGTGACCGGCATTGCGGATGGTGTGGAATTCCGCGCCACGAATCAGTTGGCCGAACTGGCGGGCTTCATGGGGCGTGGTGTAGATGTCCAGCTCGCCGTTCATGAACAGCACCGGAATCTCGATGCCGGCGAAGCTCTCGGTATAGCTATGGGCGTTCAGGCGCAGCACTTCGCGGATATGGAAGTGCATCTGGTGGTATTCGTGCTCGTCCAGGCTGCTGACGTGGCGGAAGTTGTAGCGCTTGAACAGCTGCGGCAGGTAGCGGCCGATGGTTTCGTTGACCAGGTTGCCGATCTGGGTGCGATCGCAGGCGGCGAGGTAGTCGAGGCCGCGATGAAGGTAGTCGAGCATGGCCGGGTTGAGCTGAGGCGAGAATGAGTTGACCACCGCCCTGCGGATCCGTCCGGGACGTTGCGCCAGGGCCAGCAGGGTGGCGACGCCGCCCCACGAGAACGACATCACCACGTCGGTACGGAAGCGTTCGATCAGTTCCAGCAGGATCCTGGCCTCGCATTCCTTGCTGATCGGCGTGCGGTTTTCGTTATGGGGTTTGGACTGGCCGGCATACGGCTGGTCGTAGAGCACCACGTTGTAATGTGGCTGCAGGTACTTCACGGTCTGGGCGAAGGATGCTGTGGTCGACAGCGAGCCGTTGACCAGGATGATGGTCTGCTGCGCCGAGGGGTTGCCGTAGAACTCGGTGTGGATCCTGTATTGCCCGTGGATCTCGATGATGGCTGTTTCCGGCCTCATGTCGCTTCCTCCTGGAATCGTTCGATGGGAACGCGGCGACCTGCTTGTCGCGGCGAATACAAAATGCTCATGGGCAGATGAAAGCGCCTCCCAATGACAGTTGAATGTCATTCGGAGGGATTTAATAAACTTTTAATTTTCAACGACTTACAGGCAAATAGAGTTCGTCCGAAACCCTTTCGGGTCTTGGCGATGCGGCTATTGGCCGGGCAGGAAAGGCCGGCGCCGAAGCGCGGGCAGTCACGCGGGCTTTCTTGGAAGTCGTTTGTGACTGATCAGTCACAACGTGAGCGTCAGTTAAGCAGCCAGCGTGCCGGGCTGCAAGCCCTGTTTCGCTTTTGGATGGGGGAAGGGGGGTTGGAATCCGACGAAATGCCGCGAGGCAAGTACCGATGCCGCGATTTCGGGATGCCGGGAAGGAAAGGGACGGCGCGGCCGCCGCCCCGGCGGTTCACTTGAGCAGGCTGGCGATGACTTCCGGCGTACGCGCCGCACGTGCCACGGCGCAGCTCTGCGGGGCGAGGAAGCGCGAGGTCTCCAGCCACTTCGGCTGCGGGTAGTAGGCGAACACGTAGCTGCCGCGCTTGAGGGTGTTGATCAGCCGGGCCGCCACGGCCGGGCGTACCGCAGGGCAGCCCTGGCTGCGGCCCAGGCGGCCGAGTCCGGGAACCACCCTGGGATCGGCGTAGGCAGCGGAATGCATGACGATGGCGCGTTCTTCGCTCTTGTCGTTGAAGCCCGGCTCCAGGCCAACCAGGCGCAGCGACTGGCCGTGCTTGCCGGTATAGAGCTGGCCGGTCTGGAACAGACCGATCGACGACTGGTAGCTGTTCGGCCGGTTGGAGAAGGAGGTGGCAAGGTCATCGCCGCTGTTCTTGCCGTGGGTCACCCACTCTTCGAAGAGCAGCTTATGGGCCTTCAGGTCGAATACCCAGAGGCGCTTGTCGCGCGACGGCCGCGAGTAGTCGATCACCGTCAGCAGGCCGTTGTCGCCGCCCTGGCTGGCGCTCGCACAGGCATAGGCGGTGAGGGCCAGTTCGAGGGTTGGCAGGCTGGCCTGGGGAGCGAGTTTCTGTAGGTCCTTGGCGGAGGGAAGTGGCATGGCGAACACCGGCCCGCTGGCCAGTGCGCAAAGGGTGGCGCCCGCCAGGCTCAGCCTGCGCAGGGCGGCACGGAGGAAGGTTGGCATACGAGCAGTATTCCCATCGGTTCAGTGTGGTTTTTACCGGATGAGAGGCATTGTGCTCGATTTTTGAACAACTTGCCGACTACTTTTTAAGCGATTTCGTCGGATTGTTCGGTGTTTCCGTGGCGATCACCGTGAAATCGGAGTCGCTGTGGGTGTCCCGGGTCGAGGCCCAGTCGGTGATCACCAGGGTACTGCCGACGTCCATGGCGCCCAGCATTTCGCGGACGAAGGTCGGGTCCATGCGGATCTTGCCCAGTTGCTCGGAGGGTGTCAGGCCCTGTCCCGGGTTACTCACCTGGACCACCGACCAGCGCAGGTTCGGCGAGGTCTCGCTGATTTCTTCCGGGGTCGGCTTTTCCAGCAGCGAGAACACCGCCATGCCGGTTTGCGGGCGTGCCGGCAACTGCACCGGTGCGGTGCCGATGCGCTGGCCGCCGCGGTAGACATAGGCGCGCTGGTCGGCGCGGCTGATCAGCACCGACAACGGACCGCGCTCCGCGCCGGGATCGTTCCAGGCGATTTCTCCGGGCTCCACCGGCAGCGTCACCGGTCGCCCGTCCGCTACCGTCGGCGCCAGCAGGCCGGGATGGTCGACTTCCTTCGGCGCGCTGCTGGCGTTGGAAATGATTACCGTGGTGGAACTGAATCCGGTGATGCCGTAGAGCTTCTTGGCGAACGCCATGGGCAGGCGGATGCAGCCGTGGGAGGCGGGATAGCCGGGCAGGTTGCCGGCGTGCAGGGCGATGCCGTCCCAGGTCAGGCGCTGCATGTAGGGCATGGGCGCGCTGTTGTAGAGGTCGGACTTGTGGTCGACGCTCTTTTGCAGGATCGAGAACACTCCGGTCGGGGTCTCCCGGCCCTTCTTGCCGGAGCTGAGGGTGCTGACCCCGATGGCGATGCCGTTGCGGTAGATGTAGGCCTTCTGTTCGGTGAGGCTGACCACGATGGTCACCGGTCCCTGCGGGGATACCTCCGGATACCAGAGGTACTCGCCGGGCTTCATGCTCTTCAGCCGCGCCTTGATGTCGGCCGGCGGCAAAGGCGCGTTCGCTGGGCCGGCGGGCGCCGCGTGGAGGCTGCCGACGGTGAAGGCCAGCAGCAGTACGGCAAGGGTTCTTTTCATCGGCGCTTTCTCTTGCTCCATGCGGGAAAGGCTGTCGCTCCGACAGACGCCATTCAGCTTAGCGTCGCTCGCGACGGCCGGCCAAACCCCTTCGGTCCGGCCTCTTCCGGTGGACAGGCGGTGGGCGGCGGGGGTTCACACCGAACAGATTTCTTCAGCATTCAGGGGGCGCCAGGCACCCGGCGACAACTGCGGGTCGAGACAAATATCACCCATGCGCTCGCGGTGCAGTCGCAGCACCTTGTTGCCGAAGTGGCCGAACATGCGCTTGACCTGGTGATAGCGGCCTTCGTGCAGGGTCAGGCGGGCGCAGCGTGGGCCGATCGGTTCGAGCTGCGCGGGGAGGGTGACCAGGTCTTCGAAGCGGAAGTGGAGGCCGGCGGCGAAGGCATCCACGTAGCGTTGGTCGATGGGCGCCTCGGTTTCCACGTAGTAGATCTTGTCGCGCCGGCTACCCGGCAGGGTCAGGCGGCGCGACCACTGGCCGTCGTTGGTCAGCAGCATCAGGCCGGTGGTGTTGTAGTCGAGACGACCGCCAATGTGCAGGTCGTCGCGCAGGTCTTCCGGGAACAGGTCGAGGACGGTCGGGTGTTGCGGGTCGCGGGTGGCGCTGACGCAGCCCATCGGTTTGTGCAGCATGTAGTAGCGTGCCGGCTTGCCAGCCTGGAGCAGCCGCTCGTCCAGCTCCACCCGGCTGAACACCCGCACCTCGTGGGTGCCGTCGCGCACCTCCTGGCCGTCCACGCGCAGGCGTCCACCGGCGATCAGCATCTGCGCGTCGCGGCGGCTGAGTTCGGGCAGATTGGCGAGGAAGCGGTCCAGGCGCATCAGTCGTCGGCGTCGGGCGGCAGCAGTTGCGCGCAGCGCGGACAGAGGCAGGCGCGGCGGCGCAGCTCGGCGGGAATCCGCTCCAGCGCGGCCGCATCGAATTCCGTGGTGAAGCACCAGCAAGCCTGGGTGGCGCTGGCAGGGGCGGCCAGGGTGCAGCGGTTGGATTGCTGGCACAGCGGGCAGCGGCCGGGATCGATTTCGCTGTTCATGGCGCGGAGGATGGCTGGCGGGTGCCCAGGGTGCAGCGCCCGGCGCGCGGATGCAAGCGTCGCGCGCCGGGTGGGGCGTTTCAGCGGCGAACGGCGTTGGTGATCCAGGGCTCCAGGCGCTGGCCGAAGCTGAGGTGCAGTTCCAGCGGTGCTAGCCGGTAGTTTTGTTCGTCGACCTTGGCGAACACTGCATGCCATTGTCGTGGCACGTTGATCGCGGCGAGGTCGGTACGGCTGATGTAGCCGCCGACCAGAGTCCTGCCTCCGTCGACCGCGGACCAGGGGCGCACCCGGCCCTTGACGATGGCGTAGCGCTGGCGCTCGGGGTAGCGCTGGCGCAGGGCGGCCAGGTCGAGGCCGGCGTCGACGATGAACAGTCGGCTGGCCTCTCCCTGCTCATGCTTCAGTTGGTGGCGAGCGGCTTCCATCTGGCTGGACAGCATTTCGTCCTTGGGCAGGGCCTTGCTGCGGGCGCTGGCCTCGGCCAGGCGCTCTTCGGCCAGGCGTACTTCGCGACGATAGGCCGGGCCGTCGAGCTCCAGGACCAGCAGCACCTGTTTTTCCTGTTGGCGGCGGTAGCGCCGTACGCTCTCTTCGTCGAGCGCGTCCGGGATGCTGAAACCGAGGGCGCGCATCTGCTCGGGCGGCAGCGGGGGAGCGAGGTCACTGGGCGGCTCGCTGCTCGGCGAGCGAAGCTCCAGGCGCAGTTCGACGCCACTGTTCTCTTCGCTCCAGAAACCGTAGGACCAGTTGCGCTGGAGCTCGCGCTGGCTGAGCACCAGCTTGCTTTCGGCCGCGCCGGACCGGTTCCAGGCGACGCCACCGAGGGCGGCCAGGTTCGCCGCCAGCAGCAGGAGGCTGCCGACGATCAGGGCGTTGCGACGGTTGCGATTCATGCGTCAGCCCTCGCGGCGATGCCCAGGGGCGTGCGCAGGCGGCGCAGGACCAGCAGGATCAGCAGGGCGCTGAGGCCGAGCACCAGGAAGAACAGGTACTTCGGCATCGCTTCCCACCACCAGTCGAAGAACTTGGTGTAGAGGAAGATGACGAAGAAGGTGATCCCGGTATTGCTCACGTCCGCCCAGTTGCATCGCGCGCCGAGCCAGATCACCAGGGCGGCGGCGATGAAGCCGGCGACCTGGTAGAGCCCCTCGATGAGCGCCGACGGCAGCGCCAGGTAGCTGCCTGAGCCCCAGTTGGCCAGCACCAGCATCGGCAGGAACAGGCCGAGCAGGGCGAACACCCGGTAGATCAGGGCGAAGCCGCTGAAGTTGCGCTGCTCGAAGCACAGCGGCACGGCGAAGATCAGCGCGGCGGCGGGGAAGAAGTTCTCCGGTCGCTCGCCTACGCTCAGCCAGTAGCCGCCGCCCCAGGTGCCGACGCGCGCGGCGATGAAGCCCATCACGCAGAGGATCGCCGCCGCCAGCAGCAGGCGGGCGTTGCACAGGTAGGCCAGGAGCAGGGCGTAGAGCGCCCAGGGCACCAGCGCCAGGTCGCTGGGGGTGACGTTGAATATCTGCCCGAGCATGGTCAGGTCGAGGACGAAGCAGGCGAACGCGACCATCGCCGCCAGCTTGCTGAAGTAGCCCGAGGCGTCCTTGGCCTGGACCCAGAGCGTGGCGAAGAACGCGGCGAAGGCGCTGCCGATCAGGATCGCCACCTGGGCGACGGTGGGGAACAGGCCCCAGAAGCGATAGAACAGCAGGAACACGCTGGCGGCGAAGGCCAGGGCGCCGAAGAACGAGGCTACCCGCATGCCCAGCGAAAGTTGCTGGCTGCGCAGGTCGTGGTCGATGTCGAAACGGTCGCGGTAGCTGTCCAGCAGGGCCAGGTGATAGTCGGCGAGTTGCCGGGCCTGGGCCGGTTCGAGGCGGAACGCCTGCTCCTGGTCGAGGCGTTGCAGCTCGCGCTGGAACACCAGGATGTCGTTGGCGCGCTGCTGTGCCTGGGCGCGGTCGATGGGTTGCATGCATGCTCCTTGAGCGGTTCCGGCGGAGCCGGCAGTCCTTGGTCGGCGCACTCTACCGAGAAACGCCGGCTGCGGTCACGTCCTGGAGGCCCGTGTCGTTGGTCGGATTCAGGGAATTTCCGTTTTTTCCTTCGGTCTCTATTGCAGCCGGGTTGCAACCGCCGCAACCGGCTTCCCGCTCCATCGGGATCTTGTCCAGGCGTGGTTCGGCTGCGTTCTGCGATGAAGGAGAATGCTGATGGTCATGCGATTGATCGGGCTGCTACTGGCGGCCTTCCTGATGAGCGGTTGCAGCGTTCGGGTGCCGGGCGCCTACGTCGAACTGGATCCGTTCGACGATGGCTACTACGGCTACGATCGCGGCGGCCCGCCCCATTGTCCTCCGGGCCACGCCAAGAAAGGCTGGTGCTGAGCCCTCTTCCTTTTCCCGAGTCTTCACGTCGTATGCGCGCCTCGCGGCGTCGCCGGTCGTCCGGCCGGTCGGCAGCGGGGCCGCAGGAGGCTGCCATGTGGCGCACATTCCTGAGAGTCCCGCTTCTTCTGCTTCTCGCCAGCCTGGGTGGCTGCGCGGTGTATGACTACGACTACGATGACGGCGATTGGCGCCACTATCGCGGCCAGCCCTACGGCTACGCCTACGAAGTGCCACGCTATCGCGTGTATGACGATGGCTGGCGCAGCGAACGGCGCTACTATTCGACTCGCTACTACGACCAACGCTACTACCCGGCGCCACGCCGCTACGATGGCCACCGCGACTACCGGCGCGAGCAATATCGCTACCAGCAGCGCTACCACGAATCGCGCCCGGCCCATCGTGGCGAGCGGCATCCGGGCAACTGGCAGCACGGCGGCCAGCCGCAATGGCGCGGGCATTCTCCGCAACGCTGGCAGCAACACGGGCGGCAGGATCGTCCGGGCCACCAGGGCCAGCAGGGCGGCACGCCTCGCTGGCGCAACTGAGGTGTGCAAGAAAAGACGGCGCCTGCGGGCGCCGTCGTGCTTTCCAGTCGAAAGTGCGGACCCTCTTGGCGCATTTGCTCGGCACACTCGGCCGACACCGAAACGAGGAGGTTCCCATGAGTCATTTTCTGTCGTTCGCCAAGGGCGCCCTGGCGATGTTCTGGCTCGTCGCGCTGGTCAACCTGGCCTACCCGCTGGGCGAGTTGCATCGACCGATCCTGCTGTTGTCCGGCGTGCTGGTGCTGGTCCATGCCGCCGAGATCCTGCTGCTCGACGGGCGTCTCAAGGCGCGCCCGGCACCTTGGCTGGAGCGCCTCCAGGTGCTGCTGTTCGGCGTCCTGCACCTGCGTAGCCTCGGCTGATTTACACAGGCTTTACTCTCGCCGCGGGCACCGCCCGCGCGCCGCACAGTCCGATGTGCAGGTTCCGGAACAGGCAATCCTCCCGCATCCGCAGGAGAGGCCGGAACCGCACAGGAGGCGCCATGCGTCGTTTGCTTTCCCTGCTGATCCTCGTCCTGCCGCTGTCGGCCTGCGTGGTCTACGACCGCGACGACCACCGGCATCGTCCCGACTACCGCTACGAGCGCTATCACGACCGCGACCGTGACAACCGCGGGCGCGACTGGAACCGTTCCTGGCAGGAGCGCCGCGACGACGGTCGCTGGCGCTGACCCTCAGGCGACGGCGAAGCGCCGGTCCTGTTCCAGCACCCGCTCGACGAACACTGCCGCGGCCGGCGACAGGCTGCGGCCGGCGCGGCTGACCAGACCGTAGGCGGAGCCCTTGGCGCGGGCGGGCTCGGCGCCGGCGGGCCAGGGCAGCAGCGCCAGGCGGCCGGCCTCGACGTCGGCGGCAACCACGTCCCAGGGCGCCAGGCTGATCAGCTCGCTGGAGCCGACCAGGCCCTTGAGCATCAGCACGTCGTCGCACTGTATGCCGAGCGGTTCTTCGCGTTGCAGCAGGCGCGCCAGGTCGCCGCGGACTGCCTCGGGCAGGCGCGGGCCGGCCAGCGGGTAGTCGGCCAGTTGCTCGGCGCTCGGCCTCACCAGACGCAGCAGCGGATGGCCGGGGCGGCAGAAGAGCACGCCGGGATGCTCGCGTAGCGGGTGGATGCGCAACTGCGGATCGCCTTGCAGCTCGCGGATATCGGCGACGAAGAGTTCGACGGCGTCATCCAGCAGGCGCTGGCGCAGGGTCTGCCAGTCCTCGATGAGCAGTACGACGCGCACGCGTGGGTGGGCGCTGGAGAAACCGGCCAGTGCCTCGGGCAACAGCCGTGCGGCGGGGAAGGGACCGCCGCCCAGGCGTAGCTCGCCGCTGTCGAGATTGCCCAACTGGCTCACCGCGTTGTGCAGCGCGCGATGCCCGGCCAGCAGGCGCCGAGCGTGTTCCAGCACCAGCCGGCCGTGGGCCGTGAGGGCCACGCCGCGGCTGCCGCGCTCCACCAGGGTGCAACCCAACTGTCCCTCCAGCGCCTGGATGCTGCGTGACAGCGCCGGCTGGCTGAGATTCACCGCTTCGGCGGCGCGGGCATAGTGGCCATGCTCGGCGAGGGCGACGAAGTGGCGGAACTGGCGTAGATCGCTCATGCGGACTCCGCATCGAATGTGGGGCTGGAATGCATTGGAATTATTGTCGTGCCTCTCGGCATAGTGCCAGCCGAAGCCCACAACAATAAAACGGAGTATCCGATGAGCCGTCTGCTCGCACTCCTGGCGCTCGCCCCGCTGCTCGCCGGCGCCGCCGAAACCACCGCGCCCAAACCGCCCAGTGCCTTCACCGTCGAGGCCCAGCGACGGGTCGAAGCGGAATTGCCTTTCGCCGACCGCGCCGACTTCGAGCGCGCCGAACGCGGCCTGATCCGGCGCCCGGAGCGGTTACTCATCCGCAACCCCGACGGCAGCGTCGCCTGGCAGCTCGGAGGCTACGACTTCCTCCTCGACGGCAAGCCCCGCGACAGCATCAATCCCAGCCTGCAACGCCAGGCCCTGCTCAATCTCAAGTACGGCTTGTTCGAGGTTGCCGAGGGCATCTACCAGGTGCGCGGCTTCGACCTGGCCAACATCACCTTCATACGCGGCGACAGCGGCTGGATCGTGGTCGACACCCTGACCACCCCGGCCACCGCCAGGGCGGCCTACGAGCTGGTCAGCCGCGAGCTGGGCGAGAGGCCGATCCGTACGGTGATCTACAGCCACGCCCATGCCGATCACTTCGGAGGCGTGCGCGGTCTGGTAGAGCCGCAGCAGGTCGCCAGCGGCGCAGTGCAGATCATCGCTCCGGCCGGCTTCATGGAGGCCGCGATCAAGGAGAACGTCCTGGCCGGCAACGCCATGATGCGCCGCGCCACCTACCAGTACGGCACGCAACTGCCCAAGGGGCCGCAGGGGCAGGTCGACATGGCCATCGGCAAGGGGCTGGCGCGCGGACCGCTGAGCCTGCTGGCGCCGACCCGCCTGATCGAAGGCGAGGGCGAGGACCTGGTGCTGGACGGCGTGCCGTTCACCTTCCAGAACACGCCGGGTACCGAATCGCCGGCGGAGATGAACATCTGGCTGCCGCGGCAGAAGGCCCTGCTGATGGCCGAAAACGTAGTCGGCACCCTGCACAACCTGTACACCCTGCGCGGCGCCGAGGTACGTGATGCGCTGGGCTGGAGCAAGTACATCAACCAGGCGCTGCATCGTTTCGGCAGGCAGGCCGAGGTGATGTTCGCAGTGCACAACTGGCCGCGCTGGGGCAACGCGGAGATCGTCGAGGTGCTGGAGAAACAGCGTGACCTGTACGGCTACCTGCACGACCAGACGCTGCACCTGGCCAACCAGGGCGTGACCATCGGCCAGGTGCACAACCGCCTGCGCCTGCCGCCCAGCCTTGACCAGGAATGGTACGACCGCGGCTACCACGGCTCGGTCAGCCACAACGCACGGGCCGTGCTGAACCGCTACCTGGGCTACTACGACGGCAACCCGGCGACCCTCGACCCGCTCAGCCCGGAGGACTCGGCGGGCCGCTACGTGGAATACATGGGCGGCGCCGAGCGCCTGCTGGAGCAAGCGCGGGCGTCGTACGCCAGGGGCGAGTACCGCTGGGTGGTCGAGGTGGTCAACAGGCTGGTCTTCGCCGAGCCGGATAACCGGACCGCGCGCGAGCTGCAGGCCGACGCCCTGGAGCAGCTCGGCTACCAGGCGGAGAACGCCGGCTGGCGCAACAGCTACCTGAGCGCCGCCTACGAACTGCGCCACGGCGTACCGCGCGACCAGCCGACGATGGAAGCCGGCAGCGCCGATGCCCTGGCGGCGATGGACACCGGCCTGCTGTTCGACTATCTCGGCGTGCGCCTGGACGCCGGCGCTGCGGAGGGCAAGGCGCTGAGCATCAACCTGCGCCTGCCGGACATCGGCGAGAACTACCTGCTGGAACTGAAGAACTCGCACCTGAACAACCTGCGCGGCGCGCAGAGCGAGGACGCCGGGCAGACCGTGAGCATCGACCGCGCCGATCTCAACCGGCTGCTGCTCAAGGAGGTATCGGCGGTACGCCTGGTCTTCGAGGGCAAACTGAAGAGTTCCGGCAATCCGCTGCTGCTGGGGCAACTGTTCGGCATGCTCGGCGACTTCGACTTCTGGTTCGATATCGTCACGCCGGCGGCGAAGTCCGAAGGCTGACGACGAAGGCGCCCGAGAGGGGCGCCTGGTCTTTTCAGTAGGCCACGGTGAAGCGCTGGCGATGATGACGGGGCTGCTCGGCCTCGTCGAGCATGGCTACCGCCAGGTCTTCCAGGGAAATCCGGCTCTCGCCCTTGGCGTCGAACAGGACCTGGTCGCCGCCGAGGCGGAACTTGCCGCTGCGCTGGCCGGGTTCGAGGAGCATCGCCGGGCTGAGGAACACCCAGTCCAGTCGTTGCTCGCCGCGCAGTTGGTCGAGGGCGTCGGCGGCGCCGAGGGCGCCCTGCTTCCACTGCTCGGGGAACTCCGGGCTGTCCACCAGGCGCTGGCCGGGAGCGATTTCCAGGCTCCCGGCGCCGCCGAGAACCAGCAGGCGCGGCACGCCGGAGCGTTTCACGCCGTCGAGAATGGCCTGGCTGCCGGCGGCGTGGCGGGCACGGAGGTCGGAGCTGCCCCAGCCGCCGTTGAAAGCGCTGATGACCACCTCGTGGCCTGCCACGGCGCTGGCCACCTGGGCCGGGTCGCTGACGTCCGCCTGCACGACGCCGAGGCCGTCGCGCGCCGCCAGCTTGCCCGGGTCGCGGACCAGGGCGGTCACCGCGTGGCCGCGTTGCAGGGCTTCGTTGAGGAAATAGTGGCCGACGTGGCCGGTGGCGCCGATCAGGGCGATTTTCATGCTGCACCTTCCGTTCGAGAAATGCCGCGGAGCGGCGTCGATCAGCATCATCCGCCCTGCGCTCGCCGGGATAAACCGCTGCGCGGGGGATGCACTCGTTAGCCCAGCTTAATAATCAGACCTCCTCGCTGTCGCTCATCAGGGTCAGGCTGCGGGCCACGGCGAGGGCGATGAACAGGACCCCGATTACCCCTTCGCTGCCGGCCAGCAGGCGCGCCAGCGGGTTGATCGCCTGGATGTCGCCGTAGCCCACGGTGGTCAGGGTCACCAGGCTGTAGTAGACGAAGGTATCCAGGCCGAGTGCGCCATGGCTGGCGATGAAGCTGGCCGGCTGCATCTGTTCGACCATGTAGTAGGCGAGAGCGAAGGCCAGCGCCATCTGCAGGTAGAGCGCGCAGAGTCCGTAGAGCAGCTCGTGGGTCACGGGGCGCTCCTGGGTGACGCGACGGAACAGCGCGGCGAACAGGGTCAGGTACAGCAGGATCAGGCTCAGCCCGCGCAGCAGGCCGGGCGGCAGGCTGGAGTAGGGACTGCTGAAGTCCGCAGTGGTGTACAGGGCCAGGCTGAACAGGCCGAAGAAGGCCGTCAGGTAGACCAGCGGGCTGCGTCTGCGCAAGGTGTTCATCCCGGCCAGCACCAGCAGCAGGAGGCTGCCGAGCACCCGTGGCTTGGTGCTCGACGGCAGGCCGAGGATCGCCGTGAACAGCACGGTGGAAAAGAACAGCAGGCGGAAACGGTAACGCAGCAGCAGGGCGTTCAAGGCGGACTCCTCGCATCGTCGAATCGACCAGCCTGGGCGCGGACCCGCCTGCCTGTCTATTGGCCTTGGGTCGGATCGAACAATTTCTGCACCACGGAAAAGTCCCGCTCCGCATAGCCCTGCTTCAGCAGCAGACGGTACAGGCTCAGCGCCAGGCTGCCCATCGGCGTACTGCTGGCGCTGGCCTGGGCGGCTTCCTGGGCCAGGCCGAGGTCCTTGGCCATCAACTGGGCCATGAAGCCGCCGCTGTAGTCGCGCGACGCCGGAGCGTTCTCCATCACCCCCGGCCAGGGGTTGTAGACTTCCAGCGCCCAGTTGCCGCCGGAGCTGCGGCGCATGATCTCGGCCAGCACCTTCGCCTCGAGGCCGTTGGCCACGCCCAGTGCCATGGCTTCGGCGGTACCGATCATCAGCACCGCGAGGAGCTGGTTGTTGCACACCTTGGCCACCTGGCCGGCGCCGTCGGGGCCGGCATGGAAGATGTTGCGGCCCATGGCCTCGAACAGCGGCCGAGCCCTTTCCAGTGCTTCGGCGTCGCCGCCGACCATGAAGGTCAGGGTGCCGGCCGCCGCGCCGGCAGTGCCGCCGGACACCGGCGCGTCGAGCATCGCCAGGCCGCGTTCGCGCGCGGCGGCGTGGACCTTGCGTGCCGAGGTCGGGGCGATGGTCGAGCACTCCAGCACCAGTGTGCCGGGGGCGATATGCGCGAGCAGGCCATCGTCGTCGAGGTACAGGCCTTCGACGTGCTGGCTGGCCGGCAGCATGCTGATGACCACGTCGGCGCCCTGCACCGCGTCGCGGGCGCTGCGGGCGGCGCTGGCACCGGCGGCGACCAGGCCGTCGACGGCGCTCTGCACCAGGTCGAAGACGTTCAGCAGGTAGCCGGCCTTGAGCAGGTTGGTGGCCATCGGCGCGCCCATGTGGCCGAGGCCGATGAAGGCGATCTGTTTCATGGAGCTCCTCCTGTGGCGGCCGCGAGGCCTCTTGGGGATGCTGTGAAACAGCTTAGACGCTATGGACGCGGCGGGCGCGCGCCCTCCCACGGCAGAGGGCGGCGCGGCGGATCAGAGCCCCGCCAGCGGATGCTCGCCCTCCCAGGTCGGCTCGAAGTGCGCCTCGATCACCGCCTGCGGGATCGCGTCCACCTGCGGCCAATGCCAGTTCGGTGCGTTGTCGCGATCGATCAGCCTTGCGCGTACCCCCTCGGCGAAGTCCGGATGGCGCGTGCAGTTCAGGCTCATGGCGTATTCCAGGCGGAACACCTCGGCCAGCGACAGGTAGCGCGCACGCTCGATCTGCTGCCAGACCAGATGCGCGGTCATCGGGCAGCCCTCGGCCAGGGTCTTCGCGCCACGCGCAAGCAGCGGGTCGGCGTCGTCGCGCAGCGCCACCAGCGCCTGCCAGGCGCTCGCCAGGTCCGGCTGGTCGAGCAGTGCGTCCAGGCGCGACCGGCGCGGGAGCAACTGGGCCTCCGGCAGTTCGCCGCGGGCCTCGTGTTCGAGGGCGCGAAGCAGGCTGTGAAGTTGCACCTGGGGCGCCTCGTTCCAGTTCATCTGCACCAGGCCGGCGAGCAGGGCGTCCTGCTGGTCGTCGAGAAGGAAGCGGTCTGCCAGGTCGAGGTCGAGGGCGTCGCGGGCGTTCATCTGCGCCGCGCTCAGGCCGAGGAACAGGCCGAGCCTGCCGGGCAGGCGGGCGAGGAACCAGCTGGCGCCGACGTCCGGGTACAGGCCGATGCCGATTTCCGGCATCGCCAGGCGGCTGGACGGGGTGACGATGCGAATCCCGGCACCCTGCATCAGCCCCATGCCGCCACCCATCACATAGCCGTGCGCCCAGCAGATGAAGGGTTTCGGGTAGGTGTGGATGCGGTAGTCGAGGCGGTATTCATCGGCGAAGAAGCGTCGCGCCAGGGCCGGCACCTCGCCGGGATGCTCGCGGCAGGCGTCCACCAGCTTGCGCACGTCGCCGCCGGCACAAAAGGCCTTGGCGCCGTTGCCGCGCAACAGCACGCAGGCGATGCCGGCGTCCTCGGCCCAGGCGTCGAGTTTCGCCGCCAGGGCCTCGATCATCGGCAGGGACAAGGCGTTCAGGCTCTTTTCCGCATCCAGGGTGGCAATGCCGATGCGGAAGCCATGCAGGCTCGGGCGTTCTTCGAAAAGCACGTTCATGTCGGGACTCTCGGCTCGGGCGGGCTGTGGCGCAGCCCGCCGGGTTCGATGGGAAGGCTCAGCAGTTGCGCCACTTGGGGTCGCGCTTCTCGAGGAAGGCGTTGACCCCTTCGCGGGTGTCCTGGGCGTCGAACAGATCGACGAAGCGCTCGCGCTCCTCCGGCAGCCAGGTGTTCGGCGCGCGTTCGCGGGCCCCCTGGATCAACGGCTTGATGGTGCGGATCGCCACCGGGCTCTGGCGTGCCACCTTGGCCGCCAGCAGCAGGGCTGCGCCGCGCGCCTCGCCGCTGTCCACCACCTGTTCGACCAGGCCGATGCGCAGGGCGGTTTCCGCGTCCACCCGCTCGTTGCAGAGGATCATCCGCTTGGCCCAGCCTTCGCCCACCAGCCAGGGTAGCGCCTGGGTCCCGCCGGCGCAGGGCAGCAGGCCCACCGCGGCCTCCGGCAGGGCCATCTGCGCCTGGCGCTCGGCGATGCGGATGTCGCAGGCGAGGGCGCACTCCAGGCCGCCACCCATGGCGTAGCCGTTGATCGCCGCGATCGACACCCCGCGGAAATCGCGCAGCGCCTCGAAGGCCTCGCCGAAGCGGCGGGCCATCTCGCGAGCGCGGGCCTTGTCGCCGTCGGCGAACATGTTCAGGTCGGCGCCGGCGGAGAAGAACTTCGGCCCCTGGCCGGTCACTACCAGGGCGTAGATATCGTCGTCGCGGTTGAGGTGCTCGATCAGTTGGCGCAGGCCGATCAGCGAGTCGCGGTCCCAGGTGTTGGCCGGCGGGTGGTTGATGGTGATCAGCGCGGTATGCCCGTGCTTCTCCACGGTGAGCTTGTGGGTCAGGTCGAAGGAGGAAGCCTTGTAGGGTTCGACGGCAGTGTTCATGAAGTCCCTCACTGGATCATGGGCCGGGGCGTCCCGGCACTATCGGATGCGATGGTTCGCGGCGTTCACAGCAGGCGATCGAGCATGCCGCCCTGCTCCAGCAGGCGGCGGGCGACGATCACCCGCATGATTTCGTTGGTGCCTTCGAGGATCTGGTGCACGCGAGTGTCGCGTACCCAGCGCTCCAGCGGATAATCGTTGAGATAGCCGTAGCCGCCGTGCAGTTGCAAGGCCTCGTTGCAGACATCGAAGCAGCGGTCGGTGGCGAAGCGCTTGGCCATTGCGCAGTACAGGGTCGCCTCGGCGTCGCCGCGGTCCAGCCGATGGGCGCCGAGGCGCACCATCTGGCGGCTGGCGGTGAGTTCGGTGAGCATGTCGGCGAGCTTGAACTGCAAGGCCTGGAAGGTCGCCAGAGGCTTGCCGAACTGCTCGCGTTCCTCGACGTAGCGCATCGACTGCTCCAGCGCCGCCTGGGCGGCGCCCAGGGAGCAGCTGGCGATGTTCAGGCGGCCGCCGTCGAGGCCTTTCATGGCATAGACGAAGCCCTGGCCCTCGGGGCCGATGCGGTTGCCGGCGGGGATGCGCACGCCTTCGAAGGTGATGGTGCGGGTCGGCTGCGCGCGCCAGCCCATCTTGTCCTCGTTGCGGCCGTAGCGGATGCCGGGCGCGTCGGCCGGCACCAGGAAGCAGGAGATGCCCTTGGCGCCGTCCTCGCCGGTGCGCGCCATGACGATCAGCACCTGGGTGCTGCCGGCGCCGGAAATGAAGCACTTGCTGCCGTCCAGCACGTATTCGTCGCCCTCGCGGCGGGCGCGGGTGCGCAGGCGCGCGGCGTCGGAGCCGGCATCGGGCTCGGTGAGGCAATAGGACGCGAGCGACTCGCCGCCGATCAGGCCGGGCAGCCAGGCCTCCTTCAGCGCCGCGTCGCCGAACGAGGCGAGCATCCAGGCGGCCATGTTGTGGATGCTGATGTAGGCGGTAGTGGCCACGCAGCCGGCGGCCAGTTGCTCGAAGATCAGCGAGGTGGACAGCCGTGACAGGCCCAGGCCGCCGTCTTCCTCGGCGATGTACAGGCCGAGGTAGCCCTGTTCGGCGGCGGCGCGGATGACTTCCACCGGGAAGTGATGGTCGCGGTCCCAGTCGGCCGCCTTCGGCGCCAGTTCGTGGCGGGCGAAGGCGCGGGCGCTCTCCACCAGCAGGCGTTGTTCTTCGGTGAGGTCGAAATCCATAGGTCCTCGGGTCACTTGAGATGGATGGTCATGTTCGGGCCGGCCGACGATTCGGCGGTCGTCGGTTCATCGTCGAACCAACGGCTGGTGACGGTCTTGGTCTCGGTATAGAAGCGCACAGCCTGCTTGCCGTAGGCGTGCAGGTCGCCGTAGAAGGAACCCTTCCAGCCGGTGAAGGAGAAGAACGGCAGCGGTACCGGGATCGGCACGTTGATACCCACCTGGCCGACCTGCACCGCGTGCTGGTAGCGCCGAGCGGCGCCGCCGGAGCGGGTGAACAGGCTGGTACCGTTGCCATAGGGGTTGGCGTTGACCAGGGCGATGGCCTCTTCCAGGCTTTCCACCTCCAGGCAGGCCAGCACCGGGCCGAAGATTTCCTCGCGGTACAGGCCCATCTTCGGCGTCACTGCGCGGAACAGGGTGGGACCGAGCCAGTTGCCGTTGGGATAGCCTTCGACCTGGCACTGCGAGCCGTCGAGCAGGCACTCGGCGCCTTCCGCCTTGCCTTCGGCGATCAGGCGCAGCACGCGCTGGCGTGCCTGTGGGCTGATCAGCGGACCATAGGCGGCGTCCGGGTCCTGCCAGTGGCCGGGACGCAGGGCGGCCATCCGCTCGGCCAGCTCGGGAATCCACTCGCGCGCCGCGCCGACGAACACCGCCGCGCTGATCGCCATGCAGCGCTGGCCGGCGGCACCGCAGCTGGCGCCGACCAGGTTGCCGAGGACCTGGACCTTGTTCGCGTCGGGGAGGATCACCATGTGGTTCTTCGCCCCGGCGAAGGCCTGCACCCGCTTCAGGTGCGCGCTGCCGGTGCGGTACACGTGCTGGCCCACGGCGACCGAGCCGACGAAGGAAATCGCCCGGATGTCCGGGTGGGTGAGGAGGGCATCGACCTGCTCGCGGCTGCCATGAATCACCTGCAGCACGCCCTTCGGCGCGCCGGCCTCGAGGAACAGCTCGGCGAGGCGGTTGGGTGTCAGCGGATCCTGTTCGGAGGGCTTGAGGACGAAGGTGTTGCCGCAGGCGATGGCCAGCGGGAACATCCACAGCGGGATCATCGCCGGGAAATTGAACGGGGTGATCCCGGCGCACACGCCGAGGGGCTGGATCCAACTGGCGGTGTCGATTTCGCGGGCGACGTTTTCCACCGTCTCGCCCATCATCAGGCTGGCTACGTTGGCGGCGTGTTCGACCACCTCGATGCCGCGCCACACGTCGCCCTTGGCATCGGCGAGGTTCTTGCCGGTCTCCCGGGCCAGCAGTTCGCCGAGTTCGTCGTGGTGTTCCTTGAGCAGGTGCTGGTAGCGCAGCATCAACCGCGCTCGCTCGGGAGCCGGGACTTCGCGCCAGGTCTCGAAGGCGCGCTGGGCGCTGGCGATGGCCTGCTCGATCTCGTCGGCGGTGGCCTTCGGTGCCAGCGCGAGGACGTCCTGGGTCGCCGGATCGGTAACTTCGATCAGCTCGCGGGAACGGCTGCCGCGCCATTCGCCGTCGATCAGCTGGGGGATTGCCTTGGCCATCGTCGCCTCTGCTTCCCGGTGGGCCGGGATGTTGTTTTGAGTCGTTATAGCCGGCCGCAAGCCGCCTGTGGATTGACGATCTTGCGCAGGAGATGGACGATCTTGGGATTCAGACTGCCGAGTCGCGTCGCCGTGAAGCGTTCCGTACAGACCTCCGCCTGGCCCCTGCCCAACCAGGGTGTGCGTTTCATCACGCCGCCCCGCCTGCGTCGCGCCCTGGCCCGCCATCCGCTCGGCCAGGCCTGCTACCCGCTGGCCCTCGGTTACTACCCGGAGGCGCATGGCCACCATATGCAGCGGCGCGCGCCGGACGACTACCTGTTGATCTACTGCCGTGCCGGACGCGGCTGGCTGGAGTGTGCCGACGAGCGCGTCGAGGTCGGCGGCGGCGACCTGCTGGTCCTGCCCAAGGGCCTGGACCATGCCTACGGCGCAGACTCGCAGCGGCCATGGAGCATCTACTGGGTACATTTCGAAGGCGGACTGGCGGAGGATTTCCTGCGTCCGCTGGGCAGCGCTCCGCGCCTGCGCCTGGGCATGCAGCCGCGCCTGCTGGCGGAGTTCGACGCTCTGCTGGCGCTGCGTCGCCAGGGCCTCAGCCTGCCGCACTTCATCCATGCCGCGCACCTGTTGCAGGGCCTGCTCACCTCGCTGGCGGTGCGTCCGGCGCGGGCCAGCCTGAAATCCGGGCGTGTGCTGGACATCGACGCGGTGCAGGCGCTGATGCGCGCGCACCTGCACGACAGCCTCAACCTCGACGAGTTGGCGGCGCAGTTCAAGCTGTCGCGCTTCCATTTCGCCAAGACCTATCGCGCCCTGACCGGCCAGGCGCCGATCCAGGATTTCATCCAGATGAAGATGGCCCATGCCTGCCGCCTGCTCGACGAGGGCGCGCTGGAGGTGCGGCAGATCGCCGAGCAGCTCGGCTACGCCGATCCCTATTACTTCTCACGGCTGTTCCGCAAGGTGGTAGGCATGGCGCCCAGTCACTACCGGGCGCTGCACCAGGGCTAGTGCTCCGGGCATAATGCTGCCTCCGGCCAGTGGGCCGAGACCGACAAGGATCGTCGATGCGCAAACCCCTATCGCTCTACCACCCCTGGCTCTACTGGCTGCGGGTCTGGCAACGGCGTCTCTGGCGGCACTGCCGCTGGCGTCTTGGCGGCCGTCGCTACGTGCGGCTGCCATCGGTCGACGAGCGCCTGCCGTACCGCTACATCAGGCATACCTCGAAGCTGATTCGGCGCCTCGGCGACAGCGACCTCGCCCTGCAACGCAACAAGGTGGTCAACCTGCGCCTGGCGGTGGACTGCATGAACGGCGTGCGTATCGGCCCCGGCGAGTACTTCTCGTTCTGCCGGCTGGTCGGTCGGCCCAGCGCCCGGCGTGGCTTCGTCGAAGGTATGGAGTTGTCCTTCGGCGAGGCGCGCAGCGGAATCGGCGGCGGCATCTGTCAACTGAGCAACCTGATCCACTGGATGGCCCTGCATTCCCCGCTGCGCGTGGTGGAGCGGGCCAACCACAGCTTCGACCCGTTTCCCGACGAGGGACGGATCCTGCCGTTCGGCTCGGGCGCGGCGATCTTCTACAACTTCATCGACCTGGTGCTGCACAATCCGACGGCGGATACCTTCCAGCTGCGCTTCCATATCGCCGCCCACCAACTGGAAGGTGAACTGCTGTGCAGCGCGCCGCGCCCTGTGCGCTACCACGTCTACGAGAGGTCCCAGCGCTTTGTCCGCGATGGCGATGCGGTGCTGAGGCTCAACGAGATCTGGCGCGACATCCGGGAAAAGGGCCAGGCCGGCACCCTGCTGGCCAGCGAGTGCCTGTACCGCAACCGGGTGCGCGTGAAGTATCCGGTGGAAGAGGCCCGCCTGTCCCGAGATTGACAAGCGCGGCGGGCTTTTCTACGGTTCCGCGGCCACAGGCTGTCGGCGACCTTCTGAAAAAGGCCGGACGACTTTTTCAGTACCGAGACAGGGGGTTCCATGACCGATAACGACGACCGCATCAAGCTCGAGGCGAGTTGGAAGGAAGCGCTGCGCGAGGAATTCGACAAGCCCTACATGAAGCAACTGGGCGAGTTCCTGCGCCAGGAGAAGGCCGCCGGCAAGGCGATCTTTCCGCCCGGGCCATTGATCTTCAACGCGCTGAACACCACGCCGCTGGAGAACGTCAAGGTGGTGATCATCGGCCAGGATCCCTACCACGGACCCGGCCAGGCCCACGGCCTGTGCTTCTCGGTGCAGCCCGGCGTGCCGACGCCGCCGTCCTTGCAGAACATCTACAAGGAACTCAACCGCGACCTGAACATCCCGATTCCCAACAACGGCTACCTGCAGCGCTGGGCGGAGCAGGGCGTGCTGTTGCTCAACACCTCCCTGACCGTCGAACAGGCCAAGGCCGGCTCCCACGCCAATGCCGGCTGGCAGCCGTTCACCGACCGCGTGATCGAGGTGGTCAACGAGCGTTGCGAGCGCCTGGTGTTCCTGCTCTGGGGCAGCCACGCGCAGAGCAAGCAGAAGCTGATCGACCCGCAGCGCCACCTGATCCTCAAGTCGGCGCACCCGTCGCCGTTGTCGGCCTACCGCGGCTTCCTCGGCAACGGCCATTTCAGCCGCACCAACAAGTTCCTCGAGCAGAACGGCAAGACGCCTATCGACTGGTCGCTGCCGGACCTCTGAAGGCCGCTGTCGCCCAGCTCTACACATGGTGGGCGCCGCTGCTTGCCTCTGGCCGCGCCCGGAATAAAAAAAGCCCGCACGAGGCGGGCTGGAAAACGCCACACTTCCGGTGTGGCGGCGTGGCTCGATCAGCCGGCGCGCTTCCTCCAGTAGCGGAAGCACGGCTCGGCGAGAAACAGCACCAGCAATAGCCTCAGTACCTGCAAGGCGGTGACCAGCGGCACCGAGAGCTGCAAGGCTTCGGCGGTCAGGCTCAGCTCGGCGATGCCGCCGGGCATCATGCCGAGCATCAGCGACTGGTGGTCGAGGGTGGTCAGCCAGCCGAGCAACTCGGCGGCGAGCGCCGCGGCGAACATCATCCACAGCGTGCAGACCAGGGTGCGACTGACGAAGGCTGGAGCGCTGCGGAAGAAGCTGCGGTTGAAATGGCAGCCCAGGGCGCTGCCGATCAGCCATTGGCCGACGCCGCTGGAACCGGCCGGCAGGCCGATATGCAGGTCGAAGCCGAGGCTGACGCCGGCCGCCAGCAGCAGCGGGCCGAGCAGCCAGGGATTGGGCTGGCGCAACTTCTGCCAGCCCAGCGCGACCAGCGCCCCGGCCGGGAACAGCAGCGCCAGCCAGTGCCAGTCCACCGGCGCGGCCTGGTGCGGGCCTGGCTGGCCGCCGCCGAGCAGGTACTGGAACGCCGCCGGCACCAGCAGCACTACCAGCAACAGGCGCAGGCTCTGCGCTGCGGCGACGCGGCTGAGCACCGCGCCGTGGCGCTGCCCGAGGTTGACCATCTCGCTGGCACCACCGGGCATGCTTGCGAAGAACGCGGTGGCGCGGTCCTCGCCGCTGCGGCGCATGAAGGCGATCGCCAGCACGCTGGAAAGCGTGGTGGCCACGGCGCCGAAGACGATGATCGCGCTATGCGCCAGCACTTGCTCGATCACTGCCGGGGTGAAGTGCAGGCCGATGCCGATGCCGACGATCCACTGCCCGCACTTGCGTGCCCCCGGCACTTCGGCCAGCGGCAGGTCGGCCAGGCAACGCACCAGCATCACCGTCAGCAGCGAGCCGATCATCCACGGCAGCGGCCAGCCGACCAGGCTTGCCAGCCAGCCGCCAAGGGCGCCCACCAGTGGCGTCGCCCAGTACAGCCGCCAGGTGACGCGCTCAGGCATCGGCCAGCCCTGTCGCGCGACGGGCCGCGCGGCGGCGCCAGGCGCGGACCAGCGGCAACAGCAGCATTACCACCACCAGTGCCCAGGTCACCAGGCTGATCGGGCTCGACCAGAGGATGCCCAGTTCACCGTTGGAGATCGACAGCGCGCGGCGCAGGTTCTGCTCCATCAGTCCACCGAGGATGAAGCCCAGCAGCAGCGGCGAGAGCGGGAAGTCGAGCTTGCGCAGGATATAGCCGATCACGCCGATGCCGACCATCAGGAACAGGTCGAAGGTGGTCGCATGCACGCCGTACACGCCGATCCCGGTGATGATCGCGATGGCCGGCACCAGGGCCCAGTTCGGCACCGCGAGGATGCGGGTGAAGACGCGGACCATCGGCACGTTGAGGATGATCAGCATGACGTTGGCGATGAACAGCGAGGCGATCAGGCCCCAGACGATGTCCGGTTGCTGCTGGAACAGCAGCGGGCCGGGAGTGATGTTGTACAGGGTCAGGGCGCCGATCATCACCGCGGTGGTGCCCGAGCCGGGCACGCCGAGGGTCAGCATCGGCACCATGGCGCCGCAGGCGGAGGCGCCGATGGCGGTCTCGGGAGCGGCCAGGCCGCGCATGTCGCCCTTGCCGAACTCGCCCTTGGCACCGGCCAGCTTCTTCTCGGTCATATAGGCCACCGCGCTGGCCAGGGTCGCGCCGGCGCCGGGCAGTACGCCCATGACGAAACCGAGCAGACCGCAGCGCAGGTTGACCAGGAATACGCTGGCGGCCTCCTTGAAGTTGAACAGCATGCGTCCGGTGGCTTTCACCGCTTCCTGGCCGTGGTGGGTCTTCTCCAGCAGCAGGAGGATCTCGCTGACCGAGAACAGGCCCAGCACTAGGACCACGAACTGGATGCCGTCGGCGAGGTGGATGCTGTCCCCGGTGAAGCGGTACACGCCGCTGTTGGCGTCGATCCCGACGCTCGACAGGAACAGCCCGAGCAGCGCCGCCAGCAGGGTCTTCAGCGGGCGGTCGCCGGCCATCCCGCCGAGGCAGACGATGGCGAACACCATGAGCACGAAATATTCCGCCGGACCGAAGGCGATCGCCCACTTGGCCAGCAGCGGGGCGAACAGGACCATCCCGCAGGTGGCGATGAAAGCACCGATGAACGAACTCCAGGCCGACAGCGACAGGGCCACGCCGGCCAGGCCCTTGCGTGCCATCGGGTAGCCGTCGAGGGTGGTCATCACGGTCGAGGCTTCGCCGGGGATGTTGAGCAGGATCGAGCTGATCCGCCCGCCGTATTCGCAGCCCAGGTACACGGCGGCGAGCAGGATCAGTGCGGTTTCCGGCGGCAGGCCGAGGGCGAAGGCCACCGGGATCAGCAGTGCCACGCCGTTGATCGGACCGAGGCCTGGCAGCAGGCCTACGATAGTGCCGATCAGGGTGCCGATCAGCGCGGTGATCAGGTTGGTCGGCGTCATCGCGACGCCGAAGCCCTGGCCGAGGTAGTTCAAGGTTTCCATCACGAAGTCCTCACAGCGGCAGGAAGTCGAGAACGCCCAGCGGCAGCGGGACGTCCAGGGCGCGGTCGAACAGCCAGTAGAGGCCGATCCCGAGCAGGCTCGCGGTGACCACCGCAGGGATTGGCCGGGCGCCGTAGAGAATGGCCATGCAGGAGCCGACCAGGGCGGCGCTGAGGATGAAGCCGAGCGTTTCGAACAGGCCGGCGAACACCAGCAGCAGGGCGATGCAGGCGAGCACCTTGAGCAGCACGGCGCCGCCCAGCGGTTGTTCGTCCTCGGCGTGGCGGATCGGCGTCGGCCGCGCGATCAGCCAGGCCAGGCCGGCGCCCATCAGCGCCAGGCAGAGCAGCGGGTAGGCGCGCGGGCCGACGGGTTCGTAGGAAAACGGCGCCTGGTAACGCCAGCCGGCGACCGCCAGGCCGACGCAGGCGAGCAGCCAGAGCCCGGCGAACAGGCGCTGGTACAGGTTGGAACGGGTCATGGGAGGATCCTCGTGGCGCGGCCGGGGGCCGGCCGCGCGCGGGCTGGCTTACTGGATCAGGCCGAAGTCCTTGGCCAATTGCTTGTACTGCTGGACCTGCTGCTTCACGTAGCCGTCGAGTTCCTCGCCGGTCATGGCGAAGGGGAACAACTCGCGCTGGTCGCGCAGCTTGGCGAAGTCCTCGGAGGCCAGCAGTTGGTCGAAGGCGTTCTTCCACCAGGCGTAGTCTTCGTCGCTGACCTTCGGCCCGAGGTAGAAACCGCGAACCACCGGCCAGACGATGTCGTAGCCCTGTTCCTTGGCGGTAGGGATGTTGGCCATCGCCGCCTCCGGCAGGCGTTCTTCGGAGAACACCGCGAGCAGGCGCATGTCGCCGCTGAGGATGTGCGGCATGGAGTCGGAAATATCGGTGCTGCCGACCTGGATGTGCCCACCGAGCAGCGCGGTGGCGATCTCGCCGCCGCCTTCCAGGGCCACGTAGCGCAGGTCGCGCGGATTGATCCCGGCGGCCTTGGCGATCAGCGCGGTCTGCATCCAGTCCTGGCTGCCGACGGTGCCGCCGGAGCCGATCACCACCTTGCTCGGGTCGGCCTTGAGCGCCTTCACCAGGTCGTCGAGGTTCTTGTAGGGCGAGTCGGTGCGCACCGCGATGGCGCCGTAGCTGGTGCCGATGGCGGCCAGCCATTTCACCGCATTCTCGTCGAAGCGGCCGAACTTGCCCTGGGCCAGGTTCAGCAGCGAGCCGCTGGAGAAGGCGGTGATGGTGCCGGCGTCGCCCGGGCGCTGGGCGACCACCGCGTTATAGGCGACCGCGCCGACGCCGCCGGGCATGTAGGTGACGCGCATCGGCTTGCTCAGCAGCTTGGCCTCGACCAGAGCGCTCTGGGCCAGCTTGCAGGTGAGGTCGAAACCACCGCCGGGGGACGCCGGGGCGATACATTCGGGACGCTTGGGTTCGGCCACGGCGGCGCCGGCCAGCAGCAGGCCGGCGGCAACCAAGGCGAGGGGACGAAAAGACAGTTTCATCATCATCGGTGCTCCTGGGGAGTTCTTGTTCTGGCTTACCAGATCGGCAGGGTATAGCTGACGATCAGGCGGTTCTCATCGATGTCGCGGGTGAAATTGGAACGGAAGGTCGCGTTGCGCCAGCGGACTCCGAGGTTCTTCAGCGCGCCGCTCTGGAACACGTACTGCAGTTCGGTGTTGCGTTCCCATTCGCGGCCTTCGCCGCGTTGCCCGGAGAGCTCGACATTGTCGCCCTTGACGTAGCGGGTCATGAAGGTCAGGCCGGGAATGCCGAGGCCGACGAAGTCGTAGTCGTAGCGCAGTTGCCAGGAACGCTCCTTGGGGCCGGCGAAGTCGTTGACCTGGACGAAGTTGACCAGGTACGGGTTGCTGCCTTCCAGGTAGGGGAAGGCGTCGTCGCCGTTCATTCGCTGCCAGGCCGCGCCGAAGGCATGGTTGCCAAGGCTGTAGGTAAACATGCCGTTGAGCGACTTGTTGTCGATGCCGCCGGCCTTGGCCGAGCCGCTGTCGGTGCTGCGGGCGAAGCGCAGGTCGCTGGTCAGTTCGCCGGGACCGATCGGCCAGCTGTGCAGCAGGCCGACGAAGTGCTGGCGGTAGACGTCCTGCAGGTTGCTGTAGTGATAGCTGGCGGTGAGTTGGTCGGTGAGCTTGTAGTCCAGTCCGCCGAGGTCGAAGTGATCGGCGCTGACCCCGGCGAAGCGGCCGTTCTTGTCGTTCAGCGCGAGGTCCTCGGAGTCGCTGGAGTCGCGGATCTTGGTCTTTTCCAGGCGCCCGGCGGTGAAGCCGAGGTCCTTGATCTCCTTCGAGGTGAGCAGCGCGCCTTCGAATATCTGCGGGAAGATCCGCCCGTTGTTCGGTTGTACCGATGGCAGTTTCGGAATCAGCGTGCCGACCTTCAGCTCGCTCTGCGAGACCTTGACCTTGGCGGTCAGGCCCAGTTTCGAGTAGGTGTCCGGCGCGCGGCCGTCGGAATCCTTCGGCAGCAGTCCGGTACCGCTGCGGCCGCGGCCGGAGTCGAGCTTGACGCCGAGCATGCCCATGGCGTCGAGGCCGAAGCCGACGGTGCCCTGGGTGTAGCCGGACTGCAGGTTGAGGATGAAGCCTTGCGCCCACTCCTCGCGCTTGGACTGGCCGGGGCCGTCGCGGAAGTCGCGGTTCATGTAGAAGTTGCGGGTTTCCAGGCTGGCCTTGCTGTCGTCGAGGAAGCCGGCGGCGTTGCCCAGGGGCTTGATGCCGGCGAGCACGACGGCGGTGGTGGTCAGGGTGGTGCTGCGGGACGAACGTACAGACCTTGCGGCCTGCGGCAGGGAAGTCGACATGCAGTGGTCTCCGATTCTTGTTCTTGTACGCCGAGCACCACGCTGCAGGGCGTTTTGGCGGACGATCTGCGCCGTCCATCGGCTGATCCTAAGACGCCAAGCTTTCGCCAGGCTTTCAGCCATCCCCGGTGGCAGAGAAGCCATTTACCGGAGGGTTTTCCCCGGTACACTTCGCCTCTTGTGCCCTCATCCGGTGGTGGAGAACCGTCCATGCGCATCCTTCTGGTGGAAGATCATCCGCAGCTCGCCGAAAGCGTGGTCCAGGCGCTCAAGGGCGCCGGCTGGACGGTAGACCTGCTGCAGGACGGGGTGGCCGCCGACCTGGCCCTGGCCAGCGAGGAGTACGCCCTGGCGATCCTCGACGTCGGCCTGCCGCGGATGGACGGCTTCGAGGTGCTGGCGCGCCTGCGCGGGCGCGGCAAGACCCTGCCGGTGCTGATGCTGACTGCGCGCGGCGAGGTGAAGGACCGGGTGCACGGCCTCAATCTCGGCGCCGACGACTACCTGGCCAAGCCTTTCGAACTGTCCGAGCTGGAGGCGCGGGTCAAGGCCCTGCTGCGCCGCAGCGTGCTCGGCGGCGAACAGTTGCAGCGCTGCGGCGCCCTGGTCTACGACCTCGGCACCCGGCGCTTCAGCCTCGACGAGCAGCCGCTGACCCTGACCTCGCGGGAACAGGCGGTGCTGGAAGCGATGATCGCCCGTCCGGGGCGGGTGATGAGCAAGGAGCAACTGGCTGCCCAGGTCTTCGGCCTGGACGAGGAGGCCAGCGCCGACGCCATCGAGATCTACGTCCACCGCCTACGCAAGAAGCTGGAAGGCGGCGCCGTGCGCATCGTCACCTTCCGCGGCCTCGGCTACCTGCTGGAGGCGCAGGGTGACTGATGCCGGCAGCCTGCGCGGACGGCTGCTGCTGTGGCTGGCCCTGCTCCTGCTGCTGGTGCTCCTGGCGAGCGGCCTGAGCGCCTACTGGAACGGCCGCGAGGTGGCCGACACCGCCTACGACCGGACCTTGCTGGCCTCGGCGCGGGCGATCGCCGACGGGCTCTACGAGAAGGACGGCACCCTGCGCGCCGACGTCCCCTACGTGGCGCTGGATACCTTCGCCTACGACAGCGCCGGGCGGATCTTCTACCAGGTCAACGACATCCACGGTCGGATGATCTCCGGCTACGAGAATCTTCCGGCGGCACCTGCCGATGCCCTGCGCACCGACGACTACCCGGCCCTGGCCAAGTTCTACGATGGCGTCTACCAGGGCGTCGACGTACGCGTGGTGAGCCTGCTGCAACCGGTCAGCGAACCGAGCATGAGCGGCATGGCGGAGATCCGCGTGGCGGAGACCGAAGGCGCCCGCGAGCGCATGGCGCGCAGCCTGATGACCGATACCCTGCTGCGCCTGGGCGTCCTCGGCGTCGGCGCGCTGGTGCTGGTGTGGCTGGCGGTGAGCGCCGCGCTGCGTCCGCTGGATCGCCTGCGCCGCGGGGTGGAAGAGCGCCAGCCGGACGACCTGCGGCCGTTGCCGATGCTGGAGGTCCAACATGAGCTGCGGCCGCTGGTGGAGTCGCTGAACCACTTCACCCAGCGCCTGCGCAGCCTGTTCGAGCGGCAGTCGCAGTTCATCGCCGATGCCGCCCACGAGTTGCGCACGCCGCTGGCGGCGCTCAAGGCGCGCCTGGAACTGGGCCTGCGCGAGCAGGAGCCGGAGGCCTGGCGTTCGACCCTGGAGACCACGGCGAAGAACACCGACCGCCTGATCCACCTGGCCAACCAGTTGCTGTCCCTGGCACGTATCGAAAGCGGCGCCCAGGCCATTGCCGAGGGTGGCGCCGAGCGCATCGACCTGACCGCCCTGGCCCGGGAACTGGGCCTGGCGCTGGCGCCGCTGGCCTATGCGCGGGGAGCCTCGCTGGCGCTGGAAAGCGCCGGGCCGGTGTGGATCCAGGGTGAACCGACGCTGCTCAACGAATTGCTCAGCAACCTGCTGGACAACGCGCTGGCGCACACCCCGCAGGGCGGCAACGTGATCCTCAGGGTGCTGGAGGGGGGAGTGCTGGAAGTGGAAGACGATGGTCCGGGAATTCCCGCCGCCGACCGCGAGCGGGTCTTCCAGCGCTTCTACCGGCGCGGCGACAGCCCCGGCAGCGGCCTGGGACTGGCAATCGTCGGCGAGGTCTGCCGGGCGCACCGGGCGCAGATCCAGCTCGACCAGGGCGAACTGGGTGGCTTGCTGGTGCGGGTGCGCTTCCCGGCGGAGTAGGGAGGGCCTATTGCAGCATGCTGGTGGCTGCTTCCAGGGCGCTGGAGAGGTCCTCGTCTTCCTTCATGTCGACGGTCGGCTCGAGGCCGAGCTTGGCGAACGCCGGGATCTGGCTCCAGTCCAGGCGGGTATAGGGATGCTCGCTGCCAAGGTAACTCTGTAGGGTGGCGACCTGGACCAGGTCGGTATAGTCGGCGCGCGGCGAGTTGCGGGTGAAGTCCAGGTGCTGGCGCGGGACCTCGGCGATCGGCGCGGGGAAATCCCAGGCCTTGAGGATGCGCTCGCCGATCAGCGGATGGATGCGCTCGATCACATGGCTCAGGCTGATGGAGTCCGACAGCAGCTCGTTGTGATCCTCGGCGTAGGTGAGGATCGGCAGCACGCCGATCTGGTGCACCAGCCCGGCCAGGGTCGCCTGGTCCGGCGCCAGGCGCGTGTAGTGACGGGCCAGCACGTGGCAGATGCCGGCGATCTCGGTGCTCTTGTTCCAGACTTCGCGCATCTTGCGGTCGACCACGTCGGTGGTGGCCTGGAACATCTGCTCCATGGCCAAGCCGGTGGCCAGGTTGCAGGTGTAGTTGATGCCCAGCCGGCTGATCGCCATCTGCAGGTCGGTGATTTCCTTCGGGCTGCGCAGCAGCGGACTGTTCACCACGCGGATGATGCGCGCGGTCAGCGCCGCGTCGTTGCCGATCACCTTGCTCAGGGCCTGGATGCTGACATCCGGGTCTTCCGCCGCCTCGCGGACCTGCAGGGCCACCTCGGGCAGGGTCGGCAGCACCAGTTCATCCTGATCGATGGCGCGGATCAGGTCCTGTTGGACTTTGTCGGCAAGCTTGCTCATGGCATTTCCTTTGAAAACGCAATGGCCGGAGCACGCTCTACGTGCACCGGCCATGGGAATACTGGCGGGCCGTCCGCGGACGGCGAGGCACAGTTTACGGTCAGCGCTGGATTTCGCGGTCGCTGTCCAGCGTGTAAGGCAGATTGAGGAGGACGAGCGGCGCTCCTTCGGCGCTTCCGAGGCTGATCCGGCCGTCGGCGACGGCGTCGTCCTGCAGCACGGCGAGCAATTCCACGCTGTTCTCCGGCGTACGGGCGGCCAGTACCACTTCGCCGACGCTGGTGGAATGGACTGGCGAGAACAGCCCGGTGCCGGGCGCCGGCAGCTCGTCTGCGTCCAGCGCCAGGCGATACAGGCGGCGCTTGAGGCGGCCGAGATACTGCATGCGGGCGACGATTTCCTGGCCGGTATAGCAGCCCTTCTTGAAGCTGACCCCGCCGACCGCCTGCAGGTTGATCATCTGTGGGATGAACAGCTCGCGGGTAGCGCCGAACACCTGGCCGATGCCTGCGCGCACCTGGCCGAGCAGCCAATCGTCGAGCGGCGCCTCGCGGCTGTGCTCGCGGAGCGTGGCAAGCACCGCCTCGGCGCGCTGCGCCGGAACCCATAGCTCGACGCGGGCGTCGCCCAGGGCGACGGCGAGCAGGTCGCCGTGGCGGGCGATCCTGCCGCTCTCCGCCGGGGTGTCTATCCCCAGGGCGCGCAGTGCCTCGCTGGCGTCGCGCAAGCCTATGCGGAGCCAGGCTGCGCTCTCGTCGGCAAGGCTGGCCTTGGAGAATACGGCGTATTTCTTCAGGTCCGCCAACTGGGCCTCGAGCAGCTCGCCGGCCATCGCCAGCAGCAGGCCGTCGCCCTCGGGCAGGATGCGGAAGCTCGATAGCAGGCGGCCCTTGATGTTGCAGCGGCCGCCGAGGCTGGAGGTTTCGTCGTTCAGGTAGGCGAGGTTGCAGGTCAACTGGCCCTGGAGGAACTTGGCGGCGTCCGGGCCGCGGACGGCGAGGATGCCTTCATGGACTAGCGGGGTGTGGAAAGCGGGGTCGGCCATTGCGATGCTGCGCGGTCAGTCAGTCAGGACCGTCATCATAGAACTCGGTCCGAGGCTTGTCAGCGGGCAAGAATGCCTGGCGCATCCGCCTTGACGGTTGTCGGAGACTTCCGAGGCCGCTGTCGGCATGGGCCTGCGTCCCGCGCGGATACCCTTGGTTTGCCGAGCAATACGACCAAGGGCGGACGCCGGCAGAGCGACGCCTCGTCATCGGGCCGCGCCATTCGAGCGCAACCGCCCTATAATGCCGGGCGTTTTCGAGGAGCCCGAACATGGCAGATGAAACCGAACTGAAACGACTCTACTGGCACAGCCGTCGCGGCATGCTGGAACTGGATGTGCTGCTGGTGCCTTTCGTGCAGGAGGTTTACCCGGGCCTGGACGCCGAGGACCAGGCGCGCTTCCGCAAGCTGCTGGAGTGCGAGGACCAGGACATGTTCGGTTGGTTCATGCAGCGCGGCGAGCCGGAAGACGCCGACCTGCGGCGGATGGTGCGGATGATCCTGGACCGTGTCCAGCCGGATTGATCCGTTCGAATGCCGCTGGCGGGTTTCTCCGATCCTGCTGGCGGCGAGCCTGGCACTGTGGGCCCTGGCGCTGCTGTCGATCCTGCTGGCGGCGCTGCCGGTCTGGCTGAAGCCGCCGCTGGCGCTGGTCTGCCTCGCCTACGGTGCCTGGGGGCTGTACCACCAGGTACTGCTGCGCGGCTCGCGCTCCTTTCGTGGGTTGCGCCATGACGAGCGGGGCTGGCAGCTTTGGAGCGCCGGAAGCGGCTGGCAAGCGGTGCAATTGCGCGCTGACAGCCTGGCGCTGCCCTGGCTGATCGTACTGCGTGTGCGCCTGCCGGGCGGCTGGCGCACACTTGGTTGCTGTATCCCGGCCGATGCGTTGGGCGCCGACAGCCATCGGCGCCTGCGTGTCCGTCTGCGCTTCAGTCGCCGTAGATGGGCGGCACCAGGATAGTGTCGCGGGCCTCGGGCAGCAGGTCCGGATAATCCAGCGTGTAGTGCAGGCCCCGGCTTTCGCGGCGCTGCATGGCCGAGCGGATGATCAGTTCGGCGACCAACGCCAGGTTGCGCAACTCGATCAGGTCGCGGCTGACCTTGTAGTTGCTGTAGAACTCGTCGATCTCGCTGAGCAGCAGGCGCACCCGGTGCTGGGCGCGCTGCAGGCGCTTGTTGGTGCGCACGATACCGACGTAGTCCCACATGAAACGCCGCAGTTCGTCCCAGTTGTGCGCGATGATCACGTCCTCGTCGGAGTCGGTGACCTGGCTGGCGTCCCAGCTCGGCAGGCTTTCCGGCAGTGGCGTGCCGGGCAGGCGCTGGAGCATGTCGGCGGCGGCAGAGCGGGCATAGACGAAGCATTCCAGCAGCGAATTGCTGGCCATGCGGTTGGCGCCGTGCAGACCGGTGAAGGTGGTCTCGCCGATGGCGTAGAGGCCCGGCACGTCGGTATGCCCGTGCTGGTCGACGAGCACGCCGCCGCAGGTATAGTGGGCGGCCGGCACTACCGGGATCGGTTGCTGGGTAATGTCGATGCCGAAGTCCAGGCAGCGCTCGTAGACGGTGGGGAAGTGCGCCTTGATGAACTCGGCCGGCTTGTGGCTGATGTCCAGGTAGACGCAGTCGATCCCCAGGCGCTTCATTTCATGGTCGATGGCGCGGGCCACGATGTCCCGGGGCGCCAGTTCGCCACGCGGGTCGAAGCGCGGCATGAAACGCTCGCCATTGGGCAGGCGGAGCAGGGCGCCTTCGCCGCGCAATGCCTCGGTGATCAGGAAACTCTTGGCCTGCGGGTGGTACAGGCAGGTCGGGTGGAACTGGTTGAACTCCAGGTTGCCGACCCGGCAACCGGCGCGCCAGGCCATGGCGATGCCGTCGCCGGAGTTGCCATCGGGATTGCTGGTATAAAGGTAGACCTTGCTCGCGCCGCCGGAGGCCAGCACGGTGAAGCGGGCACGGAAGGTATCGACTTCGCCGCTTTCCCGATTCAGCACGTAGGCGCCCAGGCAGCGCTTGCTCGGCAGGCCGAGCTTGCGCTCGGTGATCAGGTCGACCGCCACCCGCTGCGACAGCAGCTCGATGTTCGGTCGCCGACGGGCCTGGGCCAGCAGGGTATTGAAGATCGCGGCGCCGGTGGCGTCGGCGGCATGGATGATGCGCCGGTGGCTGTGCCCGCCTTCGCGGGTCAGGTGGTATTCGAAGCTGCCTTCCTCGTGGTTGTGCTGCTCGTCGCGGGTGAAGGGCACCCCCTGTTCGATCAGCCACTGGA
>NZ_KV811290.1:144952-180008 GCF_001813025.1 Pseudomonas sp. HMSC066A08
CGCTTCGCGGCTATGCTCCACGGTGAAGCGCACCGCATCCTCGCGGCACAGGCCGCCACCGGCGACCAGGGTGTCCTCGACGTGGGATTCCACGGTGTCGGTATCGTCCAGCACGGCGGCCACGCCGCCCTGGGCCCAGTAGGTCGAGCCCTGCGACAGTTCGCCCTTGCTGAGGACGGCGATGCGCAGGTGTTCCGGAAGGGTCAGGGCCAGACTCAGGCCGGCGGCGCCGCTGCCGATGACCAGTACATCGTGTTGATAATGTTGGCTCATGCCCGCATTTCCCCGTGGTGGAGCCCTAGTATATAGAAGGGCCTGGCGGCACAATAGCGCACCCCCGCTGCCGGTCCGGCGGATGAGCTGCGGGCCTGTCATCGGCAGGCGTCATCAGAGCGGGGCGATGTAGTGCTGGAACTTTCTTAGACGCATCGGTTCCAAAGCAGGATGCCTGAAGACCTCGTCCGGTTGGCCTACCCAGCGGCACAGAGGCCGGGCCCTGAGCCCGATGCAATCCATTTTCGCGGGGCCCGGACACGATGTCCGGGGCCGCACGTCACGAGCGAGGAAAAAACTCGTGACGCATGCTTGGAGGGGAGAATTTTTGCAAGAAGCCCGAGTCTATCTTGGCAAGACGATTCGCTGGGACGCTCGAAGCTCCTCCAGGTTCGAAGAGGAGCTTTCATGCTAACCCAGGAACAGGATCAGCAACTGGTTGAACGGGTACAGCGCGGAGACAAGCGGGCTTTCGATCTGCTGGTACTGAAATACCAGCACAAGATACTGGGATTGATCGTGCGGTTCGTGCACGACGCCCAGGAAGCTCAGGACGTAGCGCAGGAAGCCTTCATCAAGGCATACCGTGCGCTCGGCAATTTCCGCGGCGATAGTGCTTTTTATACCTGGCTGTATCGGATCGCCATCAACACCGCGAAGAACCACCTGGTCGCTCGCGGGCGTCGGCCACCGGACAGCGATGTGACCGCAGAGGATGCGGAGTTCTTCGAGGGCGACCACGCCCTGAAGGACATCGAGTCGCCGGAACGGGCGATGTTGCGGGATGAGATCGAGGCCACCGTGCACCAGACCATCCAGCAATTGCCTGAGGATTTGCGCACGGCCCTGACCCTGCGCGAGTTCGAAGGTTTGAGTTACGAAGATATCGCCACCGTGATGCAGTGTCCGGTGGGGACGGTACGGTCGCGGATCTTCCGCGCTCGTGAAGCAATCGACAAAGCTCTGCAGCCTTTGTTGCGAGAAGCCTGACACAGCGGCAAATGCCAAGAGAGGTATCGCTATGAGTCGTGAAGCCCTGCAGGAAACTCTGTCCGCTGTGATGGATAACGAAGCGGATGAACTCGAGTTGCGGCGGGTGCTCGCAGCTTGCGGCGAGGATGCCGAGCTGCGTTCCACCTGGTCGCGTTACCAGCTGGCGCGGTCCGTCATGCACCGCGAGCCTACCCTGCCGAAGCTGGATATCGCTGCGGCGGTCTCGGCTGCCCTGGCCGACGAGGCCGCTCCGCCGAAAGCGGAGAAGGGGCCGTGGCGGATGGTCGGCCGCCTGGCGGTCGCCGCCTCGGTGACCCTGGCGGTGCTGGCCGGCGTGCGTCTGTACAACCAGAACGACGCCCTGCCGCAGATGGCGCAACAGGGGACCACCCCGCAGATCGCCCTGCCGCAGGTGAAAGGCCCGGCCGTGCTGGCCGGCTACAGCGAAGAGCAGGGGGCGCCGCAGGTGATCACCAACTCCTCGTCCAGCGATACCCGCTGGCATGAGCAGCGTCTGCCGATCTACCTGCGTCAGCACGTGCAACAATCCGCCGTCAGTGGTACAGAGAGCGCGCTGCCCTACGCTCGGGCAGCCAGCCTGGAAAACCGCTGAGGAGAGACATGCGCACCACCTCCCTGTTGCTTTTGCTTGGCAGCCTGATGGCGGTTCCCGCCACTCAGGCTGCCGACGCTTCCGACTGGCTGAATCGTCTCGCCGAGGCCGATCGCCAGAACAGTTTCCAAGGCACCTTCGTCTACGAGCGCAATGGCAGTTTCTCCACCCATGAGATCTGGCATCGCGTGGAGAGCGATGGCGCGGTTCGCGAGCGCCTGCTCCAGCTCGACGGCGCGCGCCAGGAAGTTGTCCGGGTCGACGGGCGCACCCAGTGCATCAGCGGCGGCCTTGCCGACCAACTGGCAGATGCCCAGTTGTGGCCGGTGCGCAAGTTCGATCCCTCCCAACTGGCTTCCTGGTACGACCTGCGCCTGGTCGGCGAATCCCGTGTTGCCGGCCGCCCGGCAGTGGTCCTCGCGGTGACTCCGCGCGACCAGCATCGCTACGGCTTCGAGCTGCACCTGGACCGCGAGACCGGCCTGCCGTTGAAATCACTGCTGCTGAACGAGAAAGGGCAGTTGCTCG
The DNA here is from genome assembly GCF_001813025.1 of Pseudomonas sp. HMSC066A08. Taxonomy (NCBI): domain Bacteria; kingdom Pseudomonadati; phylum Pseudomonadota; class Gammaproteobacteria; order Pseudomonadales; family Pseudomonadaceae; genus Pseudomonas; species Pseudomonas sp. HMSC066A08. Next base: position 147,360 of record NZ_KV811290.1, read on the forward strand.
AGCGCTTCCAGTTCACCCAGTTGAATACCGGCGCGGCACCCGCCGAAGACCAGTTGCAGGCGGGCGCCGAATGCCAGGTCGTCGGCCCGGCCAAGGCCGACGGCGAGAAGGCCGTGGCCTGGCGCTCGGAATGGCTGCCGCCAGGTTTCACCCTGACCCGCAGTTTCATGCGTCGCAGTCCGGTCACCCCCGATCCGGTCGCCTGCCTGACCTATGGCGATGGCCTGGCACGATTCTCGGTGTTCATCGAGCCGCTGCACGGTGCCATGGTTGGCGACGCGCGCAGCCAGCTCGGCCCGACCGTGGTGGTTTCCAAGCGCCTGCAGACCGATGACGGCGGCCAGATGGTGACCGTCGTCGGCGAAGTGCCGCTGGGTACCGCCGAGCGGGTGGCGCTGTCCATTCGGCCCGAGGCCGCCGCCCAGAAATGATCGAGGAGCAGGGGCGAGTGGTGGCGACCGAGCCGGGAGCGGTGTGGGTCGAGACCGTGCGCCGCAGTACCTGCTCGTCCTGCTCGGTCAATGCCGGTTGCGGCCAGGGGCTGATGCAGCGCCTGGGCGTCGGCGCGGGGCGTGCCCGGGTGCGCGCGTTGAGCGACCTGAGCCTGCGGGTCGGCGATGCGGTCGTCCTAGGAATTCATGAAGACCTGTTGTTGCGCGCCTCCGTCCTCTTCTATCTTTTCCCTCTGCTCGGGTTTTTCGTGGCAGCATTGCTGGCGACCCGGGCGGGCCTTGTCGAACCTCTGATCATCGTGTCCGGGCTGGCGGGTTTGCTGGCGGCCTGGCTATTGGTGCGTCGGCATGCTCGTCGTCATGCCGATGATCCAGCCTCGCAGCCGGTGGTTCTGCGAGCGCTGATTTCCGGGCCGTCCGATTCGGCCTGAGTCTTTCTCTTCCCTCGAACATCACGGGAGCTGTAGTCGATGCATACCCTAAAACGCTGTATGGCTGCGATGGTGGCCTTGCTGGCCTTGAGCCTGGCGATGACGGCCCGGGCAGAACTGCCGGACTTCACGCCTTTGGTCGAACAGGCGTCGCCGGCGGTGGTGAATATCAGTACGCGGCAGAAGCTGCCGGATCGCGCCATGGCGCGCGGGCAGCTGTCTATCCCCGACCTCGAAGGGCTGCCGCCGATGTTCCGCGACTTCCTAGAGCGCAGCATCCCGCAGGTTCCGCGCAATCCGCGCGGCCAGCAGCGCGAGGCGCAATCGCTGGGCTCCGGCTTCATCATCTCCAACGACGGCTACATCCTCACCAACAACCACGTCGTGGCCGATGCCGACGAGATCCTGGTGCGCCTGTCCGACCGTAGCGAGCACAAGGCCAAGCTGATCGGCGCGGACCCGCGCAGCGACGTGGCGGTGCTGAAGATCGAGGCGAAGAACCTGCCGACCTTGAAACTGGGCGATTCGAACAAGCTGAAAGTGGGCGAATGGGTCCTGGCCATCGGTTCGCCGTTCGGCTTCGATCACTCGGTCACCGCCGGTATCGTCAGTGCCAAGGGGCGTAGCCTGCCGAACGAGAGCTACGTACCCTTCATCCAGACCGACGTGGCGATCAACCCGGGTAACTCCGGCGGTCCGCTGCTGAACCTGCAGGGCGAAGTGGTCGGCATCAACTCGCAGATCTTCACCCGTTCCGGCGGCTTCATGGGCCTGTCCTTCGCCATTCCGATCGATGTCGCGCTGAACGTCGCCGACCAGTTGAAGAAAGCCGGCAAGGTCAGTCGTGGCTGGCTGGGCGTGGTGATCCAGGAAGTGAACAAGGATCTCGCCGAGTCCTTCGGCCTCGACAAGCCGTCCGGCGCACTGGTGGCGCAACTGGTGGAAGACGGCCCGGCGGCCAAGGGTGGTCTGCAGGTGGGCGATGTGATCCTCAGCCTGAACGGCCAGTCGATCAACGAGTCCGCCGACCTGCCGCACCTGGTGGGCAACATGAAACCGGGCGACAAGATCAACCTGGACGTGATTCGCAACGGCCAGCGCAAGTCCCTGAGCATGGCGGTAGGCAGCCTTCCGGACGACGACGAGGAAATCGCCTCGATGGGCGCTCCGGGCGCCGAGCGCAGCAGTAACCGCCTGGGCGTGACCGTCGCCGACCTGACCGCCGAGCAGCGCAAGAGCCTTGATATCCAGGGCGGCGTGGTGATCAAGGAAGTCCAGGACGGTCCGGCCGCGGTCATCGGCCTGCGTCCGGGCGATGTCATCACCCACCTGGACAACAAGGCGGTGACCTCGACCAAGGTCTTCGCCGACGTGGCCAAGGCCCTGCCGAAGAACCGTTCGGTTTCGATGCGGGTGCTGCGCCAGGGACGCGCCAGCTTCATCACCTTCAAGCTGGCCGAATAAGCCGGCTGGCGAAAAAAGGGCGGTTTCCACCGCCCTTTTTCATGCCCGTCAATCCGTTACCTGCGTGACGCCTTGCCCGAGCATCAGGTAAACTCCCCGGCTATTTTTCGGCGGATTGCCGCCCTTGCCCTTTTCGAGTGTGTTGAGCCGTGAGCGACCTGAGCCATATCCGCAATTTCTCCATCATTGCCCATATCGACCATGGCAAGTCGACGCTGGCCGATCGCTTCATCCAGATGTGCGGCGGCCTCTCCGATCGCGAAATGGAGGCCCAGGTCCTGGATTCCATGGACCTGGAGCGCGAGCGCGGGATCACCATCAAGGCCCACAGCGTGACCCTGCACTACAAGGCGCAGGACGGTAAGACCTACCAGCTCAACTTCATCGATACCCCCGGCCACGTCGACTTCACCTACGAAGTCAGCCGCTCGCTGGCCGCCTGCGAGGGCGCGCTGCTGGTGGTGGATGCCGGCCAGGGCGTCGAGGCGCAGTCCGTCGCCAACTGCTACACCGCCATCGAGCAGGGGCTGGAAGTGATGCCCGTGCTGAACAAGATGGACCTGCCCCAGGCCGAGCCGGAGCGGGTGAAAGAGGAAATCGAGAGCATCATCGGCATCGACGCCACCGACGCCGTGGCCTGCAGCGCCAAGAGCGGGATGGGCGTGCTGGAGGTGCTGGAGCGCCTGGTGACCGCCATCCCCGCCCCGGAAGGCGAGATCGAGGCGCCGCTGCAGGCGCTGATCATCGACTCCTGGTTCGACAACTACCTCGGCGTGGTCTCGCTGGTACGGGTGAAGAACGGTCGGGTGAAGAAGGGCGACAAGATCCTGGTGAAGTCCACCGGCAAGGTCCACCAGGTGGACAGCGTCGGGGTATTCACTCCGAAGCACACCGAGACCGTCGACCTGAAGGCGGGCGAGGTGGGCTTCATCATCGCCGGTATCAAGGATATCCACGGCGCGCCGGTGGGCGATACGCTGACCCTGAACAACACGCCGGACGTCGAGGTCCTGCCGGGCTTCAAGCGGGTCAAGCCGCAGGTCTACGCGGGCCTGTTCCCGGTCAGCTCGGACGATTTCGAGGACTTCCGCGACGCTCTGCAGAAGCTGACCCTCAACGACTCGTCGCTGCAATACGAGCCGGAAAGCTCCGAAGCCCTGGGCTTCGGCTTCCGTTGCGGCTTCCTCGGCATGCTGCACATGGAGATCATCCAGGAGCGCCTGGAGCGCGAATACGACCTGGACCTGATCACCACCGCGCCCACGGTGGTCTTCGAGATCGTGCAGAAGAACGGCGAGATCATCTACGTCGACAACCCGTCCAAGCTCCCGGACCTGGCGTCGATCCAGGAAATGCGCGAACCGATCTGCCGCGCCACCATCCTGGTGCCCAAGGACCACCTGGGCAACGTGATCACCCTGTGCATCGAGAAGCGCGGCGTGCAGCGCGACATGCACTTCCTCAGCGGCCAGGTGCAGGTGGTCTACGACCTGCCGATGAACGAGGTGGTGCTCGACTTCTTCGATCGCCTCAAGTCCACCAGCCGCGGCTATGCTTCCCTGGACTACAGCTTCGATCGTTTCGAGCCGTCCAACCTGGTTCGTCTCGACGTGCTGATCAATGGCGAGAAGGTCGACGCCCTCGCCCTGATCGTCCACCGCGACAACGCCCCCTACAAGGGCCGCCAGCTGGTGGAGAAAATGAAGGAACTGATCCCGCGGCAGATGTTCGACGTGGCGATCCAGGCAGCCATCGGTGGGCAGATCATCGCCCGCTCGACGGTCAAGGCGCTCAGGAAGAACGTGCTGGCCAAGTGTTACGGTGGCGACGTGAGCCGTAAACGCAAGCTGCTGGAGAAGCAGAAGGCTGGTAAGAAAAGGATGAAGCAGGTCGGTAGCGTGGAAATTCCCCAGGAAGCCTTCCTCGCCGTGCTCAAAGTGGATAGCTAGAACCCATGACACTCAATTTCCCGTTGTTGCTGGTCATCGCCGTGGCTGTATGCGGCGCCCTGGCCCTGGTCGACCTGGTGCTGTTCGCGCCGCGTCGGCGGGCCGCGATCTCTTCCTATGAAGGGCAGGTGAACGAGCCCGATCCGGCGGTGCTGGAGAAGCTCAACAAGGAACCGCTGCTGGTGGAGTACGGCAAGTCGTTCTTCCCGGTGCTGTTCATCGTGCTGGTGCTGCGTTCCTTCCTGGTCGAACCGTTCCAGATTCCCTCGGGGTCGATGAAACCTACCCTCGAGGTCGGCGATTTCATCCTGGTCAACAAGTTCGCCTACGGTATCCGCCTGCCGGTGCTGGACACCAAGGTGATCCCGATCGGCGACCCGCAGCGCGGCGATGTCATGGTGTTCCGCTATCCCAGCGAACCGAACATCAACTACATCAAGCGCGTGGTCGGCCTGCCCGGTGACACCGTGCGCTACACCAAGGAAAAGCGCCTGTACGTCAACGGCGAGCTGGTGGCGGAGAAACTGGTCGGCGAGGAACCGGGCACCCTGGGCAGCGTGACGCTGTACCAGGAGAAGCTGGGCCAGGCCGAGCACCTGATCCGCAAGGAAATGAGCCGCTATCGCATCGAGCCCGACCGCCAGTGGACCATTCCCGCCGGCCACTACTTCATGATGGGCGACAACCGCGACAACTCCAACGACAGCCGCTACTGGAACGATCCGAAGATCCCCAAGGATCTGCTGGGCATGGTTCCGGACCGCAATATCGTCGGCAAGGCCTTCGCCGTGTGGATGAGCTGGCCCGATCCGAAGATGAGCAACCTGCCGAACTTCTCCCGGGTCGGCGTGATTCACTGACCTGTGCGCAGGTTCGCCACGCGGAAGGGCGCTCCTGCTGAATAATCGCGAAGCGGGGCTGCTCCCGAGGGCAGCCCCGCTTTCACTTCCGCGAACGCCGCCGCAGGGCCCTGCCCGATGGCGTTACCGCTCGCTGGACGGAATAACTACACTGACATGAGGTCCGACATGAGGTTCGCGCGTTCGCAGAAGGGGATGTCCCTGCTGGGGTGGCTGGTGGTGCTGGGCGTGGTGGCGTTCTTCGCCAGCGCCGCATTCAAGATCATCCCGCACTACATGGATTACTACTCGCTGGAGAAGGTGATCACTTCCGTGGAGACCGACAAGGCGGCCGAGGTGCGTTCCGTGCCGGAGTTCTACAGCTACGTCGGCAAGGGGATGCAGATCAACGGCATCCGCAACCTGGACCTGGAGAAGGCCCTGGAGGTGCAACTGGAAGACAACCAATTCCGGGCGCACCTGAAGTATGAAAAACGCGAGCCACTGATCAGCAACATCGACCTGGTGGTCCACTTCGACAAAGAATTCCGTGTACGCATGCCGTGAGTAATTCGCTGGACCGACTCGAGCGCAAGCTCGGCTATACCTTCAAAGACCGGGACCTGATGGTCCTGGCCCTGACCCATCGCAGCTACGCCGGGCGCAACAACGAGCGCCTGGAGTTCCTCGGTGACGCCATTCTCAACTTCGTCATCGGCGAGGCGCTGTTCCACCACTTCCCGCAGGCTCGCGAAGGCCAGCTTTCGCGCCTGCGCGCGCGATTGGTCAAGGGCGAGACCCTGGCCCTGCTGGCGCGCGGCTTCGAGGTGGGCGACTACCTGCGGCTGGGCTCGGGCGAGCTGAAGAGCGGCGGGTTCCGCCGCGAGTCGATCCTCGCCGATGCGATGGAAGCCCTGATCGGCGCCATCTACCTGGATACCGGCATGGACTCCGCGCGCGAGCGGATCATCGCCTGGCTCGGACCGCAACTGCGCGAGCTGACCCCGGTGGACACCAACAAGGACCCCAAGACCCGCCTGCAGGAGTTCCTGCAGTCGCGTGGCTGCGACCTGCCGCGCTACGAGGTGGTGGATATCCAGGGCGAACCCCATTGCCGGACCTTCTTCGTCGATTGCGAAGTGGCCCTGCTGAGCGACAAGACCCACGGGCACGGCGGCAGCCGCCGCATCGCCGAGCAGGTGGCCGCGGCCGCCGCGCTGGTGGCCCTGGGCGTGGAGAATGGCCATGACTGACATGCACGACGACATCCCCGCCGGCAGCCGTTGCGGCTACGTGGCGATCGTGGGCCGCCCCAACGTGGGCAAGTCCACCCTGCTCAACCACATCCTCGGGCAGAAGCTGGCGATCACCTCGCGCAAGCCGCAGACCACCCGCCACAACATGCTCGGGATCAAGACCGAGGGCGAGGTGCAGGCCGTCTACGTCGATACGCCCGGCCTGCACAAGAGCGGCGAGAAGGCCCTCAACCGCTACATGAACCGTACTGCCAGCGCGGCATTGAAGGATGTCGACGTGGTGATCTTCGTGGTCGACCGCACCCGCTGGACCGAAGAGGACCAGATGGTCCTGGAGCGCGTGCAGTACGTCAGTTGCCCGGTGGTGATCGCGGTGAACAAGACCGACCGCATCGAGGAGAAGGCCGACCTGCTGCCGCACCTCGAATGGCTCACCCAGCAGTTGCCGAAGGCCGAGGTAGTACCGATCTCGGCGCAGCACGGGACCAACCTGGACGTGCTGGAGAAGCTGGTCGCCGAGCGTCTGCCGGAAAGCGAGCACTTCTTCCCCGAAGACCAGATCACCGACCGCAGCAGCCGCTTCCTGGCCGCCGAGCTGGTCCGCGAGAAGATCATGCGCCAGCTCGGCGCCGAGCTGCCCTACCAGATCACCGTGGAGATCGAGGAGTTCAAGCAGGAAGGTCGCATCCTGCATATCCATGCGCTGATCCTGGTGGAGCGCGAGGGGCAGAAGAAGATCATCATCGGCGACAAGGGCGAGCGGATCAAAAGCATCGGCCAGAACGCGCGCAAGGACATGGAAGTGCTGTTCGACTCCAAGGTCATGCTCAACCTCTGGGTCAAGGTCAAGGGCGGCTGGTCCGACGACGAGCGCGCCCTGCGCTCGCTGGGCTACGGCGACCTCTGACCGTTCCCGGCAGCCCGGCGCCAGCCGGGCGCCATCCCTCTCGCGCCCGGTCGACCCGCCATGTCCTTCGCCGCCGCCCAAGCCACCTACGTGCTGCATAGCCGGCCGTACAAGGAAACCAGCGCCCTGGTGGACTTCTTCACCCCGCTGGGTCGCCTGCGCGCGGTCCTGCGCGGCGCCCGCGGCAAGGCTGGCGCCCTGGCGCGGCCATTCGTGCCGCTGGAAGCGGAGTGGCGCGGGCGCGGCGAACTGAAGACCGTGGCTCGCCTGGAAGGCGCCGGCATTCCCAACCTGCTCAATGGCCAGGCGCTGTTCAGCGGTCTCTACCTCAACGAGCTGTTGATCCGCCTGTTGCCGGCGGAAGACCCGCAGCCGGAAATCTTCGCCCACTACGCCGCGACCCTGCCGCTGCTGGCGGCGGGGCGACCCATCGAACCGCTGCTGCGCGCGTTCGAATGGCGCCTGCTGGAGCAACTGGGCTATGGTTTCGCTCTCGATGTCGACATCGATGGGCGCCCGATCGAGCCGCAGGCGTTGTACCAGCTTTTGCCAGAGGCCGGCCTGGAACCGGTGGCGCAGCTGCAACCCGGGCTGTTCCAGGGCTCCGAACTGTTATCCATGGCCGACGCCGACTGGAGCGCCCCCGGCGCCCTGGCGGCGGCCAAGCGCCTGATGCGTCAGGCGCTCGCTCCCCATCTGGGCGGCCGGCCGCTGGTCAGCCGCGAGCTGTTCATGAACCGTAAGGAGTCACCCCGTGACTGAAGCCACTCGAATTCTGCTCGGCGTGAACATCGATCACGTCGCCACCCTGCGCCAGGCCCGGGGCACCCGCTATCCGGACCCGGTGAAGGCCGCCCTGGACGCCGAGGAAGCCGGCGCCGACGGTATCACCGTGCACCTGCGCGAGGACCGCCGGCATATCCAGGAACGCGACGTGCGAGTGCTCAAGGAAGTGCTGCAGACGCGGATGAACTTCGAGATGGGGGTCACCGAGGAAATGCTCGCCTTCGCCGAGGAGATCCGACCGGCGCATAGCTGCCTGGTCCCCGAGCGCCGCGAGGAACTGACCACCGAGGGCGGCCTCGACGTCGCCGGCCAGGAACAGCGCATCCGCGACGCGGTGCGACGCCTGGCTGCGGTGGGCAGCGAAGTGTCGCTGTTCATCGATCCCGATCCGCGGCAGATCGAGGCCTCCGCCCGGGTCGGCGCGCCGGCTATCGAACTGCATACCGGTCGCTACGCCGACGCCGAAGACCCCGAGGAGCAGGCCCGTGAGCTGCAGCGGGTACGCGAGGGCGTGGCCCTCGGGCGTTCCCTCGGCCTGATCGTCAACGCCGGGCATGGCCTGCACTACCACAATGTCGAGCCGGTCGCGGCCATCGACGGCATCAACGAGCTGAACATCGGCCACGCCATCGTCGCCCACGCCCTGTTCGTCGGCTTCAGGCAGGCGGTGGCCGAGATGAAAGCGCTGATGCTGGCCGCGGCGGCCAAGCGCTGAGGCAATCGCGCCCCGCGTCCTGTAAACCTTGTTCAGGACGGGATAGAGCCCATGAAAAAGCCCATCCTCGGATGGGCTTTTTCATATCCGCTGTCAGGGCTTGCGCGCCACCAGCGTGGCGCGCATCGGCGCCGGCAGGCCTTCGACGGTTCGCGAACGGTCCTGCGGATCGAGGAATTCCGGCAGCGACTGGAAACGCATCCATTCGGTGGAGCGTTGTTCCTCGACGCTGGTCAGGCTGACGTCGACGCAGCGCGCGTCGGCGAACCCGGCGCGGCGCAGCCAGAGTTCCAGGGCCGCCACCGAGGGCAGGAACCAGACGTTGCGCATCTGCGCGTAGCGGTCCTCGGGCACCAGCACGGTGCTGGCGTCGCCTTCCACCACCAGGGTCTCCAGGACCAGTTCGCCGCCGCGCTTCAGGCAGTCCTTGAGCGCCAGCAGGTGGTCGATGGGCGAGCGACGGTGATAGAGCACGCCCATGGAGAACACCGTGTCGAAGCCTTCGAGCTTCTCCGGCAGGTCTTCCAGGGCCAGCGGCAGGTGCCAGGCGGGCAGCTCCGGCAAGTAGCGCTTGGCGGCGAGGAACTGGCAGAGGAACAGCCAGTTCGGGTCGACCCCCACCACGCTTTCCGCGCCGGCGCCGAGCATGCGCCACTGGTAGTAGCCGTTGCCGCAACCGACGTCGAGGACGCGTTTGCCACGCAGTTCGACATGTGGCGAGACACGCTCCCATTTCCAGTCGGAACGCCATTCGGTATCGACCTGCACGCCGAAGAAGTCGAAGGGCCCCTTGCGCCAGGGAATCAGCCCTTGCAGCGCTTCCTTCACCTGCGCTTGCAGCGCCGCATCGTGGTCGCTGTGCAGGGCGAAGCGCTGGGCCAGTTCGACCTTCGGTGCGGGCACCTGGGGCAGGCGCTGGACCGCGCTCCACCAACGGGCCAGGTCACCGTGGCCCTCCTCGATGCGCGCGGCGATCTGCGCGGGCAGGCTGGTTGCCCAGCCGTACAGCGGCGAGCCGGCAAGGTGTCGCTGGAGGGCGTCGAGGGCGAGGTGCTGGATCATGGCAGGGCGATCATCGAGGCGAAGTTGAGACACTGGAACCATTGGCTGACCCGGCTGAAGCCGGCGGCCAGCAGCCGTTCACGGTGTTCCTCGAAGGTGTCGGGAAGCATGACGTTTTCCAGCGCGCTGCGCTTCTGCGCGATCTCCAGCTCGCTGTAGCCGTTGGCACGCTTGAAGGCGATGTGCAGGTCGGTGAGCAGCGCGTGCTCCTGCGCATCGGCGAAGCGCAGTTTCTCCGAGAGGATCAGCGCGCCGCCGGGCAGCAGCGCCTGGCGGATCCTGCGCAGCAGGCCGAGACGCTGGTCGGGGGCGACGAACTGCAGGGTGAAGTTCATCGCCACCAGCGAGGTAGGTTGCAGGTCCAGGGCAAGAATGTCGGCCTCGATCAGCTCGACCGGCAGCAGCTCCTGGTACATGGCGTCCTGGGCATGCAGGTATTCACGGCAGCGCTCGATCATCGCGTGCGAGTTGTCCACTCCGATCACCCGGCAGCCATCGTTGCGGACGTGGCGGCGCAGCGACTGGGTGACCGCGCCGAGCGAGCAGCCGAGGTCGTAGAGCACGCTGTTCGGCTGGGCGAACTGCGCGCCGAGTACGCCGATGTTCTCGACGATGGTGGGGTAGCCCGGCACGGAGCGCTTGATCATGTCGGGGAACACGCGCACCACGTCTTCGTTGAACACGAAGTCGGCGACACGTTGCTGGGGTTGGGCGAACAGGCGATCGGACTCGCTCACGCGGGTGACCTCGGGCATCACGGCTTTTCAGGGGGCCGAATTGTAGCCGAGGGACGAGCGTCGCCCAACTGCGCGGCGACGATTCACCCAGGCGCGCAGGCGAATCACCTGAGCTTGTCGGAGAAGTACTCTCCCGCGCCCTGCAGCGGACCCAGCGGGTTCTTCTTGTCTTCCAGGCGATGGATGTTCGGTTCGCCGTTGCTGACCTTGTGCACCAGCACGTCGTTGACGAAGACGAACACCGCCTTGAACGACCAGCCCTGCAACTCCCGTTTCTTGCGGAAGTTGAACACGTCCGCCCAGAAGCTGCCGACCCGCTGGGTGTCGGTCTTGCTGAAGTCGAAGGCGTAGCCGATGCAACGGTCCTTCGCTTCCAGGCATTGCACCAGGCCGCCCGGCAGGTAATCGATGGGGATGTTCGGCTGGATGAACATGAGCCGCACGTCGATGAACGACAGCATGCGGCCGTTACCCTGGGTCAACGGATCGAAGCCCAGCCCGAACAACTGCGAACGGGTCGTGCTGCCGGGTTGCGCCTGGGAATAACGCAGTTCGGCATCGAGGTAGTCGACGAAGGGGGATTGGACTTCCGCTCGTTCGCTGGGCAGCAGGCTGCCGCAGGAGGAAACGAAGACAGTGGATGCCCAGAGCAGTGAGTAACGAAGAGCGATGCCCATGACGCGCCTCCTTTCGGTGCCGTCGTAGATTGAGTAATAGACGACGCCAAAAAGGCCTGCCGGAATTTATTCAATCGGCTGAAAGCAGCGTGGTTGCTGGTCTGGCGGCGGATTTCCGGCGGTCCGGAAAGTCATTCGAAAGAAAGCCTATAGCGCTCGCCGAGGACCTTCAGGGTGCCTTCGCGACGCAGTTGACGCAGCCCTTCGTCGAGTTCCGCGAGACGCGCGTCGACCTCCGGCAGGTGCGGGCTGAGGCCGACGTGCAGCGGCTGCCGCCCGGGCAGTTCGCCGGCGCGGCGGACCTGTCCGGCGAGCTGCGGATGATGCTCCAGGTAGTGCTCGATGATGTCGCGGTCTTCCAATAGCACGTCGATGCGGCCGAGCAGCAGTTTCTGCAGGTTGCGCGGCAGCACGCGCTCGCCGCCGAGGACCTGCAGGTGCAGGTCGTCGTCGCCGGCCTGGCTGCGCCAGGCTTCGAAGCGCGGATTGTTCACGTAGCCCTGGGCGAGGCCCAGGCGCTGGCCGAGCAGGGAAGCATCCCCGGAGTAGTGCCAGTCGCTGTCGTGGCGGGTGTAGAAGGCCAGCCCGACCCAGCCGATGGGCTCGCTGCCGACCCGCAGGCCGTCGAGTCCATAGGCGCCGACCAGGCCGTCGCGATGGCCGTCGCGGACCATCTGCACGGCGCGCGGCCAGGGCAGGCTGTCGAAGTGCGGTGGCTCCCGAAGGACCTGGCTGAGTGCCTCGACCAGGTAGCCGGGCCGCTGCGGCGTGCCAGGGCACAGGTAGGGGCAGCCGTCGTCGCCTGCGAAGCGCAACGGTTCGGCCAGCGTGGGCAGAGGAGCGGCGCAGGACAGGGCGAGCAGGACGAAGGAGGCGCGGAGCATGGAGTCCTCGGGGCGACGGGGCCTGCCAGGATAGGCCAGGTCGCCACGGCGCAGGACGTCGGTCTTCGTACAGAATGTGTCCGCCGGGGGGAGCGGTTTCAGCGCACCCGGATCGCGCAGGAAAAGCTCTCCGCCGGCTCCGCGTCCTTTTCCCAGGGCCGCCGGTAGACCAGTTCCAGGCGGTCGTCGCCGCTGGCGGCGACGCGGAAGCGCCAGGTCGATTCGCCGCCGCTGCCAACCAGGCCGCTGTCTTCTTCGGAATTGCTGTAGACCTCCGGACCAAGGCGCTTGAGCACGCTGGCCGCAGGGTTGCGCAGTTCCCAGCGGAAGCCGGTGGTGGGATTGCTCGGCAGGGTCAGCACCAGTTCCTGGCCTTGCGTCAGCTTCAGCGGCGAACAGTCGTCGGCGTCGTCCAGGGTGACCACCGGCTTCTGTTGCCCGGCGCAGCCGGCCAGGACCACGATGGACAATGGCAGCAGCAGACGGGAGGGGGAAAAGGACATGCAGCGCTCCTCGGCTCGAATGGAAAGGGCGCCAGCATAAACCCTGCCGGCGCCCGAGTGCCAAGGTTGGCGCGGCGGACGGCCGAACCGGTCGGCCATCCGCCGCCGGCTCAGGCCGGGAACAGCACCTTGGCCACGTCGCCGTAGCGCTTGGCGAAATGCACGGTCAGCCCTTCCCTGAGATAGTCGGGCAACTCTTCGAAGTGGCCGCGGTTGGCTTCCGGCAGGATCAGCTCGAAGATCTTCTGCCGGCGCGCGGCGATCACCTTCTCGCGGACCCCGCCGATGGGCAGGACCTGGCCGGTCAGGGTCAGTTCGCCGGTCATCGCCACGCCTTTCTTCGGCACCTGGTTGCGCGCCAGGGAGAGCAGGGCGCTGGCCATGGTGACGCCGGCGCTGGGACCGTCCTTGGGCGTGGCGCCTTCCGGCACGTGCAGATGGACGAAGGCCTGGTCGAAGAAGGTCGGGTCGCCGCCATACTTCTTCAGGTGCGAGCCGATGTAGCTATAGGCGATCTCGGCGGATTCCTTCATCACGTCGCCGAGCTGGCCGGTGAGCTTGAAGCCACGGTTCAGCGTGTGGATGCGGGTCGCCTCGATCGGCAGGGTGGCGCCGCCCATGCTGGTCCAGGCCAGCCCGGTGATCACGCCGATCCCGGAAAGCACCTGCTCGCTGCGGAACACCGGCATGCCGAGGTAGTCCTCGAGGTCCCTGGGACCGATCTTCACCTTCGACTCGGGATCTTCCAGCAGCTTGACTACCGACTTGCGCACCAGCTTGCCGAGCTGTTTCTCCAACTGGCGTACCCCGGCTTCCCGCGCATAGCCCTCGATCACCGCGCGCAGCGCGGCATCGCTGATGCTCAGGCGGCCCTTGGGCACGCCGGCCTTTTCCAACTGCTTGGGCCACAGGTGACGCTTGGCGATGGCCAGTTTTTCCTCGGAGATGTAGCCGGACAGGCGGATCACTTCCATCCGGTCGAGGAGCGGTCCGGGGATCGAGTCGAGGGTGTTGGCGGTGCAGACGAACAGCACCTTGGACAGGTCCAGGCGCAGGTCCAGGTAGTGGTCGAGGAATTCGACGTTCTGCTCCGGGTCGAGGGTTTCCAGCAGCGCCGAGGCCGGGTCGCCCTGGTAGCTGGCGCCGAGCTTGTCGATCTCGTCGAGCATGATCACCGGGTTCATCACCTCGACTTCCTTCAACGCCTGCACCAGCTTGCCGGGCAGGGCGCCGATGTAGGTGCGGCGGTGGCCCTTGATCTCCGCCTCGTCGCGCATGCCGCCGACGCTGAAACGGTAGAACGGCCGGCCGAGGCTCTCGGCAATGGATTTGCCGATGCTGGTCTTGCCCACTCCCGGCGGGCCGACCAGGAGCACGATGGAGCCGGCGATCTCGCCCTTGAAACTACCCACGGCGAGGAACTCGAGGATGCGATCCTTGATGTCGTCGAGGCCCGCGTGATGCTTGTCGAGGACCTTGCGCGCATGCTTGAGGTCGAGCTTGTCCTTGCCGTACACGCCCCAGGGCAGGGCTGTGGCCCAGTCCAGGTAGTTGCGGGTGACGGCGTACTCGGGCGAGCCGCTCTCGAGGATCGACAGCTTGTTCAGCTCTTCGTCGATACGCTTGCGCGCCTGCTCGGGCAGCACCTTGCCTTCCAGGCGGGCGCGGAATTCGTCGGCGTCGGCGCTCTTGTCGTCCTTGGTGATGCCCAGCTCCTGCTGGATGATCTTCAACTGTTCCTTGAGGAAGAATTCGCGCTGGTGTTCGCCGATCTTGCGGTTGACCTCGGCGGACAGTTCCTTCTGCAGGCGCGCGACTTCCACCTCCTTGCGCAGCAGCGGCAAGACCTTCTCCATCCGCTTGAGAATCGGCACGGTGTCCAGCACTTCCTGCAGTTCGCCGCCGGGCGCGGTGGTCAGGGCCGCGGCGAAGTCGGTGAGCGGCGACGGGTCGTTGGGACTGAAGCGGTTCAGGTAGTTCTTCAACTCCTCGCTGTACAGCGGGTTGAGCGGCAGCAGCTCCTTGATCGCGTTGATCAGGGCCATGCCGTAGGCCTTCACTTCGTCGCTGGGATCGATCGGGGTCTTCGGATAGTCCACCTCCACCATGAACGGCGGACGATGGCGCTTGATCCAGCCGCGGATACGCACCCGCGACAGGCCCTGGGCGACGAACTGCAGCTTGCCGCCCTCGCGCGACGCATGGTGCACCCGGACCAGCGTGCCGTGCTCGGGCAGGCTGTTGACGTCGAAGTGGCGCGGATCTTCCGGAGGATTGTCCATGAAGAACAGGGCCAGCGAATGGTGGTCGGTCTTGGCCACCAGTTCGAGGGTTTCCGCCCAGGGTTCTTCGTTGACGATCACCGGCAGCACCTGCGCCGGGAAGAACGGGCGGTTGTGGATCGGGATCACGTAGAGGGTGGTCGGCAGGGTCTGGCCGGGCAGCACCAGGCCGGTGCCGGCGGGCTGCGCGTCGCTGATGTGTTCGGGATTAACGTCCTGGTCGCTCATGAGGCACCTGACTGACTGAAACATGAGAGTCTAGATGGGGCCCCGGGGGCGGGTTTCAATCCCTGTCCGTTCAAGGATGTTGCCGAAGGTTTCCACGCAGCACGCGGTACGCGGGTACCACTTGCGGCAAGGTGCTGGGCAGCGTCGGGCAAGTCGAGTAGAGTGCGCAAAAATTGAGCAGTTGCCGTTCATGTTCGACACCCGCCTCATCTGTCTGCCCGACCAGTCGCACACCCACGCCCACGAGCATCACCAACTGGTGATGTCGCTGGCCGGGCGTGCCGAATTCGAGGTCAACGGTTGTGGCGGGGAAGTCTGCCGGATGCGCGCCTGCCTGGTGCCGGGCGAGGCGGGCCACGTGTTCGCCGGGGTGGGCGACAATCGCATGCTGATCATCGACCTGGGCGAGGACAACCCGACCCCGGAAGACCCCGACCTGCTCGCGCGCCTGTTCGAGGCGCCGCGCTACCCGACCCTGGACGCCGACTTCCAGAACCTGCTCAGCTACGCCGGCGCCGAACTGGCCCGCTACGGCAGCGACCCGCTGCTGACCCGTGCCCTCGGCGGAGTGCTGATCCGCGCCCTGCACCTGCGCCTGTTCGGCGAGCAGCAGCCCCTGGCGGCCAGCGGGCCGCTCGACCTGGAGCGCCTGGACGCGCATATCGTGCGGAACCTGGCACGGCGCATCACGGTCGCCGAACTGGCCCAGGTCGCCTGCCTCAGCCCGAGCCATTTCCACGCGCAGTTCAAGGACAGCGTCGGCCTGACCCCACACCAGTACCTGCTCAAGGTCCGCCTCGACTGCGCCGCGCGGTTGCTGCGGGAAAGCCGCCTGCCCCTGGTGCGGATCGCCGAGGAGTGCGGCTTCTCCAGCCAGAGCGCGCTGACCACGGCGATGCGCCGCTACCTGGGGCTGACGCCGAAGTCGCTGCGCAAGGGCTGAGCGCCATCCGCCACCTTCGGCGGATAACCGCAGGCGGTTATTCGCCCTACCGGGAGTGGTGTAGGGCGGATAACGGCGTGGACGTCATCCACCGAGCGGATTCGTCCCGCACGGCCTGTCTCAGAACGCCACCTTCACCCCCGCCTCGATGCCGCGTCCCGCCGCCGGCACCCGGTCGCGCAGGATCGAACTGGCGTAGCGCACGGTCTGGTTGGTCAGATTGGTGCCCTTGACGAAGGCCAGCCAGCGGCTCTCGCCGAGGTCGAAGTTGTAGCCGAGGCTGGCGCCGAGGGTGGTGTAGCCGTCGGTGGAGAGTTCTTCTTCCGGTACGCGGTGCTGCGAGGCGGCGTGCTCGACGTCGACCCGCGCCTGCCACTGCTGCAACTCCCAGATCAGCGCGGTGTTCAGGCGTAGCGGGGCGATGCGTGGCAGCGGTTCGCCGGTGTCCTTGTTCTTGGCGCGGGTGTAGTCCCCGGAGAGTTCCAGGTCGAAGTTGCCGTACGGGCTTTCCAGCAGGTGGATGCGGTCCTGCGCCTCGACGCCGTAGAAGTCCGCGCGAACGCCGCTGTAGAGGTATTCCGGCAGCGCCTCGTCGTCGCTGACGGCGACCACTTCGCCTTCCTCGTTGCGATGGCGACCGCTGGCGAGCAGGCTGATGTAGTTGGAGAAGCGGCTGTAGAACACCCCGACGCTGCCCTTGTGCACGCCGTTGTCGAAGCGCAGGGCGAGGTCGGTGGAGACCGCCTTTTCCTTGTCCGCGTCGGCATCGCCTACCTCGTAGGTGCCGGTGGCGGCGTGCGGACCGTTGGCGTACAGCTCGTAGAAGGTCGGCGCGCGCTCGGTGTAGCTGAGGGTGGCGGCCAGCGACCAGATCGGCGTCAGCTTGTACACCGCGCCGGTGGACAGGCTGCCGGTGGTGAAGCTCTGCGAACCGTCGTTCTCGGCGAAGCGCTCGTTGCCCTTGGCGTCGGGGTCCACGCGGGTGTGCTCCAGGCGGGCGCCGAAGCTGAGGTCGAGGCGGTCGCTGAGTTTCCATTCCTCAAGGGCGAACAGCGCGGCGCTGTCGGTTTCCGTGTGCGGCACGAAGGCTTCCTCGCCGAGGGCGGAGAAGCGGCTGTTGGCGAACTGCGCGCCGACCACCCCGTTCAGCGGGCCGAGCGGGCGGTGGCGGGCCTCGATGCGGCCTTCGTAGCCTTCGTTCTTGAAGGTGGTGCCGGTCTCGCCGTCCTCGATTTCCTTGTGCTCGTACTTGGTATAGGCGGCGTCCAGCTTCAGCGAGGTGAACGGGCCTTCGAGGTCGCGGATCTCGGAGGCGAAGGCGTAGCGGTCCTGCTGCATCTTCAGGCGCACGTCGTCCTCGGCCGGCGAGCCATAGTTGCTGTCGTAGCCGCTGTAGGAAAGGCCGGCGTAACCGTGCTCCCAGTGATAGGAGCCACCGACGGCGCCGCCGTCCTGGCGGCCGTCGCTGTTCCGCACCCGATGCTTGCCGGTGTCGCCGTCGATCTGCCGCTGGCGGCTGGAATGGGCGTAGCCGGGAATCCTGACGTCGTTGAACTCGCGGCTGGCGGCGTCCACGTGCAGGGCGAAGTTGCCGTCGCCGGCCTCCAGTGCGCCGGAACGGCTGCGCGTGGTGTCGGCGCCGCCGTAGCGCAGTTCGCCGCTGCCGTGGATGCCGTCGACGGGTTCACTGGGGATGCGGTTGTCGAAGCTGTTCACCACCCCGCCGATGGCATTGCCGCCGTAGAGCAGGGCGGCCGGGCCGCGTACCACTTCCAGGCGCTCGACGCTGTTGGGGTCTTCCGGCACCGCGTGGTCGTAGGACAGCGACGAGGCGTCGAGCGCACCGACGCCGTTGCGCAGCAGGCGGATGCGATCACCGTCCATGCCGCGGATCACCGGTCGGCTGGCGCCCGGTCCGAAGTAGGTGGAGGACACCCCGGGCAGGCCGTTGAGAGTTTCGCCGAGGCTGCCTTTCTGACGCAGGGTCAGCTCGTCGCCTTCGAGCACGCTGCTGGGTGTGGCGGGAGATTCGTTGCCCAGCGGGTTGGCGGTGATCACCTGGGAGGGTAATTCGCTGGGGCGGCCGTCGGCGCCGAACGTTTCCCCCGAAACGATCAGGCAGGCCAGCGCCAGTGGCGTGAGAGGCCAGAGCGGACGGGAAGGGAAAAGGCCGGAAGAGGACATTGCGGGCTCCATGGTCATGGGTCGGGCTTTTTTCAGGCGAAAGCGAACCCAGGCCCTTCCCGGAGGAAGGGCGACGGGGTCGGATCGGTGTATTTGTTGGGATGTTATATTATTTCTTTTTGTGTCGGTAGACCCGCGTAGCCACTCTGCATGGCGTCGTGCCGACGAGCTGCGGCAATGTCCGCATGCCTGCCGGCGAAGAGGAACGGGAAAGTTCCGCGGCCAGGAGTTTTCCGCAAAAACTCCAGAGCCTTTCGCAAGAATCACCCCTCTCGCAGCCACTACATTCCGCTATCCGCTGGTGCCTCGCGCCGGCGGAATGGGCCTGACCCATACTGATCCGTATTCCCGCGCCACAGGACGTGCCGCGCCGCCGGCACAACCCGCCGGCGGCGGTGCCCCGGGCAATGGACGCCTGGCCGGACTTCTTTCAATAACAATGGCTCCACAAGAGGAGGGCGTGATGTTCAAAGCCAGTCACGTCTTGCAGGGCGAGGACCAGACCCGGTCCGCAGCCGAATTCTTCCCTGTCATCAGCGCCAACTACGCGGTCGACGAGGAAGCCTACCTGGGCGAACTGCTGCAGCTCGCCGACCCCGGTCCCGACGGCATCGAGGCTATCCGCCGCAATGCCCGCGCACTGATCGAAACCGTGCGCAGCCGGGACAACGCCGTCGATACCCTCGACGCACTCCTGCGCCAATACAGCCTGGACACCCAGGAAGGCCTGATGCTGATGTGTCTGGCCGAGGCGCTGTTGCGTGTGCCTGACGCGGCGACCGCCGACGCGCTGATCCGCGACAAGCTGTCCGCCGCCGACTGGCAGCGCCATCTCGGCCAGAGCGACAACGTTCTGGTCAATTTCGCCGCCTGGGGCCTGGTGATGACCGGCAAGGTGGTGAACATCGACGAACGCACCGACGGCCGCGCCCCGAGCGTCATCAGCCGGCTGGTGCAGCGCTCCGGCGAACCGGTGATCCGCGCCGCGATGAACCAGGCGATGAAGCTGATGGGCAAGCAGTTCGTGCTTGGCCGGACCATCTCCGAAGCGCTGAAGAACGGTCGTCCATGCCGCGAGCAGGGCTACACCTATTCCTTCGACATGCTCGGCGAGGCTGCGCTGACTGCCGCCGACGCCGAGAAATACATGGCCGACTACCGCCAGGCCATCGACACCGTCGGCGCCGAGCCGCAGGTCGGTCCGGGGCCGCGGCCGTCGATCTCGATCAAGCTCTCGGCGCTGCATCCGCGCTACGAAGTGGCGCAGCGCGAGCGGGTGCTCAGCGAGCTGTTCGCCAACGTCCTGGAACTGGCGGTGCGCGCGCGCAAGCTGAACGTCGGCATCACCATCGACGCCGAGGAAGCCGATCGCCTGGAGCTGTCCCTCGAACTCTACGAGAAGCTGATGCGCGACCCGGCCATCGCCGGCTGGGGCGAGTTCGGCCTGGTCATCCAGGCCTACTCCAAGCGCTGCCTGCCGGTGCTGGTGTGGCTGACCCTGCTCGGCCGCGAGCTTGGCGCACGCATCCCGCTGCGTCTGGTGAAGGGCGCCTACTGGGACAGCGAGATCAAGCAGTGCCAGGTGCAGGGCGCCGACGGCTACCCCGTCTACACCCGCAAGGAAGGCACCGACACTTCCTACCTGGCCTGCGCCCGCTACCTGCTCAGCGAGCACACCCGCGGGGTGATCTACCCGCAGTTCGCCAGCCACAACGCCCATACCGTGACCGCCATCCTCGCCCTGGCCGACGAGGCCAGGGCCGCCGGCGGCGAGGAGCGCGACTTCGAGTTCCAGCGCCTGCACGGCATGGGCGACGCGCTGTACGACACGGTGATCGAGAAGTACCGCCGCAACGTGCGCATCTACGCCCCGGTCGGCGCGCACAAGGACCTGCTGCCGTACCTGGTCCGCCGCCTGCTGGAGAACGGCGCCAACTCTTCCTTCGTGCACAAGCTGGTGGACCCGCGCGTGCCGGTGGAGACGCTGATCCAGCACCCGGTTACCCAACTGCGCCAGTTCAAGACGCTGGCCAACGACCGTATCCCTCTGCCCCAGGCGATCTTCGGCGCCGGGCGGAAAAACTCCCAGGGCATCAACATGAACATCCAGAATCAGTGGAACGAGCTGGAGCTCGCCTACAAGCCGCACCTGACCCGCCAGTGGCAAGCCGCGCCGATCGTCAACGGCGAGAAACTCTCCGGCCCGGCCCACGAAGTGCGTTGCCCGTACGACCTGGAGAGGCTGGTCGGCAGCGTCCAGTACGCGTCCGCCGAGCAGGCCGGCAAGGCCCTCGACGTGTTGCAAGCGGCCTGGCCGCGCTGGAGCGCCACCCCGGTGGACGAGCGCGCCGGCATCCTCGAACGACTCGCCGACCTGCTGGAAGCCCAGCGCGGCGAGCTGATGGCGCTGTGCACCCTGGAAGCCGGCAAGTCGTTGCAGGACGGTATCGACGAGATCCGCGAGGCGGTCGACTTCTGCCGTTACTACGCACAGCAGGCCCGCCAGCGCCTGGTCCGCGAGGAACTGCGCGGCCCGACCGGCGAGCGCAACGAACTGTTCTACGAAGGCCGCGGCATCTTCGCCTGCGTCAGCCCGTGGAACTTCCCGCTGGCGATCTTCCTCGGCCAGATCAGTGCCGCGCTGGTGGCCGGCAACACCGTGCTGGCCAAGCCGGCCGAGCAGACCAGCCTGATCGCCGCGCGCACCGTCGAACTGATGTTCGAAGCCGGCCTGCCGAAAGACGTTATCGCCCTGCTGCCGGGCGACGGCGCCACCCTCGGCGGCGTGTTCTGCCGTGACGCGCGGGTCGCCGGGGTGGCCTTCACCGGCTCCACCGACACCGCCCGCATCATCAACCGGCAACTGGCCGAGAAGCCCGGCGCCATCGCCACCCTGATCGCCGAGACCGGCGGGCAGAACGCGATGATCGTCGATTCCACCGCTTTGCCGGAACAGGTGATCAAGGATGCGGTACAATCCGCGTTCACCAGCGCCGGCCAGCGCTGCTCCGCGCTGCGCGTGATGTACGTGCAGCAGGACATCGCCGAGCGGGTGATCGAGTTGCTCAAGGGCGCCATGGCCGAGCTGAAGGTCGGCCCGACCGACGTGCGCGTCAGCGACGTCGGCCCGGTGATCGACGCCGAGGCCAAGGCCGGCCTGGAGCAGCACATCGCCGCGCTGAAGGCCGCCGGCAAGCTGATCGCCGAGACCAAGGTGCCGGGCAACCTGAACGGTCACTTCGTCGCTCCCGTCGCGTTCGAGATCAGCGGCATCGACGAGCTGAAGAAAGAGAACTTCGGCCCGGTGCTGCACGTGGTGCGTTATGCCGCGCAGGACCTGGAAAGGGTCGTGCAGGCGATCAACGCCACCGGTTTCGGCCTGACCATGGGGGTCCATAGCCGCAACGAGGAAACCGCCCGTCGCATCGAAGAGCTGGCGCGGGTCGGCAACCTCTACATCAACCGCAACCAGATCGGCGCGGTGGTGGGCGTGCAACCGTTCGGCGGCCACGGGCTGTCCGGCACCGGTCCCAAGGCCGGCGGGCCGAACTACCTGCTGCGTTTCGTCAGCGAGCGCACCACGTCGGTGAACACCACCGCGGTGGGCGGCAACGCGTCGCTGCTGTCGCTGGCCGACGCCGAGTGATACTCCGTTCCCGGGCGCCTTGGCGCCCGGGTCGGTTTCCGGGGTTCGCCGCGACGAACGCCGAGGGAAATGACCGCCGTTCCGGTGCGTGCCCGGAACGGACCATAAAGGACGATTTTCCCTGCCCGACAGGGGAGGGATCGTGAGGCGTGGGCCTGTTCGGACTCGTTTGAGGCCACCCACGTTTCCGGCTTGCTCCGGCAAGCGCTCACGGAGTGACGCCACAAGCGCCATTCTGCCAACCAAGGGCCCGCTACCCGTTGCTTGCACACGCAAGGGCCCGGATAAAAACAAGCAATAGGGGAGTCCCTATGAGTGTCAATACGCCCACGCTGATCACCTTCGTGATCTACATCGCGGCCATGGTCCTGATCGGCCTGGCGGCATATCGCTCCACCAATAACTTCTCCGACTACATCCTCGGCGGCCGCAGCCTCGGCAGCTTCGTCACGGCGCTGTCCGCCGGCGCCTCCGACATGAGCGGCTGGCTGCTGATGGGCCTGCCCGGCGCGGTGTACCTGTCCGGCCTGTCCGAAAGCTGGATCGCCATCGGCCTGATCGTCGGCGCCTACCTCAACTGGCTGTTCGTCGCCGGCCGCCTGCGGGTGCAGACCGAGCACAACGGCAACGCGCTGACCCTGCCCGACTACTTCACCAACCGCTTCGAGGACAACAGCCGCCTGCTGCGGATCTTCTCGGCCCTGGTGATCCTGGTGTTCTTCACCATCTACTGCGCTTCCGGCATCGTCGCCGGTGCGCGCCTGTTCGAGAGCACCTTCGGCTTCTCCTACGAGACCGCGCTGTGGGCCGGTGCCGCGGCGACCATCGCCTACACCTTCATCGGCGGCTTCCTCGCGGTGAGCTGGACCGACACCGTGCAGGCCTCGCTGATGATCTTCGCGCTGATCCTCACCCCGGTGATCGTGATGCTCGCCACCGGCGGCGTCGAGCCGACCTTCACCGCCATCGAGCTGAAGGACGCGACCAGCTTCGATATGCTCAAGGGCGCCTCCTTCATCGGCGTGATCTCGCTGATGGCCTGGGGCCTGGGCTACTTCGGCCAGCCGCACATCCTGGCGCGCTTCATGGCCGCCGACTCGGTGAAATCGATCCCGGCCGCGCGCCGCATCTCCATGACCTGGATGATCCTCTGCCTCGGTGGCGCCGTGGCCGTGGGCTTCTTCGGCATCGCCTACTTCCAGGCGCATCCGGAGCAGGCCGGCGCGGTCAGCGAGAACCCCGAGCGGGTATTCATCGAACTGGCCAAGATCCTGTTCAACCCGTGGATCGCCGGCGTGTTGCTGTCCGCCATCCTCGCCGCGGTCATGAGCACCCTGAGCTGCCAACTGCTGGTCTGCTCCTCGGCGCTCACCGAGGACTTCTACAAGGCCTTCCTGCGCAAGGGCGCCAGCCAGCTGGAACTGGTCTGGGTCGGTCGCGCCATGGTGCTGCTGGTGGCGGTGATCGCCATCTGGCTGGCCTCCAACCCGGAAAACCGTGTGCTCGGCCTGGTGTCCTATGCCTGGGCCGGCTTCGGCGCCGCCTTCGGCCCGCTGGTGCTGTTCTCCCTGCTGTGGAAGCGGATGACCCGCAACGGCGCGCTGGCCGGCATGATCGTCGGCGCGGCGACGGTGATCCTGTGGAAGAACCTGTTGGGCTGGACCGGCCTTTACGAGATCATCCCCGGCTTCCTTTTCGCCAGCGTCGCCATCGTCGTCTTCAGCCTGCTCGGCAAGGCGCCTTCGACGAGCATGCTCAAGCGCTTCGACGATGCGGAGCAGGAGTACCGCGAGGCGCACCAGGGTTCCGCCGCTCCGGTAACCCAGCGCTGATCGAACCTGCGGGCGGGTGAAGCGCCCGCGCATGGAGACGGCCCGCCCCGCAAGGTGCGGGCTGTCGTTTTTTCCGGCGGCTGCTGCGCCTGGCCGCGCAGGACGGATAACGGCAGCCGCGTTGTCCCAGTCCCGCTGCGCGGCTCAGGCGTCCCGCTCCAGCCGGCAAGCGTGGCCCGACTGCCGTGCCTCCAGCCTCAGCCATTCGAAGAATGCCTTCACCGGCGGATGACGTTCCCGTCCGGGCACGCATAGCGCGCTGTAGCCGGCGCCGTCGACACTGATATCCGCTCTGTAGGGTTGCAGCAGGCCGCTGGCGACGCTTTCCGAAACCAGGATCGAACTGGCCAGCACCAGACCCTGGCCGGCGATGGCCGCCTGCAGGGCATAGTGCTCCTCGTCGTACTGGCGGATCACCGGCTGGCCGTCCATCCAGTCTTCGCCGGCCCGCGCGCACCAGGCCTCCCAGCCGTGGGCGTAAAGCCTGGAATTGTGCCAGCGCACGCTGATCAGGGTCGGCTGCCGCTCCGCGGCCAGGGCGACCTGGGCCGGCGAGCCGTAGACCGCGAAGCATTCGTCGAACAGGCAGAGACCGTAGAAGTTCGGATAGTCGTCGAGGCTATAGCGGATCACCAGGTCGATGCTGGCGTCCTGGTGCAGGTCGAGGACTTCGCAGTTGGTATCCAGGCGCAGGTTGATCTGCGGGTGCGCCGCGTAGAAGCGGCCGAGACGCGGCACCAGCCAGAGGGCGGCGAAGGCCGGGGTGGTGGAGACCGTCAGGTTGCCGCCGCTGCGCTGCGGACGCAGCGTGTCGACGCTCTGCGAAATTTCCAGCAGGGCCCCGTGCAGGCTGCGGAACAGCCGTTCGCCGCAGTCGGTCAGGCGCACTTTCCGTGGCAGGCGCTGGAACAGCGGAACGCCGAGCCAGGCTTCCAGCGAACGGATCTGGTGGGAAACCGCGGTTGGCGTTACCGCGAGCTCCTCGGCGGCGGCCTTGAAGCTCGACTGGCGGGCCGCCGATTCGAAGGTGCGCAACGCGGTCAGCGGCAGGGAAGCGAACATTGGAATCTCCATGGATGAACTGAATTCATCCTGAACAACTATTGCTCATTTGTCGGGAACCCTCGCTGCCAATAACTTCTGGTTCAAGACGAAGGGCCTTGAGGCCATTCGAGTCTAGCCGAATCCAAGGAGATACAGATGAGTAGAATTCTTGCAGTGCATGCCAGCCCGCGAGGCGAGCGCTCGCAGTCCCGGCGTCTCGCCGAGGTTTTCCTGGAGGCCTATCGCGAAGCCCATCCACAGGCCCGCATGGCGCGCCGCGAAGTCGGCCGGGTACCGCTTCCGGCGGTCACCGAGGCCTTCGTTGCCGCCGCCTTCCATCCCCAGCCGGAGCAGCGTTCGCTGGCGATGCAGGCCGACCTGGCGCTGAGCGACCAACTGGTCGGCGAACTGTTCGACAGCGACCTGCTGGTGATCTCCACGCCGATGTACAACTTCAGCGTGCCCAGCGGCCTGAAGGCCTGGGTCGACCAGATCGTGCGCCTCGGGGTGACCTTCGATTTCGTCCTCGACAATGGCGTCGCCCAGTACCGGCCACTGCTGCGTGGCAAGCGTGCGCTGATCGTCACCAGTCGCGGTGGCCATGGCTTCGGCCCGGGCGGCGAGAACCAGGCGATGAACCACGCCGATCCCTGGTTGCGCACCGCGCTGGGTTTCATCGGCATCGACGAGGTCACGGTGGTCGCGGCGGAAGGCGAGGAATCCGGCGGCAGGTCCTTCCTGGACTCCTGCGCCGAGGCGGAACAGCGCCTGCTGGCGCTGGCGCGGTCGGTCTGAGGAGCCGCCATGGCCTGGTTCCATCTGCTGGTGGCGGCGGCCTTCGAGGTCGCCTTCGCCATGGGCATGAAGTTCTCCAACGGCTTCGGCAGGCTCTGGCCGTCGCTGCTGACGGTGGTCGCGGCGATCGGCGGGATCTATTTCCTGACCCTGGCGCTGCGCGAGTTGCCGGTCAGCGTCGCCTATCCGATCTGGACCGCGATCGGCTCGCTGGGCACGGTGTTCCTCGGCGTCCTGCTGCTTGACGAGAGCCTGACGGCGGTGAAGCTGGTTTCTGTCGGGTTGATCGTCGCCGGGGTAGCCGGGCTCAAGTAAGCGATGCGGCATTTGGCCTACAATCGGCCGCGTTTCCGTTCCTTCGAGAGCAGCCATGCTGACCACCCTGGCGGTGTCCAACTACCGCACCCTGCGCGACCTGGTGATGCCGCTGCGGCGCCTGAACCTGATCACCGGCGCCAACGGCGCCGGAAAGTCCAACGTCTACCGGGCCTTGCGCCTGCTGGCGGACAGCGCGCGCGGCGAAGTGATCCCGTCGCTGGCGCGCGAGGGCGGCCTGCCATCGACCCTGTGGGCGGGACCGGAGGACATCAGCCGGGCCATGCGCAGTGGCGCCCAGCCGATCGAAGGCAGCGTGCGCCGGCAGTCGGTGAACCTGCGCCTGGGTTTCGCCGGGGAGGATTTCGGTTATTGCATCGACCTCGGCCTGCCGGAGCCAAGCCAGAGCAAGTTCGGTCTCGACCCGGTGATCAAGCGCGAATGTATCTGGGCCGGCCCGTTCCTGCGCCCGGCCAATGTCCTCGTCGACCGACGCGGGCCGTTGTTGCGCGCACGCGGCGGCGGTCGCTGGGAAGTAGCGGCGCAGCATCTCGCCACCTTCGACAGCATGCTGGGCGCGGCGGTGGACCCGCGACAGGTACCGGAACTGCTCGGCCTGCGCGAGCGGATCCGCTCCTGGCGCTTCTACGACCATTTCCGCAGCGACGCCGAGGCGCCGGCGCGGCGTCCGCAGATCGGCACCCATACACCGGTGCTGGGCGCTGACGGCGCCGACCTGGCCGCGGCCCTGCAGACCATCCGCGAGATCGGCGACGCGGCGGCGCTGGACGAAGCGGTGGACGATGCCTTTCCCGGCAGTCGCCTGCACATCGACAACCCGGGAGGGCGCTTCGAAGTGCTGATCGAGCAGCCCGGCCTGCTGCGGCCGCTGCGCACCGCGGAGCTGTCGGACGGCACCCTGCGCTACCTGCTGTGGATCGCCGCCCTGTTGTCGCCGCGGCCGCCGGCGCTGCTGGTGCTCAACGAACCGGAAACCAGCCTGCATCCCGACCTGCTGCCGGCCCTCGGGCGCCTCGTCGGCCAGGCCGCGCAGCACTCCCAGGTGCTGGTGGTGTCGCACGCCGCGCGGCTTGTCGCGACGCTCGAAGAGCACCCGGAATGCCATTCGCTGGGGCTGGAGAAGGACTTTGGCGAGACCCGCATCCAGGGGCTGCGCGAGCTGGACCGGCCGGCCTGGTACTGGCCGGTGCGCTGAACCGCTACAGGCGGCCGATCTGTTGCGGCGACAACGGTACCTGGCAGCGGGTGGCGGTGCGTGGGTCGAGGTAGTCCCTGAGGAGCGGTGCCATGCCCTTGAGTACCTGCACTGGCAGGGCCGAGGTGAACTTGAACTGGCTCGACTCGCTGCCGTCGACGTAGGCGGTGAGGGTACCGAAGTGCCGCGGGCCGATGTAGAAGACGAAAGTGGCGGTGCGGTTCAGTGCCTTCGAACTGCGCACGTGGCCGCCGGCGCTGAAGGTCTGCAGGCGGTTGTCGCCGGTGCCGGTCTTGCCGCCCATCACCAGTGGCGCGCCGTCCGGACGGCTGAAGGTGCCTTGCAGGCGCCGCGCGGTGCCGGCGTCGACCACCTGGGACAGCGCGTTGCGCAGGGTGGTGGCGACCTCCGAGGTCATAACCCGCTGGCCGAGGGTGGCTTCCGGGGCGAAGCGCGTCTCGTAGGGCGTACCCAGGGCGAAGTCGAGGTGCTCCAGGCGCAGGGTCGGCATGCGCACGCCATCGTTGACGATGATCCCCATCAGTTCGGCCAGCGCCGCCGGGCGGTCGCCGGAGCTGCCCAGGGCGGTGGCGTAGGAGGGCACCAGGTGATCGAAGGGATAGCCGAGTTTCTTCCATTGCTGGTGCAGGTCGAGGAAGGCCTCCACCTCCAGCAGGATGCGGATGCGCTTGTCGCGGGCGTTCTTGTGCCGCGACTTGAACAGCCAGCCATAGACCTCCTTGCGCTCGGCGCCGCTGGCCGCTACCGCCTCGCCGAAGGTCGCCTGCGGCTGCTTCTGCAGATAGCCGAGCAGCCATAGCTCCAGCGGGTGCACGCGAGCGACGTAGCCCTGGTCGTTGAGGTTGAACCTGCCCGGGCCGTAGCGCTCGTACAGCTCGGCGGCGCGCTTGTCGGTCAGGCTGCCGCGGGGCAGGCGTTCGCGGAGGAAGGCGCTGAAGCTCGCCAGGTCGGCCTGTGGCTGCAGGTAGCGGTGGATCGCGGCCAGCCGCACCGGCCAGGGACGCAGGCCGTCGAGGAAGGTCTCCAGGCGCTGGTTGGCGTCCTTGTCGCGGTACTTGACCCAGAAGCGGCGCAGATAGACCTGGCTTTCCTTGTCGACGAAACGGTCGAGGTAGTCGGCGCGGCGCGGGTCCTTGTCGTCGGCCAGCAACTGCACCTTGCTCCCGGCGTTCTGGTAGATGTCGTGGCGGATCAGGTCGCGCAGCAGGCGCACGAAGGGCAGGTTGATCGATTCGCGCAGGGCTTCCAGCAGCATCGGCCGGCGGCCGTTGTCTTCCTTGCGGAAGTTGTTGAAGGTGTGCAGCCCGCCGCCGGTGAAGAAGCTCTCGTAGGGGCTGGCCGAATAGCGCCGTTCCATGGCCGCCTGGAGCATCGCGGAAAGATCGCGGTCGCGGCTGGCGACCAGGTAGTCGATGCCCCAGCGGAGGATGAAATCGAGCGGCTCCACTTCCACCTTGCGCAGCTCGGCGACGCTCATGCCGCCATAGTCGCGGTGGATCTGCGCGACGGTCTCCAGGTAGCTGGCCAGCACCCGTAGCTTGGCGGTGGAGCCCAGCTCCAGCTTGCTGCCTTCGTTGATGTCGAAGGGCTGGTCGGTGTTGTCGGTCTGCACCCGCACCTGGTTGCCGCTCGGCGTACGCTCGAACAGGGTGAAGCTGTAGCGTACCGAGCGGGTCGAGGTCGGGGTCAGCAGGCGTTCGCCGATCAGCCCGAGCTGGGCGGCGTAGTCCGGGTCGGCGAGTTTCTGCAAGTAGGCGCTGACGCTTTCCTGCAACTCGTGCTGGAGGGTGGTATTGGCCCGCAGGTCGAGACGGTCGAGGTCGTACAGTGGCACGCCGAGCATCCCGGCCAGGCGGGTGCGAGCCAGGGTCACGCCCTTGTTGGTCGGCAGCGGTTGCACCGTCGGCTGGCTGCGTGGGTCGCGGAACGCCAGCTTCTGCGCCAGCGCCGCATCGCGTAACGGCGCCTCGATGACGCCGGCCTGGGTCAGGACCCGCAGGTGGCTGTCGGTCATCCGGTCAAGCTCGTCGCGGCCGCGCGGCGCCAGATAGAAGGAAGGCCGGCGGTGGGCGATCATCAGCGCCAGCACCTGGCGCAGGGCCAGGCCCTGGGCGGCGAGTCCGGCCTTGCCGTCGAGGGCCTCGCCGACCTGCCGGTAGTTGGCGCCGTACCAGACCCACAGGCCATCGGCCAGGCCGGTGACCTCGCCGTAGCCCGGCGCCGCCGATAGCGGCACCGAGTTGAGGTAGGTGAGCACGATGTCCTGGCGCGCGGCGAAGTTGGCCGGGCCTTCGCGATAACTGCGTACGCTGGCCGAGAGCATCTGCCGCAGCTTGTCGCCGATGCTGCCGGTGCGCCCTTCGGCAGAGTGGCGGTATTTCTCGATCTGGGTCGCCAGGGTGCTGCCGCCGGAGGAGTGCGCGCTGAAGCCGAGCATCTTGCCGACCTGCGACAGCGCCGCCTGGGTGAAGCGACCCCAGTCCACCGCCGGGTTGAGGTAGGGGCGTTCGTGATCGAGCAGGTCGCGGTTCTCGATGAACAGCAGGCTCTGCACCGCCAGCGGCGGCAGGCTGGCGAAGTTCGCGTAGCGCCGTTGCGGATAGCGGAAGTCGTAGATCGGCACGCCGCGGCAATCGGCGATGTCCAGCCCGGCCTGGGCCTTTTCCGCGTAGGGCGGGAACAGCCGGTGTTCGGCGTAGCGCATCAGCGCCGGGGAGAAGTGTGCCTGGCGGGTGATGACGTAGTCGCGGTCGTACAGGCGCTGCATGAACGAAGGCAGCAACTGGTAGCCGAGGCGGCGGTCGAAGGGGCCGTCCGCCGGGAACAGGATGGCCTCGCTGGGACCCTGGCGCACCTCGTAGTCCAGGGTCGCGGCATAGCGTGCCAGCTCGCGTGCCTGCAGCCGCGAGGTGTGCGCTTCGTGAAGTACCACGATGCCCACCGCGGCGAGGATCGGCAAGGCGAAGCCGATCAGCATCAGGCGTTGGCGGAGACGGCTTTTTCGAGGAGAAGCGGAGGCAGGGAGACTGCAGGGTTGCAGCTCGGAAGGGTCGTTCGTGGATCGTTCTGATGCACCCATGCTCGCACCGCCTGTAGCTGCGCAATTCATCCGCACCTGGGGGGAAGTCTAGTTGTCCCGCTGCAACCCTGCTGTCATTCGTGCAAGGAAAATCTCCCCGGCGGCAATCGGACGACCGAGGATTGGAGCGGCGTGGCGCAGGGGTTAGAGTGTCTGTCTGAGTTCCTTGTGTTTCGGGTCCGGAATGTCGATGCGCACACTTTTCCCCCTTCTCGTCGGTGTCGTCCTGGCGGGTTTCTCCGGCCTCGCGGCGCAGGCCGCGCCGGCGCCCTTCTACAAATGGCAGAGCAAGCTCGACGGCCAGGTCGCCTGCATGCAGACCTCGCCGGGAGACGGCTGGGTCAGGCTCGACGGCCCCTACCGCGACCTCCGCTGCCGCGAACCCCTGCGCTGACCCCATGCAGCGCAGCCGGCTGCTCGAGCGCAGCTGGCGCCTGCAAGGCCAGCGCGAAACCGTCCACCCCCCGGCTCGGCCGGCCGCTGTCCCTGCTGCGCGCGCGGCCCAGGGAGTGAATCCATTCAGCGTTGGCGGTCCTTACGCCTTTGGTCCAGTTGCCCCATCGCGGGGCATGACGGCCTTGAAATCTTGTGTAAAACTCCGGCCCGACCTCAGTTGTAGTCGACTCCCGCAATGCCCACGTTCGCTCCACGAGAGCGGACAGCCTCTTCCGGTGTGCAGTCCTGGAACCTATGACGCCCCGTCGTCGCCCGCTGTGCGGTATCGCGCAGGGGCCGCGCCGTTGGCGAAATCCGCTTCCCTACCCCGACCGCACGAGCGAGTCCGCAACTGATCTATCTCAATAACAAAATGAGGTTGTTCCCATGTCGTCTGTCGGCGAACAGAAGGTTCAAGACGGCTCCCTGAAGCGCGAGCTCGGTGAGCGACACATCCGCCTGATGGCACTCGGCGCCTGTATCGGCGTCGGCCTGTTCCTGGGCTCGGCGAAGGCCATCCAGATGGCCGGCCCGGCCATCATGATCTCCTACATCCTCGGCGGCCTGGCGATCCTGGTGATCATGCGCGCCCTCGGCGAGATGGCGGTGCACAATCCGGTGGCCGGTTCCTTCAGCCAGTACGCCAAGGACTACCTGGGCCCGCTGGCGGGCTTCATCACCGGCTGGAACTACTGGTTCCTCTGGCTGGTGACCTGTGTCGCCGAGATCACCGCCGTCGCCGTCTACATGGGTATCTGGTTCCCCGACGTGCCGCGCTGGATCTGGGCCCTGGCGGCCCTGGCGAGCATGGGCACGATCAACCTCATCGCGGTGCGTGCCTTCGGCGAGTTCGAGTTCTGGTTCGCCCTGATCAAGATCGTCACCATCCTGGCGATGGTGGTGGTCGGCATCGGCATGATCGCCTTCGGCTTCGGCAACGACGGCATCGCCACCGGCATCTCCAACCTCTGGGCCCACGGCGGTTTCATGCCCAACGGCATCCAGGGCGTGCTGATGTCGCTGCAGATGGTGATGTTCGCCTACCTCGGGGTGGAAATGATCGGCCTCACCGCCGGCGAAGCACGTAACCCGACCAAGACCATTCCCAGCGCGATCAACTCGGTGTTCTGGCGTATCCTGCTGTTCTATGTCGGCTCGCTGTTCGTGATCATGTCGCTCTATCCGTGGAACGAGATCGGCACCCAGGGCAGCCCCTTCGTGATGACCTTCGAGCGCATGGGCATCAAGACCGCCGCCGGGATCATCAACTTCGTGGTGATCACCGCCGCGCTGTCGTCCTGCAATGGCGGCATCTTCAGCACCGGGCGCATGCTCTACAGCCTGGCCCAGCATCGCCAGGCCCCGGCCTTCTTCGGCAAGGCCTCGCGCAGCGGCGTACCGCGCCGGGCGCTGATCCTGTCGATCCTGGCGCTGCTGCTGGGCGTGTTGCTGAACTACCTGGTGCCGGAGAAGGTATTCGTCTGGGTGACCTCCATCGCCACCTTCGGCGCGATCTGGACCTGGGCGATGATCCTGCTGGCCCAGTTGCGCTTCCGCAAGACGCTCAGCCCGGCCGAGCGCGACAAGCTGCAATACCGCATGTGGCTGTACCCGGTCAGTTCCTACCTGGCGCTGGCATTCCTGGTGATGGTGGTAGTGTTGATGGCCTTCTTCGAGGACACCCGCATCGCCCTCTACATCGGCCCACCGTTCATCCTGCTGCTGACTGTCCTGTACTACGCCTTCAACCTGGCGCCGAAGGAGCCTGCCGGCGCCGGCACGGTAAGCCGCGCGGCGTCCTGAGCGATGTAGCGCCGGAAAAGAAAAGGGGCCTCGGACGAGGCCCTTTTTTTTCGTTGCGCCGATATCCGGCCCGGTGCATCCGGCGGATAACGCCGTTGGCGTTATTCGCCCTACCCAGGCTCGCTGGACCGGCGGTAGGGCGAATAACCGCTTGCGGTTATCCG